>JAKBUS010000013.1 GCA_021841585.1 Pseudomonadota bacterium | reverse complement strand
CCACGAAAAAGGCGCCTTCACCGGTGCCTCGCAGGAGCGCAAGGGGCGCTTTGAATCCGCGCATGGCGGCACGCTCTTCCTAGACGAGATCGGCGAGATCTCGCCGGCCTTCCAGACGAAGCTTTTGCGCGTGCTGCAAGAACGCGAATTCGAGCGGGTCGGCGGAAACAAGTCGATTCGGGTCGACGTACGCCTCATATGCGCCACCAACCGCGACCTGGAGGCGGCGGTCACCGACGGTGTGTTCCGCGAAGATCTTTACTACCGTATCAATGTCGTGGCCATCTTTCTGCCGCCCTTGCGCGAACGCCATGAGGACATCCCGTTTCTGGTTGAGCATTGTCTCGATAAGTTCAATCGGGAGAACGGCCGGAGCGTGCGTATGGCGCCGGAGGCGATGCGTACCCTTTTGCAATGCAACTGGACCGGCAATGTGCGCGAGCTTGAGAACTGCGTGGAGCGCTCCGCGACCATGACGCAAGGCGATGTCATCGAACTTCCGGACCTTTCCTGCCAACAGGGAAAGTGCTTTTCGGGGGTCCTGCAGGAGGGCTGGGCGGCGAAGGGCGGCACCCTGCACCCCCTGTCGCGCATGGACACGAGACCCGGCGTATCAGCCGCGGGGGGCGCGCACAACCCGCCGCCCGCGGGCTCCGAGCGCGAACGCCTGATTTGGGCCCTCGAGCAGTGCGGGTGGGTACAGGCGAAGGCCGCGCGCCTGCTCAATCTCACGCCCCGACAGGTTGGCTACGCCCTGAAAAAGCACGCCATCCCGCTGCGACGCCTGTAGCCACCAGGCGCCTCGGATCCGGTCCGTGCGCGCGCCCCGCAAGTCTGGTCGCGGCCTGGTATGGTAATTGCTTCGTATAGGGTCGACCCAACCGCAAGGGTGGGCTGGTCAGGGGGCGTTTCATGAAAAGGCGGCCCGCGCTCGGAGAAGGCCCATGACAACCGACGAACGAAAAGGCCAGATGGCGGACGATACTGTTCAGCGCCAGGAGTGCGCGCACTGTTGCGTCCATCAATGGCCGTGGCCGGCCCGGTGCCGGCCCGGGTCCATGTGCTTGCACGCGCGGAGCGCCTTGGGGATCCACCGCTTCTTTCATCGCAACCCCTCGTTCGGGACGCGCTGCGCCACCCCCGAATGGCCCAAGGACATCCGCCGGGCCGCGGCCGCGCGTGCCCACCCCTATTACGCCCCCGAGCTCCTCTACGACCCGGACCGGCAGGTACGCCGTCAGGCCATCGCGCGCGCGCCGCTTGATCACATCTTGCCGCTGCGCGAAAATGCCGATGCGCGCGTGCGCGTCGCGGTCGCGCGTAGGCTTTTTGGCAGCGACCTCATCATCATGATCGACGATCCCGATATCATCGTCCGGCGCATCGTGGCCGCGCGCGTCACGACACACATGCTGCCGCTTATGCTCGGCGATGCGGATCCCCATATCCGGCGCGTCCTGGCGCGACGCATAGACGCGTCCTGGCTTGCGATACTCGCCGAAGACCCAACCGCCGATGTGCGCGCGATCGTGGCTGGCCGACTGCAATGGGCCGTGCCGGCCACGCGCCCGGATTAGGCATGCGCGCGCCCGCCCCCTTTAACGGCAAACCGGCCCTCATGGACCACCGGTCGGGTCGCTCACCGTGAATGACGCCCACTACCATGGAAAGGCGCCCGTGCATGATTCCGCCGCGCCTCCCATACACCCCAATGACGTCGATAGACGGCGTATCCTGCGCCTGCTCAAAAACCGGCGCCGCTACCGCTATGTCACACCCGCGGTGGTGCCCGGCCCCGAGGGCTACATCGTGCGAAGCCCCTGCTGCTCACGCACTGTCGATAGCGCAGGCGGCATTATAGATGTCGCTTGGCTGCGCTTTCGCAGCGGCCATAATGTCTGGCACCTCTATCGGCGCGACCACATAACCGATGCATGGGTGATCCAAAGCGCCCAGCCAAGCCTTGTCGACGCCGTCGCCGAACTCAACGACGACCCCGAGCGCGTCTACTGGACGTGAGACCTCATGTTGCCGCGCGCTGGCATCGGCTCGCGCGAATAGCGAAACACGCAATAGCGGAGCGGCACCGGCCACCCACGACTACAAACAGGGGGCGAGCAAAGGTCAGGGTCGCCGACTCGCCCGCGGGGATGGTCTTTGAGCTCACGAAGATCGTCCCCATGATGCCCGCGGCCTTGAGGGCCATGGTGAGCACGCGCCGCCGATCGCTTCCGTTGGCGAGCGCCCGATGCTTGCGCCTAAACCAAGCAAAAAGTGCGCCCGCCATGGTGAACCAGAGCCCCACCAGAAACAGCGCAGGCGCGTAGCGCAGACTCATTTGTCCGATCGCAAAGGACAAGCCCATGAGCGCGGTCGCCACTAAAAGCCCAGACGATACCGCGTGCACGCACCCGCACACCCCGCAAAACCGCGCATCACATCTCAAGCCTAACGGGCCTCCAATGGACCGGTCTGGAAGGCCGATTTGTTTGGCCACGCCTTCTCTTATACTTGCCACCCATGACCAGGCGGACGGATGAAGGTTTCCAGGTCGTCGTACTCATGGATCCGGACGATTGTGGGCGCAAGCTGGTCCCCTATCTCAGGAGGCCGCGGACACGCGTGATCCGCAAAAGCATCGCCCCAAACGGCATACGTAGGGAGGCGGCCCTCTTTATCGTACCGCGCGCCACCTTGCGGGTCGCACACAGGGGCCGACGCGCATCGCGACCGGCGATGCCGGTCCGTCGGCGGGTGCAGGCGGTATTGAGGGCCCTTCCAGCGCTCATTACCGACCTGCTCGGCAACGAGGGCCAAGAGCGGGTGGTGGCGCGCGCTACCACGGCTCTTTTGCGTTTTCCCGGGATATACGCGGCGCGCATCGTGCAGTACAAGGAATACCGCACCGCGCCACGGCGCGAAGGCTTTGCGAGCGTCGAGGACCCGTACCGCCTTGGGCGCTTTCGCAAGGCGCGCCGGCACGCGCCATTGCCGATCGCACCCGGCCTTCGGCGCGCCGTGCTGTCTTTGCTCGACAACCACCACCTTATCGGCTTTATCGACCTCGCGGTAAACCAGGACGCGCTTCTGCCACCCACGCGCGGCGCCCTGCTCGCCGCCGGTCGCAGCATAACGAGCGCCGTTGAACGGGAACGCTCGCGCATGCATATGCGTCGCCTGCACTTTCTGCACGCGCGCCGCACCACGGAGCTGTCCGCCGAGATCGCCGAGCGAAGACGCACGGAGCAGGAACTACGACGCTTTATGATTGCCATAGAACAATCCGGGGACTCGGTATTCATAACTGATACCAGAGGCGTCATCCGTTATGTCAACAAGGCCTTCGAGATGATCACGGGTTACCCCCGCGAGGAGGCGCTAGGCCATACGCCACGCCTCCTGCGCTCCGGCCGCCATGAACGAGCTTTTTACAGCCATATGTGGCATACGATACGGTCCGGGTCCGTATACCGGAGCATGTTCATCAACCGCCGAAAGGACGGTTCGCTCTACTACGAGCAGGCGACGATCACGCCCTTGCGCGACGAGAGCGGCGCCATAACCTATTTTGTATCGACGGGAAAGGATATGACCGAGCATATCGCCACCGAGGAGCGCATAAATTACCTCGCGCACCACGACCCGTTGACCAATCTTCCCACGCGCGCGCTGCTAGCCGAGCACATCGATCTTGCCATCACTCAAGACGGGCACGAAAACCGGTCTCTGGCCGTCCTGTTGTTTGATCTCGACCGGTTTCAGCGTGTAAACGACACCTTTGGTCCGCGCGTTGGCGACCGTATCGTCCAGGAATTCGCCGAACGCCTGCGCACCGTCCTCGGAAGAAAGGCGTTCGTCGCGCGCCTCGGGGGCGACGAATTCGCCGCCTTGCTCGCGCCCACGGAGTCGGCCCAGGAGGCGAGCATTTTTGCAGACCACCTGGCGGCTGTGGTGAGCGAGCCATTCAACGTGGACGGTCATGAGTTTTTCTTGACGGTAAGCGTCGGCGTGAGCCTTGCCCCCGCGGACGGCACCAATGCCGAGACGCTTCTAAAAAATGCCGGTAGCGCCCTGGATCGCGCGAAGCTGCGCGGCGGCAATGCCCATGAGTTCTACACGGCCGACATGAACGCAAAAGCGCTCGAACGGTTGACCCTGGAGAGTCGGCTGCGCCGCGCGCTGGAGCGCGACGAGTTGCGGCTTTTCTATCAGCCGCAGAAGGATATGGTGAGCGAGCGGATCGTGGGCGTCGAGGCGCTTATGCGCTGGCAGCAGCCCGATGGAGCGCTTGTAAGCCCGGTGGGCTTCATACCGTTGCTCGAGGAGACCGGCCTTATCGTGCCGGCGGGAGAATGGGCACTGCAGGCGGCGCTTGCTCAGATGGAGGCCTGGCGCGCGCAAGGGCTAAGTGACATGCGCGTCTCGGTAAACATCTCTGGGCGCCAGTTTCACGATCGCGCCCTGCTCGCGGTGCTGGCCGACATTCTCGGCCGCTGGCCACAGGGCGATGGTCTGCTGGAACTGGAACTTACGGAGTCCGTACTCATGGAAAACGCCCAGGAGGCGGTCGATATGCTGGAGGCGCTGAGCGACATGGGTATCCGGCTTGCGGTCGACGATTTCGGGACCGGCTACTCGTCTTTGAGTTATCTGAAGCGCTTTCCCTTGAATGCGCTCAAGATCGACCAATCATTCATAGCTGACCTCACGCGGCACGCCGACGGCGGCGCGATCACCAGCGCCATCATCACGCTCGGCCACGAATTGGGGCTCGAGATCATCGCCGAGGGCGTCGAGACCGAGGACCAGATGAGCTTCCTGCGCCGCCAGCGCTGCGACCTGGTGCAAGGCTATCTAGTGGCGCGCCCGCTGTCGGGCCAAGCGATCACGGAGCTGCTGCTCGCCCGGACTTGAAGTTTCGCGATGCGGCGGCGATGGATTGAAGGCCGTCTTCGCCACCATCGCCAATGACCGGGATTGGCGCCTGTATACGGAATCGCTGGTGCAGGCCGACGCCGCACTCACCACCGGCTCCCAGGCCCGGGCGCTCGCCGCGGGTCAGTTCAAGGACATGATGACACCCACGCACGAACGCTATCCGGACCTTCGAGGTCACCGCCGCGCGCGGCCTGAGCGCGCATTTCGCGTGCGTCGTCGTGACCTCGCGACCCCATGATTTGGCGAGCGGGGCGCTCTAGGCCGCGCATCCTGGCGCCATCATGGCAGTGAGTCCGCCACGGCAAAAGACGAGGCGCAAACGGCGTGCGCGGCGGGGCTCGATGTCATCACGGTTGAGGCGGCCCGTTCGTGACGGGCAAGGAGGCGCTGCGCGCACTCGGCGAATGGGGGCTTCGGCGCGTATGCATGACGGGCGGGCCACGGCTTTTTTATAGTCTATTGGCGGACCGGACCGTCGATCGGCTCTATCTTACCACCGCCTGCAGGCCCCTTGGAGGCGACAAGGATATGGATACGCCGCTTAAAAGAGGGCCGGTGTTTCCGCTGCCCGTCTTGGCGCGGCTGCGCCGCCTTGCGCCCGATGCCGGGGGCCACCGCAACAATTGTTGGCAAGCTATGATCTCGATTCGTATTGACCGGCGGAACGGGAGTTCATAAGATCAAGCATCAGCCTTGCCTGCGGTATTTATGAACGTGCGTCTTTTACCCGTCTTGGCCTTCCTGGTGTTTGCCGCCCCCGTCAGCCTCGCTGCAACGCGCAGCGGTACGGAAAGGACCGCGATGCGCATGGCAATGATAGGTGGCGCGCCGCCGGTCGTGGGTCCGACGATCCCGTGGACGAAAGGGCGGATCGTGTGGCAATCCTCGCGCATGAACGGCGAGCGTCGCGGACCCCATGCCGTCATGTTTCCCGGCAAGAAAGTGGTAATCACGGTGGTGGCCAATGCCCCGCGCCACCCGGACATGAGCTTCGAGACCGGGGGGCTTACGAACCCCACGGTATGCGTGTCGCAAGGGGCGCATGTGACCCTCAAGGTCATTAACATGGATTATGGCCCGGGCATGATCCATGGCCTCGTCATTACTTCGGCCAAACCGCCCTATCCGCTCGAGATCGGGCGACACCCGCCCGATATGCTGGCTCGTATCGCGGCATTGGCGCCGCGGTCGAGCAGCCGGCTGCGCGCCGCGCGCTACGCCGAAGCAACGGTGCACTTTGTCGCGCGGCGCCCGGGTACATATTATTACGTCTGCCCTATCCCTGGGCACGCCTCGGCTTTCCATATGTATGGACGCTTTATCGTGCGCCAGTCGCGCTCGCCGACGACCCCTCGATCTTGAGGGCGTGCCGCCCATAGATGAAAAGCGCCTGCAAGACCCTCTGATTGTCGGCATCCTTGAGGAGGGCCCACAGTCCGCCAAGTCCTCCGCCCGGACGCGGGGCCTTGGCAAGCTCCCCTTGGAGCCGCTCGAAGCCTTCCACGAAATCCGCCAGGACACCGCTCGCCGTGACGCCCTCGAAGAGATCGAGCAGTACCGGCAAGGCCTTCAGGGCACGATCGACGAGCGCGGGCGTGAGGCGCTCATTCACGCGCTCCCATATGCGCGCGTAGCGACCGTCATCGGCGCATGCGACATGATCCACGATGGTCATGGCCTGGCTCGCAAGGCCGGCAAGCCTCGTCACGAGGTCATCAGTCAAGGCGTCCTCGGCCGCGCCCATAAGGCGCGCGAGCCGCATCAGCCGGGCAAGGTCGCCAGAGGCCGCGAACTCACCCACGAGCGGCAGGATCTCCAGTATGCGGTGGCGCTGCAGGTCGTCCAGGACGTCGAGTCCTTGGCTTGCGGCCTGCGCGAGGCGCCCGACCATCTCGTCGGTCAGCGTCTCGAATCCGGCCTCGACCAGGATGGCCGTCGCATCCCCCACGTTTGCATTATCGGTTGGCATGGTATCGCTCCTTACAGCAGGCCGCGCACGCTATTCCAGTACAAGCGATTGTAGGCGAGCTTGAACCAGTGGATGGCGCGCGACGGTGGCCGGGGCTGAGGCGGATTCTTGTAGTCGAATGATGCGTAGGTGGCGCGGTCCTTGCCGGCCTCGATAAAGCAAAAGACCTTGCCTTCATAGAAACGCATGGCCCCGCCCTGGGTTACAAGCCGCGCAAGGTTCTCGCCCAGCACCTCGGCCTCGTAATGCGCCGTGGAGCCGGCCTTGCTGATCGGCAGGTTCGTGGTGTCGCCAAGCACGAATACGTTGTTTCGGCCTTCCATGGCAAGCGTCGCACGATTGGTGGGTATCCATCCCGCGGTCCCGAGCTTATTTTGCTCTATCACCTCCATGCCCTTGTGGGGCGGGACGGCTATCAGCAGGTCGAACTCCACCTTGCTCCCCTCTTCGCTATGCACGCACTTTTTGACGCCATCGACCTCTCGGGCGTTGAACAGCGTTTCGTAGCGCACGCCCATGCGATCGAATTCCGGAGCCGCCCACTTGGCGACGTTCTCCAGGGAATGGATGCGGCCTATGGGGTAGGTATACATAAAACTGACCTTGTCCAGAAGGTCACGGTCCTTGAAGTAGTCGTACATCATGAAGGTGAGCTCGAGCGGCACCATGGGGCACTTGTGCGGGACCCCGGTGACGATGGCGATCCGTCCGCCCTCGAAGGTCCTCAGGGCCTCGGCGGTCTTTACGGCCGCGTCCTCGGTATACACATGGTGGGCGTTTTCCATAAGGCCGGGGACGGAGACGAGCTCCGGGCGTGAACCCGTGCAGATCGCCAGATAATCATAATCGTAGACGCTCCCGCCCTTGGTCTTGACCTCGTTATGGTCGAGATCGAAAGATTCCACGGGATCGACGTGGAAGTGAATCACCGGGTCGAGCAGGGTCTTTTGGTCGGCGTAGAGCTCGGACGGGGCCATTTTGCCAAACGCGACGTAGAGCAGTCCTGGCTGATACATGTGGCGCGCACTGGCCGATAGCATGGTCACCGATACGCGCGCGCCGTCGATCTCCGGCCGAAGCCTGCGGGCAAGGTTGTTTGCAAGGATCGTCCCGCCCGTGCCACCACCCACTATGAGTATTCTTTTCATGAAGTTATCGCTCCTCCCGCCTTTGGCATGAAGACGTTATTTGGCCTTGCGAACGCGCAGGTGGTAGACGCCACCCTCCTCCGAACTGGATACCAATGTGTGGCCAACCTTTTTGATCCACTCCGGGATATCCTCGGCCGACCCCCGGTCGGTGGATAGGACCTCGAGCTCGTCGCCTACGGTCGCGGTCTTCATTGCGGCGATCAATTCCATGAGAGGTCCGGGACAGAAGCTTCCGCGGGCATCGACGATCCTGGTTTCACTCATTTCTTCCCTTCCCTTCAGAAAGTAAGGACGTGGCTGCCTTCCAGTTCGCTCAGGAACTTGGTGAGGCCGGTGGGTTTTTCCAGATAGGGGACGAGATCAGCTGGTCTCAGGGACAGGACGTCCAGGGCCATGGAACATGGGTAGACCCGCGCCGACCCAAGATCGACGGCCTGCGCGAAGAGATCGAGAAAGCGTGGCGCGTTGCGGGCCTTGAGGGCATGCCCGACCTCGCCTTCGACAGGGGCCTCGGGGGCGCCCTCGCGGCGGAAATACGGCAGGGCGTTCATGGATACGAAGATGCCGACATCGGTCCCGCCGGCCGCGGCCACAGCGGCGGTCATGGCGGCCATTTGCAGCTTCTCCCGGGTTCCCGAGGTCAGGATGATGCGTATGCTATCGGACATGAGATTCCTATTGAGGTCACGGACAAATCAGGGTGTGGTGCTTACCACGGAGGCCCTAAAGCAATACTCGTGCCGCGCCCGTCCTTGGGCGCCATGGCCTGCAAGGCCCGATATATACGGGGCCCGACACCACCGCGCGGCCGCTTGACATGACATCGGTGACAGTGCTGTCATGACAGCATGTCAAAGCTGTCAGCATCGCGTCTCCACGAATCCGTGCAGTCCTTGATCGACATGCACGACCACCCGGCCGTGCTCATTGACCGTGCCTACCGGATCATCGCCGCCAACTGCGCCTACCGCACCACCTACGGGGTGAAGAGCGAGCAGTTGATCGGCCGCCATTGCTATGAAGTCTCGCACCATCGCGACACACCCTGCCACCTGCATGGCGAGGACTGTCCCCATCAACAGGTGTTTGCGTGCGGCGAGATCCAGCGTGTCGTGCATACCCACTTCGACGGTAAGGGCCGCCCCGAATATGTCGGGATCAAGGGGCACCCGGTCGTGCTCCCGGACGGCGAGACCTATCTGGGGGAGTCGATCCAGAGGCTTGCGCCGCCGGAGGCCATGAACTGCGAGGAGATGCGCATGGTGGGGCGTTCGCGCCCCTTGCTGCATGCCATTGATCAATTGAGCCAGGCCGCGGCCAGCCCGGCGCCGGTGCTGCTCACCGGGGAGAGCGGGGTCGGCAAGGAACTCGCCGCCCGCTACCTACATGATCACAGCCCACGCCGGGGCGGCCCATTCGTGGCCATCGACTGCACGACGCTCCCGGAAAACTTGTTTGAGAGCGAGATGTTCGGACACGAAGCCGGTGCATTCACGGGCTGCGTGGGGCGCAAGGCCGGGCTCTTCGAGGACGGGTGCAACGGCACGCTGTTCTTGGATGAGATCGGTGAGATCCCGCTTGCCATGCAGGCCAAGCTACTACGCGTCCTGGAGAGCGGGACATTCCGTCGAGTCGGGGGACGCGAGACGCTCCATGCCGACGTCCGGCTCGTGGCGGCCACCAACAGGGATCTCAAGAACGCCGTCGCCGGCGGCCTGTTCCGGGAAGACCTCTACTACCGTATCGCATGCATTACCATCGCCCTACCGTCGTTGCGCGAGCGCCGCGCGGACATCCCGCTTTTGGTCGAGGCCCTGCTCGCGCGCATCAACGCCGCCAACGGCCGCCACGCGCGATTGAGCGAGGCGGCCTGGATACGCCTCATGCAACACGACTTCCCGGGAAACGTGCGCGAGCTGCGCAATGTCCTGCAACGCGCCGTGGCGCTCTGCCATGAGCAAGTCATAGAACCGGGCGACCTCGGTCTCGAGGAGACGGGCACCGATATCGGCGCGGCCACGGCCCCCAACTGGGGGGGCCTGGAGCGCGAACAGCTCGAGGCCCTCGCCGAACGCTACCAAGGCAAACGCCGGGCAATGGCCGACGCCCTGGGCGTCAGTGAACGCACCCTCTACCGGCGCCTGCGCCGGCACGGCTTCGCGGCACCTCGAGGGACCTAAGTGGCCTCCCGATAAGGCCTGCAGACCGCCGTTCGGCCCCATTATGGTCATGCCCGCGGGCCTATGATCGGTATTTTGCAGTCAGGAACAAGCCGCTCCCCGACACATTTACGGAGGTTTTCTTATGACGGAACTGGAACGCTTTCGGTCACTGTTCAATGAACAGGTCCTGCACACATTCGACTATCTGCGCGCCGTGGGTGAGCCCCAATGGCTGGGCATACCGAAGGATTCAAAGGCCCTCTATCTTGGGTCACGCATCAATAAGATCACCATCGCCGCGCTGTCCCGCCACCTGGCGACGACCGAGTCGCATTGGATCAGCCAGTTGCCCGCGATCCCCGCGAACGGGACCATGCCGATGCCGGAAAAGGACCCAGTGATCGAGGCCGTGAAGACCGTCCCGAGCTTTATCGACGTCTATGAGCAGCGCCACCAGAAGAACATGGGACGCCTCGCGGCCCTCGGCGCCGGCGACCTCGACAAGCCGCTCGCGTTCGCCGGCCGTCACTACACGGGAATGGGCCTCCTATGGTCCATTCTCGGCCACCATGCCTATCATCTGGGGCAAATGGACCTGCTGATGCGTCAACAGGACGTGGAGGCCCCGGAATACATGGAGTGGCGGGAAAAGGAGCGGATCGTGGGCTAAATCGTGCCGCCGGCCTCGGCGAGCACGCGCAGGCGCGCCAGGGCGTCTTGGACATCCGGTTCGCGAGGGGCGCGCACCGTGGCATGGCCGAGCTTGCGGCCTGGCCGCGCGACCTTGCCATAGACATGAAGATGGGCGCCGGGTACGGCGAGCACCGCCGATGCCTCGGGCAGGCGGCCCACGAAATTGACCATGCCCGAGGGTGCTAGCGCGTGCGTGGCGCCAAGCGGCAGGCCCAGCACGGCGCGCAGGTGATTCTCGAACTGGCTGGTCTCAGCGCCCTCCATCGTCCAGTGGCCGGAGTTGTGCACCCGTGGTGCCATCTCATTGGCGAGTAGCGTATCGCCCTTCTGGAAGAACTCCACGGCCAGCACGCCCACATAGGCGAAATGCGCAAGGAGCCGGCCGACATAGTCCTCGGCGCGCGCCGTCATCGGGTCCCCGGGACGCGCTTGCGATTGCACAAGGACGCCGTTTCTGTGGACATTCTCGGTCAGCGGATAGAAGCGCACGTCGCCCGTGGCGCTGCGCACGGCGACCACCGAGATCTCGCGATCGAAGGCCACGAAGCCCTCCAGGATCAATGGCGCGCCAAAGAGCGCGGCGAACGCACCATCGACGTCGGCGGGACCGCGCAGGACCCGCTGACCCTTGCCGTCGTAGCCCATGGTGCGGGTCTTCAGGACCGCCGGCCAACCGGTGATGGCAAGCGCCCGTTCCAGGTCCGCGCGCGTATCGACGGCCACGAACGGGGGTGTCGGTATGTGGAGGTCGGCAAACAGGCGCTTCTCGTGCCAGCGGTCGCGCGCCAGGGCGAGCGCCTGGGGGTGAGGATGCACGCTCACCCGAGAGGCGAGACGGCGAAGACCCGCCTCCGGCACGTTCTCGAACTCATAGGTCACGACCGTGGCGCGGCGCGCGAGCTCGTCTAACAGGCGGTCGTCGCCGTAGTCGCCGCACAATAACTCGCCGGTCGTGCGCGCGCAGGCATCCGGGGCGGGGTCCAGAAAGAGGCAACGGATGCCAAGCGGCTGACCGGCCATGGCCAGCATCTGCGCAAGTTGACCTCCGCCGATGATGCCGACGATCATGGGACGCGCGGATCTCCATGGGCTAGAACGGCTTCGGTCTGCCGGACCCGGAAGGCCGCGAGCGCCTCGCGGATCGCGCTATCGTATCCGGCAAGCAGCGCGCCCGCGAACAATGCGGCATTGATCGCCCCGGCCTTGCCGATGGCAAAGGTGGCGACCGGCACGCCGGCCGGCATCTGGACGATGGACAACAGCGAATCGAGCCCGTTCAGGGCCTGGGACTGCACGGGCACACCCAAGACCGGAAGCGTGGTCTTGGCGGCCACCATGCCGGGGAGATGGGCGGCGCCACCAGCGCCGGCGATGATCGCGCGCAGCCCGCGACCCTCGGCCTGCGCGGCATAAGTGAAGAGCAGATCGGGGGTACGATGCGCCGAGACGACCTGGACCTCATGGGCAATGCCGAGATCGCTCAGTGTCTGCGCGCCATGCCGCATCGTGTCCCAATCGGAACGCGACCCCATGATGATGCCGACAAGTGCCGCCATCAGACCTCCCAACGTCGGTTCCAGCCCATAAACCTCTTCAGCGTGGCCGGATGTCGCAAAGTGCGGGCATTGTGTCACAACCAGCGCCTCCTGTCCCTCGCGCCTCGGCCATCGGACGGCTTCCACCTCGACAACCTCGCATCGAATCCGCGCACCGGCGCCGCAGTAACAGGCTCATCACGGCCGCAAAGGGGCGGTAAAGGGGGAAATCGGGGCCCACGCGGTCCTGTACGCAGGCCTCTCGCAGCACCGGCTCATGGTGCGTGATGGATAGGTGCGCATATCATGCCAGCACGCATTCGAGATGTCTCATTGCACGACCCGCCCCGTGCGCACACCTCCCCGCCAATCATGAGGTCTCCTGGCAGCACGCGTCTTGCGTTCAACCCTCGATCCCGCGCGCCGGCCTGCCACCGCCTTGGTGCTTTAGCGTGGACCGGCGCGATGCCCCGATCCCCCCACAGGCTCGGACGGCGCGCCGTCGGCTACCGGCTGTCACGAGGAATCGTGGCCCTGGAACGCGTCCATGAACCGCGCCAGCGCGGCAACCAGTTCACGGGCCACATCCGGTGGCGGCAGCGGGATCTTGAGCGAGGATCGGCCGCTCGCCGCGTCGCGCTCAACCCACGGATGGGCGGCGCCATCATCGTGAGTGGCCGTAAAGGCGCCGAGCAGCTGACGGCCAAGGCCCGCGAGGGCTGCCCAGGGATCATTCGGGACATGCGCCGTGGCAGGCGAGGACCGGTCACGCCCCTCCCCCGGGACCGCCGACGCAGGCCCGCCATCACCGGCGGCACCCTCCCCGCGCGATCCCGCACCCGCCTTCGCCGCCACGGACTCGAAGGCGCGTTCCTCGGCGGGCGCCACTTCCGCGGCCTCCCCCATGCGCCCGGTCACGTTCTCCACGTCCTTCATGAAACGGTTGAGGCGCGAGCCGCCCAGCGATACCTCGCCCGCCCCTCCGTCCAGAATACCGGCCGAGAGCGAACGCTTGAAAGCGAGCACCCCCAGCATGCCCTCCTCTATGGTCCCCTTGGCCACGAGATTCACGATGCGCACCGGACGCTTCTGCCCCATGCGGTGAATGCGCGCGATACGCTGCTCCAGAATCGCCGGGTTCCAGGGCAGATCCATGTTGATGAGCGTGGTGGCATGCTGCAGATTGAGGCCGGTGCTGCCGGCATCCGTGGACAGAAAGACCCGGCAATCCGCATCGTCGCGAAACCGCTGCACGAGCGCCGGGCGCTTTTCCGAGGGCACTCCGCCATGAAAGCTCACATAACCCAGGCCGCGGGCCTTGAGCCTGCGGATGACGATGTCATGGCTGCGCGTCCACTGCGAGAAGATGACGGCCTTGGCGTCTTGCGCCGCAAGGTCATCCACCAGCGCCGCCACTTCGTCGGCCTTCACGCCATGGTCGCTGTCCTGATCGAGCAGATAGGTGCTGTTGCATGCCATGCGCATGTTCTGCAGGGCGCAGGTCAGGCGCCTTTGATCCGTATCCGACAGAAAGCGCGTCTTGCGCCAGCGCTGGACGATGCGCGCGACAATATCGGCGTTGTCCTCGTGATAGCGCATCTGCGCCTCGGTCATGGGGACGAGGATGGTGCTGTCGGTCCGTTCCGGCAGCTGGCGCAGAACCTCGGCCTTGCGCCGCCGGATCATGATCGGCGCGAGCGTCTTGCCGATGGTGTCGAGACCGGCGTAACCGATGACGCGCCCGGCCTCGTCGCGCACCTGGTGCTCATGCAGAAGTCTCCAGGTCGGCCCGAGCCTGTGCTGATCGACATATTGCACGATAGAGACGAGCTCCTCCAGCTTGTTCTCGAGCGGCGTCCCCGTGAGTACGACGGCATAGGGGCTGTCGATGCGTTTCAAGGCGCGTGCCGCGATGGTATTCCAGTTCTTGATGCGCTGCGCCTCATCGACTATGACGAGTTCCGGCGCCCAGCCGCTGATGAGATCGAGATCCGGATCGAGCTTTTCGTAATTGGTGATCTTGCAGAAATCGTCACACGTGTACTCCTTCTGTCGTTGCGCGCGGCCTCCGGCGATCACCCGCGCCTTACGCCCGGCAAAACGCAAAAACTCGCCCTGCCACTGATATTTGAGCGACGTCGGGCAGACCACGAGCACGCGCGACACCCCGAAATAGCGCGCCAGGATCTCAGCGGCGGCGATCGCCTGCGCGGTCTTGCCAAGCCCCATCTCATCGCCTATGAGGGCGCGCCCGGCGCGCGCCGCGAACAAGGCGCCCTCGACCTGATAGGGGTAGAGGGCAAGCTTCGTGAGCCGCGCGCGGCCCCAGTCGGCGGCGCCCTTTGGGAACAGCCGATCCAGGGTCCGGGCGCGGTGCGCAGCGTCGCGCCACCCGGCGACAAAATCCAGCACCTCGTCGGGAACCCGCAGCTCGTGGCCGGCCCGGGTCGCCTCCTTCATGAAGGACTCCAGATCATCGAAACGATCGGGGCACAAATTGCCCCCGGACTGCGCAAAGAGGCCCGCCGCTGCCTTGCGCACAGCGGCGGGGCATGCGCTTCCCGGCCGGAACCGGACGGAGCGGTGGCCATCGTTATGCAAAACGAGCTCCGAAAACACCGGATGATAGCCATGCGCGAAGGCGGCCTTGGCGCCGCGCTTCTTGAGGAGCCTCGCGAGCACGAATTCTATATGCTTGCAGGTGCCGAGCTCGTTGGTAGCGAAATCGGGACAGGAACAGCGGTTGTCGCCCGGCTGCAGCCCGCGGACCGTCACCCGGTAGCGGGATCGGCTCGCCGGGTTGCTTACCTGAAAATCGGAGAATATCGCCTCGTCCCCGACGTTCTCCCAGTGAAACGCCTGCTCGCGCCCGAACTGCCGGCGCAGGGCGCGCTGCCAGTCGAGCGGGGTAAGGTCGGCGGGTTTGTGGGTATGGGAGATCTTCGGTGGCGCGCGCCTCTTGGGGCGCGAACGGGCCTTGCGGTCTTGGGTCTTCATCGGTTCCTCACGAGACAGCCCTGGCTTTCGGTAGCAAGGGCGCCGCGCCCAGCACCTCTGTCATGGCCACGCGACACGCGTACGATACCGATTTTCGGGGCGGACGGCACCTCACGGACCGGCACCGGGCGGGATGGGCGATACGCCAGGCCCCGGCGCGAACAGAAGGAAGCTACTTCTGGCGCGCCGCCCCCGACTCCTTGCGCCCCGCGGCCCCTGGGACGGCGGTGCCGCGGGCGGCGCGCTCCAGACGGTCGCGCACCGCGTCCCATGCCTCGGTGGCGGGTGGCCGTTCGACCAGGACCAGACGGCAACCCCAGCGGTCGATGGCGCGCAGGCGCGCGTAGAGCGCATGGGCATAGGCGCCGGCCGCGCGCGGCATCACCAGCCAACGGCAGCGCACCGTCCCAGAGGCCGGCGGACGCAAGGCCATCACCGCCAGCGGCCGGGGGCCGTGGCGCCACTCCCGGTCTGGATCGCTGACGAGCCGCAGGGGGGTCGCGGGGGCGTAATGAGAAGGGAGGCGTCCGGGGGCGCGCGGGCCGCCGGACGCGGCAAACATGGGCGTCCGGCCGATGATCGCGGCCAGCGCCCGGGGGCTTACCGCGCCCGGGCGCAGCAGGCGCGGCACGGGCCCGCTCAGGTCGAGGATGGTGGACTCCAGGCCGACCGCGCAGGCCCCGCCATCCAGGATCGCATCCACCGCTTGCCCGAGACCAAAGGCGACATGCGCGGCCGTGGTCGGGCTCACGCCGCCAAAGGGATTGGCCGAGGGCGCGGCCACCCCGCGCCCGAAGGCCTTGAGCAGCGCCAGCGCCACGGGATGCCCCGGGACCCGCAGGCCGATCGTGTCCTGGCCGCCGGTGACGGCATCGGCCACGCCGGGGCCGCGGGGCAGGATCAGCGTCAGGGGTCCCGGCCAAAAGTGCTCGGCGAGCCGCCAGGCGACCGGTGGGATGTCGCGCGCGTAGCGGCGCATCTGATCGGCATCATGGATATGAACGATCAGGGGGTGATCGGCCGGCCGCCCCTTGGCCGCGAACACGCCCGCCACCGCCGCCGCGTTGTGCGCGTCCGCGCCCAGGCCATAGACGGTCTCGGTCGGAAACGCCACCAGCCCGCCGCGGCCGAGGATCTCGGCGGCGCGCGCGATAGCCGATTCTGGGACCTGCCGCCACCCGCCAGGCCCGCCACCAAACCCATCACCATTCATGCGCGGACCCCGCGGCGAGCGTGGCGGCAATCTTCGTCACAAAGGGGGCGATGGCGCGCCACGCCGGGGTGCCATTTGCCTCATCGTGGTGGCGGATGACCAGCGGATCGCGCCCAAGCCAACGGGCGACATCGGCGCCATTATCCATCCCCGGGTCGGCGCCCGGGGCCGTTTGGTTCAACACGACCCCGGCCAGCGCGAGGCCACGACCGATGACCGCCTCGACCGTCAGCAGCGTTTGATGGATCGCGCCGAGCCGGTCGGCGCTCACGACCAGCACCGGAAGGCCAAGGGCCACGGCCAGGTCGGCATTCAGGGCGTCGGCGGTGAGCGGCGAATAGAAACCGCCGGCGCCCTCCACTAACAGAAAGTCCGGGGCGTCGACCCCTTCACGGCACGCCGCGACGAGCTCATCCAAGCGCAACGCGCGGCCCTCCAGGGCCGCGGCACGTTCCGGCGAGAGCGGCGCGCGAAACCGGTAATGGCCGATGCGCGCTAGCGGCTCCCGGCCGTCGACTGCCGCGTGATAGGTCTCGCGATCGCCGGAATGCGCGCCGCCCTCTCGGTCGACGCAGCCTGACTCCACGGGTTTGCGCGGCCGTACCACAAGCCCCTCGCGAGACAGCCGCCACGCCAAGGCGGCCCCGATTGCGGTCTTGCCGACACCCGTGTCGCTCCCGGTAATGAACACCCCGCGCATCGCGCACCCCCTTTCACAATATTCCATGATCCCCGGCAACCCCCATGCGCGCGCCTCAGAGGTCCGCCACTACGCGCGTGATCGCCGCGGTCAACACCGACAGATCGTCGGGATCCATGACGTAGGGTGGCATCACATAGACGAGCCGGCCGAACGGGCGCACCCACACGCCGGCGTCCACGAACCGCGCGGTGAGCGCCGACGCGTCCACGGCCGCGCGCGTCTCCACGACCCCGATGGCACCCAGCACCCGGACGTCGCTGACCGCGGCAAGCCCACGGCAGGGCTCGAGCTCACAAACCAACTGGCGGGCGATGCCATCGACGCGGGCCTGCCAGTCACCACTCGTCAAAAGGTCGATGCTGGCCACCGCCGCCGCGCACGCCAAGGGGTTGGCCATGAACGTGGGTCCATGCATGAGGGCGCCGGCCTCGCCGTGCCCAATCACGGTGGCGATGTCGGCGGTCGTCAGGGTCGCGGCCAGGGTCATGTAGCCCCCGGTCAGGGCCTTGCCGAGACACAGGATGTCCGGCGTCACGCGCGCATGGTCGCAGGCCAGTAAGCGGCCGGTACGGCCGAAGCCCGTGGCGATCTCATCGGCGATGAGCAGCACGCCGTGGGCGTCGCACAAGGCCCGCACCTCGCGCAGGTATTGGGGGTGATAAAACCACATCCCGCCGGCGCCTTGGGCGATGGGCTCCAGGATGACCGCCGCCAACTCGTCTGCGTGCGCCATGATCAAATCGGCGAATTCGGCGATGGCCGACGGCTCCCAGGGGTCATCGAACCGGCACGCGGGCCGCGGCGCGAAGAGCTGTTTGAAGACGAGCCCGGTAAACAGGCGGTGCATGCCGGTGACCGGATCACACACCGACATGGCGGCAAAGGTATCGCCGTGGTAGCCGCCGCGCACGGTGAGCAGACGGTGCTTGCCCGGTCGCCCGCGCCCCTGCCAATACTGGAGCGCCATCTTGATGGCGACCTCCACGGCCACCGACCCCGAGTCGCACAGAAAGACCTTTTCAAGGGGCGCCGGGGTCAAATCCACGAGCCGCTGCCCGAGATCGATCGCCGGGCCGTGCGTGAGCCCCCCGAACATCACATGCGCCATGCGCCCCAGCTGCGCGCTCACGGCCTGATTCAAGACCGGGTGGTTGTAGCCATGGATCGCCGCCCACCACGAGCTCATGCCATCGATCAGCCGCCGGCCATCGGCGAGCGTAAGGCGCACGCCATCGGCCGCCACCACCGGCCAGACCGGCGCGCCCAGGGGCGCGTACGGGTGCCAAAGATGGGCGTGATCGAAGGCCATGGCGCGCGCCCAGTCACGGCCCCCGGGGCCACCACCCTCGGCGCCCGTCCCGGCCGGCCGGCTGTCTGCGGTACACGCCCGCGATCCCGTCTCGAAGGTCGGATCCGTCCTGCTCATGCTCCATCCGTCACCGCGCCACGACTCGCTGACGAGACGAGGCGCGCATATTTGGCCAAGGTCCCGCGCGTATAGCGCGGCGCGGGGGGCGTCCACAGGGCGCGGCGGCGCGCAAGCTCCTCCTCGGGCACATCGAGCCGCAAGATGCGCCGCTCGGCATCGATGATCACCGTATCGCCATCGGCCACCAGCGCGATCATGCCGCCGACCGCGGCCTCCGGCGCCACATGGCCTACCACCATACCATAAGTGCCGCCGGAGAAACGCCCATCGGTAACGAGCCCCACGAGGTCACCGAGCCCTTGGCCCACGAGCGCGGCGGTGGGCGAGAGCATTTCGCGCATCCCAGGCCCCCCGCGCGGGCCCTCGTAGCGGATCACGACCACATCACCCGCTACTATGCGTCGTTCCAGGATGGCGGCCATGCAGGCCTCCTCGGAATCGAACACGCGCGCCGGGCCGGTAATCCTCGGGACCTTGACGCCGCTGGTCTTGGCCAGCGCCCCCTCTTCGGCGAGATTGCCCCTAAGGATGGCGAGATGGCCATGCGCATAGACCGGCCGCGCCCACGGCCGGATCACGTCCTGATCGGCCGGCGGGCACTCCGGCACATCCCGCAGGACCTCGGCAATCGTCTGCCCGGTGACGGTCAGCGCATCGCCATGCAAGAGGCCGTGTGCGAGCAGCATCTTCATCACCTGCGGCACCCCGCCGGCGCGATGCAGATCGGTGGCGACGTAACGGCCGGACGGCTTCAGGTCGCACAGCACCGGGACGCGGCGGCTGAAGGCGTCGAAGTCCTCGAGGGTCAGCGCCACGCCAGCGGCGTGCGCGATGGCCGGCATATGGATGACGGCATTGGTGGAGCCGCCCAGCGCCATGAGCACCGCAAGCCCATTCTCGAAGGCCTGGCGCGTGAGGATCTCGCGTGGCCGCCGCCGCGCTTTTATGGCCTCGACTAGCACCGCCGCCGAACGCGCGGTGCTATCGGCCTTTTCGGAGTCCTCGGCGGTCATAGTCGCGGAGTACGGCAGGCTCATGCCCATGGCCTCGAACAACGCCGCCATGGTATTGGCGGTGTACATGCCGCCACACGAGCCCGCGCCGGGGCACGCCTTGCGCTCGATCTCGTGTAGCTCTCGGTCATCAATGGCGCCGGCAATGCGCGCGCCGACCGCCTCGAACACGCTCACGATGGTCAGATCGCGTCCGTCGTGGTGGCCGGGCTTGATCGTGCCCCCATAGACGAACACCGCCGGGATATCGAGGCGCGCGATGGCGATCATGGCGCCCGGCATGTTCTTGTCGCAGCCGCCGAAGGCCAGCACGCCATCCATGCTCTGGCCGGCGCACACGGTCTCTATCGAGTCGGCGATCACCTCGCGCGACACCAGCGAGTATTTCATGCCCTCGGTGCCCATGGAAATACCGTCCGAGATGGTGATGGTGCCAAACACCTGCGGCATGGCCCCGGCGGCGGCCAGGGCCGCCTCGGCGCGCGCGGCAAGAGGCCCGATGCCCATATTGCAGGGCGTGATGGTGCTATGAGAGTTGGCCACGCCCACGATCGGCTTTGCGAAATCCTTGTCACTAAAGCCGGTGGCGCGCAACAGGGCGCGATTGGGGGCGCGCTCCACGCCGGTCGTCACTACCCGGCTCTTGTGATTGTCGGACATGAGGTTCTCCTGGGAATGAAGGTCAAGATCAATACCGCGGCCTACGCCGTCGCGGTGGCGGATCAGCTAAGCTGCCATGCGATGTCCTCTCCGGCGCGCAAGGGCACGAGCACGTCCGTGCCAGCGGTTATGGTGGACGGGACACGCCATGGAGCCTTGATGAGCGTGACACGATCTTGATTGCGCGGCAGACGGTAGAAGTCCGGGCCGTAACAGCTTGCGAACCCCTCCAGGCGGTCGAGCGCGTGGGCCTTTTCGAAGACCTCTGCATAGAGCTCAAGCGCGGCATGCGCGGTATAGATCCCAGCGCACCCGCAGGACGACTCCTTGGCGTGCCGAGGATGTGGCGCGCTATCAGTCCCGAGAAAAAACTTCGGATTGCCGCCGGTCGCCGCGCCGACCAGCGCAGCGCGGTGGTGGGCGCGCTTTAGAAGGGGCAGACAGTAGTGATGCGGCCGTAGCCCCCCCGCGAAGAGCGCATTGCGATCGAGCAGCAGATGGTGGGCGGTCACGGTGGCAGCCAGCGTTTGCGGGGCGGCGCTCACGAATTCGACCGCGGCGCGGGTCGTGATGTGCTCCAAAACCATGCGCAGGCCCGGGAACGCGCGCATGAGCGGCGACAAGTGGCGCTCGAGGAACATGGCCTCGCGATCGAAGACATCCACCGAGGGGTCCGTGACCTCGCCATGCAGGAGCAAGGGGAGATCATGGCGCTCCATGGCCGCCAAGACCGGATAACAGCGCGCAAGATCTCGCACGCCGCGCGCGGCATGGGTGGTGGCGCCGGCCGGATAGTACTTGACGGCGTGCACAAGGCCCGTCGCGCGCGCTTGTGCGATCTCCGCAGGCCGCGTCTCCTCGGTGAGATACAGCGTCATGAGGGGCTCAAAGCGCGCGCCCGCGGGCAATGCCGACAGGATGCGCGCGCGATAGGCCAAGGCCTCATCTACGGTGCGCACCGGGGGATCGAGATTGGGCATGACGATGGCGCGCGCGAAACGCCGCGCGCTATCCGCCACCGCCGTGGCCAGCATCGCCCCATCGCGCAGATGAACGTGCCAATCGTCGGGGCGGATGAGGCGAAGGGATGCTGCCGGCACCTGGGCCTTTGCGTCCGCGTCCGGCGCGCATCGGCGCGCGCCATCGCCAAAGTTGTCGCTCACCGCGCCCTCGCGGGCGCGTGGCGCGCGGCGGGGCTCATGGCCTTGAGGTTTGCGCTGTCCATGGGCGCGCTAGGGATTACAGATATCGCAGCGGGCCGGGTCCGCCTGCGCGAGATCCTCGCGATCACGCGTTACCCGATGCCCGCACTTCATGCAACCACGGACCTCGGCGCGCGCCTCGCGCGTCGGCGCCCCGCATGCCTGGCAGGGGAGCCCGGCGATCACCTCCACCACCCAAAATCCGGGCGTGCGGCAAACGGGGCACAACGATGCCAGGCGCCGGCCGAGGTCGACCGCGGCGAGTCGGATATTGATGAGGCGCGTGGGATTGGCGTAGGCGCGCAGATCCACCTCCACGAACACCCGCCCGCTCGACGAGCGCGCGGCGGCCTCCTCATAGGCCGTCTTGAGTCCCGACCAATCGGCGATCCCCTTGCGGATGCGGGGATCATCGTCGCCGTCGGGCCTTAGGACCAAATAATGCTCGGGAAAGCGGACCGCGTGCGCGAACCGCTCGGCGTCCTCCCAGCCCGCCGCTAAGACCTGGGCGCTGTTGGCCCGCCCCTGCGCCATGCCGACCACCTCAAGACCCAACAAGTCGTCCAGGAATACCAAAAATTCGATATTCCAGGGAAACATCCCCGTGAACGGATCACGGGTGAAGGACCCTTCGCTGGCAAGTCCGACTGGCAGCCCCGAGAGCTCCATACCGATGCGCGCCTTGTGGCGGGCGGCCTCGAGCTGGGTGCCGGCGCGCGGAATATCGCGCGTGAATGTCCCAAGGAGATCGGTGTCATACCCGCCCACGCGCTCGACGAGACAGCCCACGAAGCCCTCAAGGACCGGCGCCACGATGCGCTCCTTGCCGTGCTGGGTCAAAAACGCCGCACGCCGCCCACGATAGAGACTGCGCGCCGGCGAGGCGTGGGCCGCCACATGCCCATCCAGGCTCATGACACCTGCTCCCACCGCCCATCACGGGCGCGCAGGAACAGGCCGCTGGCCTCGCTGTCCATCTGAAACAAGAACAGCCATCCATGCTCCACCACGTCACGCACGATCTCGTGACGCGCAAGCACCTCATCGATGCCGGCGCGCGGCGCCTCCACGAACACATTCAGGCGCATCGGCTCATGGACCCAATGGCCGCCATCAAAAAGCGACTGGATTGGAAGGCCGTTTCTGAGGTCGCCGCCCCCACCTTCCAGCACCCCGACGCATCCGCCCACCATATTGTGCAGGGCCTTGTTGCCACCGCCGAAGCGCTTGTTGTCGACCATGGATGCGTAGTAGCGCATGTTCATCCAGTGCGCCGCCATCATCGGCGCGGTCATGATGTGCCGCAGGACCCGGAAATCCTCATCCCGGCGCCAGTCGTAGTCATGGAGGAACGCGCGGCCGTCCAATACGACGCCTTTCGTGCGCGCGCGCGGCGCCGCGATGAAGGCGGCATGGCCGGCAAATTCCAGGCCGGCGGCGACCGGCGGGACCGAGGCTTGGGCGCGCTCTTCACGCGCGCGCGCGCCCGCCTCTTCCAGGATCGCGCGCGCATCCCGCAGATCCTGAGCGTGCGTCGCTTCCCATGACGTGGCATCGAACAAGGCGACCTCGTCGCGCGCGCTGTCGTAACGCGCCGCCACAAAGCCCGTATCCGCGGGAATCGTAAGGCCGCTGCGCGCAAGCCGCGCGCGTAGCGCTGGATCATTCAGCCACGCCGCCGCCGTGCGCGCGTCGGTCTCGCCGGCCCAGGGCGCAACACCCGCTCGAGCGGGTGTTGCGCCATGCGGCTTATGGGCGAAAGGCGCGCCGTGATCGATCAGTAACACCAGCCGTGCGAAGCCGTCTGTGAGCGACATGGTCCGGAGGATGGCCGTCGCGGCTTGGTCGACGGCGATATCGCTTAGCTCATCGCGATCGGCCGCGCACGCCGATGGCGGCAAGGGCGGCCACGCGTATCGCGGGCCGTCCATGAACGGGTCGAAGGGGGCGCGGGCGAAGGCAAGCCCACAAAATCCGCTGAATCCCAGGGTCTGTACTGCGGGGGCGACGGTTTCCATGGCGCGGCGAAAGACCTCCACACGGTTGTGCGCGCAAAACACCGCCTGGAGCGGGGCGCGGCCCTGCGGGGCCTTGTGGACAGGCGTCTCCACGCACGCGGCGAGATCGGCGACGATGCGCCGCCGGTACCCAAGCTCGAACGCCGCCTGCAGGACCGCGTCTGCCTGGGCATCGGGGGTCATGCGCATCGAGGGTGCGGGCGGCAGCGACGACAGCGCCGTCCGCCAGGCGGACTCCAGCCGCGGCCCCGGGACGGCGCGAAAGAGGATGAACTCCCACGCCAGCCGGATGGCGAGCAGCTGCTCGATGTCGGCGTGACCACGATCGGCCCCGCACCCCTGGCGCGTATCCTGCACGCGCGCAGCCCACCCGCTGATATCGAGAAGCGCGGCGTGACAATAATCTACGATATGGGCCTCGGGGACGGCCAAGGCCTTCAGGACGACCGCGATGGACGCAAGCGGCGCCCGCGGCAGCCCCTCGACGAGGCCGGCCACCCGCTTTAACCCCACCGTGCGGGGACTGGCATCGAGTTTTGCGAAACCACGCCACGCGTCGTAGAGGGGTTCATCGCGCCACGGCAAGGGCCATGAGGCCTGGCCTATGTCGAAGTAAGCGGCGGCGAACTGGCTGATACGCTCGACGCAGAAGGCCGCCCACGGCGTACCCGGGTCGATGCGCTGCAAGACATGCGACACGAGCGGCAGCCTCTGCACGGGCGGTGCGCCGTCATGCGCCAAGAGCGAGGCCGCATAGTCCTTGTCGGACGGCAGGCCGTGCGCCCGCAAGGCCTCGGCGATATCACCGCGCGTGATGCGCCCGCTCGCGATCTGCTCCCGGTAATAGCGGCGCGGCATGGCAAGCGTGGAGCCAGCCACCCGCGCCAGGGTCAGACCTGCGGCCTCGAAATCCAGGTGACGCAATCCGAAGTAGGGGTTGACGGCAACCGACGCGTCCAGGGTCCAGGCGGGCGCAAGCCGGCCACAGGCATCGCGCACGGCGGCCCACCACGCCGGCCACTCGCGGGTCGTCACGGCGCCGCCGCCCGGCCTTGGGCGGTCTGCCATGCACCCCTCGTCGCGCCCCGTCCAGCACGCCGCTAAGGGGCCATCCATGGGGTCCCCTCCGTGTCGGGATTGCGCGGTGCGAGGATCGCGCCCGGCGCGCATGTTGGCGCATCCATAGACCGCGGCCCTGCCCTTGTTTGCGAGATCCTGGTCATGGACTTGGGTCCTCCGGCCCGACTACCCAATTGCGGCCATGGGGGGAGATATTAGAGCTCCGGAAGAATAAGAGACACTTGATATTAAAAATTATGAGGATTTACTACGGTTAATTCCCGTTCGGGGGCGCGCGACCTGCGGTCGGTGCCTACGGCAACGCCAAGGGCGCGATCTCCCGGCACGCATCGATCATGCGGTAATCGCCTTCGATGCGATCGGAGGCCACCGGCGCGAGACGCCGATCCATGAATCCGGTATAGGCCGGGTGCCTGCGAAACGCGTCGATCGCCGGCACCGACACCAGGCGCGTCAGCAGGCAGTGGCGGTAGCGGCTGCCCTCATCCGCGATGCTGCCGGCCTGGACCGAACGCACCCCCGGGATGCCCGACAGCAACCGCTGCCCATCGGCCATCAACGCCCGCAACGCCGGGGCATCAAGGCGCGGCGTATCGTAAACGATGACATGCATGATGTTGGTCCAGGGGCGGCAACGGTCGAGCACTTCCGCGGCGCGGCCCGCCGAGCCCCACGCGCGCATGCGCGGCTCGAGCTGCGCCGCGATCATCTCATGCAGGTCCTCCTTCAGGGCGCTGTAGGGGGCATGACGATCACGCCGTACCGTGGCCCGCAGCCGCTCGCCCGCTAGGCTGTCCGGAGCCATGGAACAGGAAATCTTGGCCGCGCCCAGCATGATGAGCCTGTGACATTGCTCATCGGAAAGCCCCGCCTCACCCGGTATGGCCAACGGTATCTTGAGCGCGGCATTGATCTCCCGAAGCCGCCCCCAGTCGAACCGCGACTTTCCCCGCGCGCGCACGAGCGCCATGGAGACGGCCAGGAAATCCACCCCGGTACGTTCGACGAAGCCCTTGGCCTCGGCTGCGGTCGCATACTCGATGGGGCGCGATGCGCGGCCTTCCGTGGCATCGCCATCGGACACATACACCAATTCACCCTCGACCGGCACGCCGCAGGCGTGCGCCACATCCACGATCGCGCGCGTGCGATCGATATGACGAAAAAGCGACTCCTGAAGGGCGCTCGCCACGACCCCGTTGGCCCCCAGGCCGATCCCGCGCAAGACGGAATCGGCGTCGGTCCCCTGATCGCACTGGATCGCCACGGGTACGGTAGCGCGCGCCGCGGCGGCCTCCACGGCCGCCATGACCCAGGCAAAGACCGAACCTTGGGGTCGGGACTCGGCGACACGGACGATGACCGGAGCGCGCGCCGATTCCGCCGCCGCCAACACCGCCGGCAGGAAATCAGGCTCCGTGAGGTCAAAGGCGCCCACCGCGTAACCGTTTTGGTAAGCGTGCGCGAGCATATCCTTCATGTCGACCAACGGCATAACAAACCCTCGCAGATCGGTTGTGCTGAGCGCGACCGCCGCCGGGATGGCGCGCGTCGCCGCCCGATGGGCCGCGACGCCCCGACAAACCCTGGGGCGATGTTGTTTCCACGCCCGCCAGGGACCGGCCGGCCGCGGACATCCTTTGCCCGTCGACACAAATTTCCGTCATCCGGTTGGGCATGATCGAATTTAGAGAGTAATATGGCTAAAGAGAAATCAGTCTTCATTAGTGCAGCCATTTATTCTAGTTAATGATTAATCATTGGACGCTCCAGCAACTTCGACTCTTCGAGGCGGTCGCCCGCCATCGCAGCTACACGCGCGCCGCCGAGGAGCTGTGCCTGACACAGCCCGCGGTGCATATCCAGGTGCGCAGGCTCGAGGAGATCGTGGGCCTGCCGCTGATCGAGCGGGTCGGCAAGAAGCTCCTGCTGACACGCGCCGGCGAGGAGGTGTACGCGGCCACGGTCGCGGTGATAGGCCAGCTGCGCGCGCTCACAGGAGAGATCGCCGACATGAAGGGCAAGGTGGCGGGCCCCCTGAAGATGGCGGTGGTCACCTCCGCGAAGTTCTTCATGCCGCATTTTCTGGGGCTTTTCGTGCACGAATACCCGGACGTAGCGCCTCAGCTTACGGTCACGAACCGCGCGCGGGTGCTGGAACGCCTGGCGGACAACGTCGACGACTTTGTCGTCATGGGCCAGATCCCGAACGACATGGACCTTGCGGTCCGGCCGTTCATGGATAATCTGCTGGTGGTGGTGGCGCACCCGGACCACCCCTTCGCCAGCCGGACGAATATCCCCCTGGAGGAGATCGTCCGCGCCCGTTTCCTGCTGCGCGAGCCTGGTTCCGGCACACGTATGTCAGCCGCACAGATGTTTGCGGAACATGGACTCACTGTGGAGCCCTACATGGAGCTTGGGTCGAGCGAGGCCATCAAGCAGGCGATCATGGCCGATCTCGGGATCTCGGTGCTGGCTTTGAGCAGCCTGGAACTGGAACTGGAGGCCGGACGCCTCGTCATCCTCGATGTCGTGGGCTTCCCCCTGCACAGGACCTGGTACGCGGTCCACCTGCATGGCAAACACCTGGGCCTCACGGCGAGCGTGTTCCTCGACTTTCTGGTCAAGGAAGGCCCGGGGCTCGGGATCCGCAAGGGCTGGGTGGCGGAGCCCCAACCCGGCGCGCGCCCGCGCACCCTCCAAAAGCGACCCGCAAAGACACGCGCCCGGTGATGCACCCGGCCTGCCGGTGACAGCCGGCCAAGCCTTCTATCGCGCGCCCGCCTCCGGCCATTTCTGGCGCTTCTTCAAGATGCCCTCCACCAAACCGATGGCGCGCTCGAAGTTCGTCGCCACGTGCCGGAAGCGGATGCGGGCGCCGGGCCCGAGCATGCTCTGGAAACGCGGCCCAACCCGCTCATCGGGGTCGTACACGCGAAACATCTCCAAGGGATGATCCCCGACCGAGCCCAGCGCGTAGAGATAGCGGAAAAACAAGTCTGACTCCGGCAGCGAGTAGCCGATCACGAAAATATGCTGAGCATCAGACAACTCCTGAGCGGCCTGCGCCCATACGCGGGTAAACTGGCTTTGGTAGCCGTATTTATTCCACGTTGGCGGCACGATTACCGGATGCTCACCTGCTGGGCGGTCGAGAATACGCGCAGTGGTGCAAAGCCGGAACACGCCCTCCGTCTGGCGACAAAACACCGCGCCGCCCGACTCCGCCAACAGCTGATCCATCCGCCACGGCACGACCTCCCCGCGCGCGCCCGCCACCCAATTGAGCGAGCCGTGCAGCTTCAGAAGCGGGATGCCGGAAACCGGGTCGGAGTCATCCAGGCAATAGCGCACCGGGATCCCGCCCCGATGCAGGGCGTAATCCAAGGCCAGATCGTAATTGAACGTAAGGATGGCATGGCGATAGGGCGGCGATGCCGATTGGCTTTCGCGCAGCAACTCCACGAAGCGGGGATAGGGCTCGGGCGCCACCGGCAGCTCCCCGGCGCGCTCCTCGTTGAAATTGAGCGTCGACTCCAGGGTATAGGCGATGACGGTCTTCAGGGCCGCAATCAAGGCATCGATATCGCCCACGCCATAGCCCGGCATGCGGCCGATAAGCCGGGCCATCTCGAAGGCCGCGAACACGCTCTCGACATTGGTGATGTCCAGGTCTTGCGCCTTTGAATGCACCGCCTGCAATTTGCCGATTGCCTCGAAGACCTTGGCGAAATCCCCCGCGTGGCCCTGCACGGCGCCAGTGAACAACAGCCGACGCGCCTTGTCCAGGAAGCTGCTCATGACCGGCGCGCCGCCCTGCTGCGATGCCCCCGCCCCAAGAATGAACACGACATCCGCCACTTATAACCTCCCGTTTGCATTGGAAGACACCGCCACGGTGCCGTTACGCTACTACGAAACTCCCATGATGTTCCAGGGATACCCGCTCATGACCCATGCCGTGGCGCTCCGGCATGGCCATGACCGACAACATTTCCAGTAGCACGAGTGCCGGCTCCATGCCAGAAACATAGAGGCTGGTAAATTATGATACTTGCCAATATTAAGTGTCTTTAATAACCCCATATCCGCTACATTGCCTCACGTAAACACCGCGCGACCAACGGCGGCAACATTAAGATCGCCCTGGCGCGCCAGGGCGGCGCATAGCGAATCGGGGGCTTTGTGGATCCTACAAAAGGCGTCGTCACCTACGGCTTTCATGGGATGGCCGATAGCGAAAATGTCCTTCTTCAGTCCATGATTGAGCGGATATCTCGGCGCCTTCCGGCCCCGGTGGCGCGCGTACCGGCGCGCGACGCGCAGCTCGTGTTCTTTGATGACGCGGCGCCACGCCCGGATGGAATCACAGGAAGGCTTGTGCGCGTAGTCCGTGACATGGACGCGCAGCGCTTTTCTGGTGGGCTACGCATGCCGCCCCACGTCACGGACCTCCTGGATATATTCGCGGAATTCGTCGAACAAGAGACGTATGCTGAAACTGGGTGCGGGGTCATGAAATCCTTAGTGCGCTCGCTCCATGACCTGTTTCAAGCCGGCGGCGCGCCGCACGCGCTCGTCGACGGGGACGGTGCGGGCCTCATCCTCTACCCAGCCGATCGCCAGTTTTCGTGGTCGGGCCCCGATGACGAGCGGTTACTGCCTGAATGGTTTCAGTCGCATAGGCTTCGAGGGCTCGACCTACGCCCATGGGCTGCATCGACCAACCAACAGCACCGAAAACGGCGTGGCATAGAGCCGGTGTTCTGGCATATGGGGCTCGCGCACGCGCGCTGCGGGCTATTGCCATGGGTCGGACGCGACGACGCCCTCAAGATGCGTGCGTGGCCCTATCTCGCGGGCCAGGGACCGGCGGGGGCGATCAGGCTCGCCACCGCCCTGCGCGCCCGGCCACAGAACGTCGCGGCCTTGGCGGATGCCGCGCGCGTCCCCGAGGCCGAGGCCGTGGCGTTCGCCAACGCCGCGCTTTTGTGCGGATTCGTGGTGCCCGCGATACCCACGGAGACCTATGCCGAGCGCGGCGAGGCAAACACCCGGGGCGCGGATCCTGGACCGGTGGACGCGACGCGATGGCCGCGCCTTCTGGGCGCCATACGCAGCGCCCTGGGGATATCCGCATGAGCGGGGAGCTGAAGCTTTTGTTTGCGGGCGCGATGGGCGCGGGCAAGACCACCGCCATACGCGCGATTAGCGAAATCGCGCCGATCACGACCGAGGCCACAAACGGGGATTTTACGGAGTGCGACAAGGAAGAGACCACGGTTGCCATGGACTATGGCGAGATCACCTTGCCGACGGGCGAAAAGCTGCGGCTTTACGGGACCCCGGGCCAGGCACGCTTTGGGTTCATGTGGCCGATCCTCGCCGCCGGCGCACTCGGCGTCGTGATCCTGATCGATAACTCGCGCCCGGACCCCTTGGCGGATCTCGAGCTTTACATCGATGCCTTTCGCGCGCTGGCCGATGCCGGCGCCGTGATCGTGGGCGTCGGACACATGGAGTCCTGCCCGCGGCCGTCGCTTGAGGCCTACGCCGAACGCCTGGCGGCGCTCGATGTGGTGGTGCCGGTGATGCCCGCAGACGCCCGCCGGCACAGTGACGTCGTGGGAATGCTTGAGATCCTTCTGCAACAGATTGAGGCGACATGGGCGTATGACGAGGTCATGGGCGGCGTGTCGGCCTGCGGATTGATGGGGGCGAATTCATGAGCGTGCGTACCTTGCCTTTGGAACTCATCGCGGATCTGGACAATGAGGTTCGGGGACTGCATGCGCGGGTGTCGGGCGTCATCGGGTGCGTGCTTGCCACCACTGACGGGCGGCAGGTCTCGGCGGTGGTCGATAACGAGGCTGACCCGCAACGCGTGTCGGCCATGGTGGGATCGATCGTGGCGCTCGGCGAGACCATCGGCCGCGAGGTCATGATCGGCCGCACGCAGTTCGTGGCGGTGAGCGCGGTAGGCGGGATGATCCTGCTTCAGCGAGTACCGGCCCAGCGCGATCTGCTGGTCGTGGGCACGCTTGCGCGCCATAACACGAATCTCGGCATTTTACTGCATGAAACTGGGATTACCGCGGTGGCGGCCGGCAAAATACTTGATGAATGGCTTGGGCGCGATCGGCAGTCCGCTTGATGGCGAACAGGGATTTATGGCGGGACGGCCGCGCGGTCGTCCGGAATTTGGCAGGATACAAAAGAGAGGATGGACGTAAATCATGGCAAAGGTGGACCTCAGCAGCATCCAGGAGATCGACGGATTCATTGCAGCGGCACTCGGAGACTCGAGCAGCGGCATGCTCTTGGCGAGGATTGGAAGCGCGTCGGTGGATCTGGATTTGGCGATAGCGGGAAATTCCGAAGTGGTGAACACGAAGCGTGCGCTGGTAGCACGCCTCAAGCTCGACGACAAGATCGAGGACATCCTTATTACGCTCCATAAGCAATACCATTTGATCCGGCCGTTGGAGCGCAACGACAAGCTGTTTCTTTATCTGATGCTAGATCGCGCCAAGGGCAATCTCGCCATGGCGCGCCATGAATTACGCGCCTACGAGCAGACCCTGGATTTCGCCTAGGCCGGGACCGGCAGGCAAGGCGGCGGGCCGTCACAAGGAATGGTATGAGTCTGGTCAACCTTGTCATGTCGTCTTGCGATAACCGGCGGGCCCTCTTGGCATCACCCGGGGGCTATGGCGGCATGTGGCGCGGTTTATGACGGGGGACGAAGCTGACTCGGCGGTCCTGGACATCGAGGCCGAGCGCCAAATCATACTCGAGGTGCTCCTGCACACGCTTGCCGACCCGGGCATGGCCGAGGGCCCGGCGGACACAAACCTCCTGGCGCGTGTATGTCACGGGCTCGTGCACGGCAGCCTGTTCGTCTCATGGTGCGGCTATTGCGTGCGCACGGAGGAAGGCTACTTCGACTCGCGATGTCTCGCGGGTACCATGAGGAAACGCCTGCGCATCCCCAAGGGCCCGACGGATCCGGTGTGGCGAGCCACGGAAGAAAAGGCCGTGGTGGTGTGGGGCCTCGCCAACGACCCGCCTTTGGCGTGGGTGGCGGGGCTTGGGGCGGACGCGCGCGAGATCGCCTGCTTCCCGTTCGGGCAACCCGGCCTGGAACTCGTGGGAATCATCGGCGTGCGGCGCACGGGATATTTTGAGCGCATCGGGCTTACGTATTTCCTGACGTTCAGCCATGTGGGCAGGCTTGCCCTGCATCTGCGCGACCAGGCCTTGCGTGATGCCCTCACCAATCTGCCAAACCGCCGGCTTTTCCTGGAGAGGCTTACGCAGGCGCGCAACAAGTGCCGCCGCGACGGACGCTTCGTCGGGATCGCCATCCTCGACTTCGACGGATTCAAGGAGGTCAATGACCGCTTCGGCCACATGGCCGGGGATGATGTCTTGTGTCAGGCCGCGCTGCGCGTCAGACGCGCTCTATACACCGGCGATACGCTAGCACGCCTTGGCGGCGACGAGTTCGGCCTGCTGCTCGGTGACATACACGCGCGCGGCGTCGACAAGGTCTGCGAGCAGATACTGGCAGAGCTGCGCGAACCTTTCCTTATAATCAACGGCGCCACCGCGATCCTCTCCGCAAGCATCGGGATCACATGCTACCCATCGGACATGAGCAGCCCCGCGACGCTCTTGCGGCATGCCGACGCGGCCCTGTACGAGGCCAAAAGGCAAGGCCGCGACCAGTACCAGGCACACACCATCGCGTTGGGGACGCGCCAGAGACATTACGGTGTCGCGCATGACCATATGGCGGGCGCCCTTAGCGACGGTCGCCTGTCGTTCCACTACCAGCCGCTCGTGCGCCTCACGCACCCCGAGCGCCCGGTATTCGGGGTCGAAGCGCTGTTACGGTGGCGCGATAACGAAGGACGGCTGCGTAGCGCCAGCGATCTTGGCGACAGCCTGGATCACCCGCGGTTCGCGCGCGATATCGGCCGCCTCGCGCTCGAACGGTCCTTGTCCCAAGCCGCCTCGTGGCAGACTCAGGGTCTGAGGTTGCGCGTTTCGATCAATATCAGCCCCTTCCACCTCCTCGACAGGCGTTTTTGCGCGGACGTCGACGACGCCCTCGCGCGCCACCCGGATGTGTCGCCGCGCCATCTGGAATTAGAAGTGACCGAAAGCGCGCCGCTCCAGGACTTCGAGCGCGCCCGCGCGGCGCTCGAGTACTGCGCCCGGCTCGGGATCCGCATCGGGCTCGACGATTTCGGGACCGGCCACGCCTCCTTGAGTTACCTGCAGAGATTCCCTGCGCAAACCATCAAGATTGACCGGAGCTTTCTTAAGGACATCGTGGCAAACCCACGCGATCTTGCCATCATCGGCGGGATCATAGCGACCGCGCGCGCACTCGGCCTAGATGTCGTAGCCGAGGGCGTGGAGCACCCCGAACAGGCGCAACTGCTGAAAGATGTCGGGTGCGAGCGAATGCAAGGCTACTGGGTGACTGGTCCCATGCCGCCCGAAGATATCCCCGGATGGGTGGCATGCTACCACCTGCCAATGGCACTTTTTGGTGGGCGCGGGCGCGGCAACCGGGCGACGCCCGCCGGGGCGCGCGCCGTCGGTGCCGGCGCGGGCGCCATCCACCCCACAGACGGGGTCGTGGGCTTTCTTGCCGAGGATTTTTCGTAGGACCGGGATCCCGCTGCGAACGGCCACGGTGCGGATCGGTAATAAAGACAGGCGATAACGAAAAGATTTGAATCGCGTAGCGAGGCATGCGCGTGAAGACGGCCCAAACCGGGCGCCGCGAATACGACGCCCACAGCATGGCCACCACCCTTTGGAGGCAGCGACATGACCGTATGTTGGCACGAGACACCCATCCTCGATCCGGGTGCATTCCATGATTATGAACGCGCGATCCTGGAGCAGGCGTCGGCGGGCGATGTGCCACTCGGGTTTGCGCGTCTTAAGCCTTGCGCGCTGCTCGGGGCCTTCGATGACCAGAACCGCTCGCTCAGGCGCTCGTTTGTCGACGGCCACCTGCCGGTCGCGCGCCGACGCACCGGCGGCGGTAGTCTGTATGTCGATGCGGGGACGACGCTCATGGTGGCGGCCATGCCGCGCGCCCTGGCGCCACGGCAAACGCTGACAGCATTAATCGCGATGATCGGCGAAGTGATCGCAAAGACACTGCGCGATCAAGGCATCCCGGCAGCATTTACCGCCCCAAACGACATCACGGACGATGGGCGCAAGCGAGGCAGCGTATTTGTTGTGTGGGTCGGCGATCAGATACTGATCGAGGCAGCCCTCTTGTTCGCGATCGATATCGAGGCCTTGATGAAGACCATAAAGTTGCCTCTCGAGAAACTGTCGGCGGATGGGTTACTGGCCGCCGCCCAGCGATTTGCCCCCATCGGCGGCGCAAGGCCCTCGGCCGTAGCGGCGCGCGTCTACCCGGCTATGGCGGCGGCGCTGGCTACGCGTCTGACGACCGACGCCGTCAGGCAATCGCCGCCCGCCGTTTGCATCACCCCCCTGCCCCCTTGCGGGGATGAGCTGTCCCCGGACGTCAGCGCCTTCCTGAAGACCCCTGGCGGGGTCTTGTATCTCGATCTTTTGCTCGACGACGGCGTCGTAGGCGCCGCGCGCATCGTGGGTGGGGTGCAGTGCGCGGGGGCCAATGACCTAAGGCGGCTTACCATGGCCATGACCGGGGTGTCCTTAGATGAGCTTGAGCGGGCGGTCTTGGCGGCAGCGCCCGGGGACGCGCTCGGCTTCGACCGCACGGATCTCGCCTACCTCGCGCGATTGTGCGTGGAGCGCCAAGGCCTGGGCGAGCGCCTGGGGATCCCGGGAGATGCCGAGCGCGTGACGCTCTATAGCCCCCGCCGCGACCAGGGGTTTCTGGATCTGCTCGCCGATGTCGGGGCCCTGCTGCTGCCCTACTGCGCCAAGCCCACGTGGTGCAAGTGGCGCCATCGTGACGGCTGCCCGGAATGCGGACATTGCGCCGTGGGGGAGGCCTATCGCCTGGGGCGGGAGCGCGGCCTTCCCGTGACCACGATCACCCGCTATGAGCACCTCCATATGGTGTTGGCGCAACTGCGCGCCGCGGGGGTACGCGCGTTCCTGGGGGTCTGCTGCACAGAGTTCTTTCTAAAGCGCGACTACGCCTTCATAGAGGGTGGCCTGGGCGCGCTATTCATCGACATCGGCGGCGACACCTGTTACACACTGCGCGCCGAGGAGTCCGCGTATCGCGGGCAGTTCACCGCCGAGGCGACACTCGATCCCCGGTTGCTGGAGCGAGTATTGCGCCTAAGCGACACCCACTACCCATCTATCCAGAACGAATAGTCCATCTTCAGGAACTCCTCGTAGGGGAGGTAATGCGAGGAGTCCGAGGAGAAGCTCAAGCTCACCATGCCGTTGAAGATGTTGACAGTGCCGGTACGCAAGTAGAAGCGGCCCTCCATCGAACGCAGCGTCCTCATGTTGTCTAGGATCTCGCGGACACGCTCGGCCGGGACCAGCGCATTGCCCGGGTAGGGGCACTTCGGGTAGGCGAAACAGATGTCGGGGTTGGTGAGCTCGTTGATGGCGAGCAGACGATACCGGAAGGGGTCATCGACCACCCATACGACCGCCTGGCTGCTCGAAAAGTGCAGCATGACATGATAAATGCCATGGACGAGGATCAACTCCTCCATGACGCGGATCACAGTGTCGATCTGGCCGTCCATCTTGCTCGCGAGCCGCGTATCCCCCGATGGCGCGTCCGGCCGCGGATAATCGGCATCGACGCGCCGGGGGCGCCGCGGATCCTCGTAGAGGGCCTGCGCCTGCGGAAGCTCTCGCAAGGCAAAGTCGGCGCCCACGAAACCCAACACGCCGCCATGGGCGGCCCGCACGAACTGCATGGCGGTCAAAGACGGGCGCAGCGCCCGCAGACTGATGTAGGCCGCCGACAGCACGAAATCCGTCGCCTGCCCGCCATCCCCGAGATCCCCCCAGTGCTGGTAGTGCTGTCCACGGCTATTCGTGAGCGCATCCCGCTCGAACATCGCCTCCCGGACATAAGGGCGGTCGGACCGGTCACGCCCGAAGTGCTCCTCCAATAGGCCGTCCCGGCTCATATTGGCGGTGATCTGCCGGCCATTGGCGTCCAGGACATACAGGAACTTGCAATAAGGCACGGAGGCGAAGGTCTCCTGCAGCGCGGCCTCCAGGGCGGCGCGGTCGCCCCACACCCGCGCGCACTGCTCGCTTAGGGCGCGCAAGGGCTTGTAGAGCGTCTTTGTCAGCATGCTGCGCTGCTGCGCGACAGTGCCATGCAGGGATTCCACTGGCGGCATCATGAAACTTAAGTCTCCATTGGCATCGAGGCGCCGACATCGGTGCGGCACCTCTGTGATAATTTAGTGTAATCCAAAAAAACGAGGCGCGGGAATTCTTCCCCGCACCCCTGAAGGCTGCGGCCGGCCGGAGGATCCTGGCGCCGTCCATGGCCCCATGCCGCGCCCGGACCGTCCAGGGTACGCCAGGGTCCGCCGCGTCAACGCCCCGAAGACGCAAGCGGCCTGGGTACCTTATGGCCCGTGGGCCCCGCCCGCCTCTAGAAGCTGGCGGTCACGGAGGTATAGAGCCCGTTGGAGTTGGGGATACCGGCGATATGCCCGAGCATGGCATAGGCCAGCGTGAGTGAGACATTCTTGTTGGGAATATAGGCCATGAACACGTCCTTCCAGGCATTGCTCTGGCTCACCATCGGGCCCGCCGGATTGCCCACGAGGAGCTCGTTTTGCGGCATGGCGCGATATTCGCCGCCGACCATGACATGCGGGTCCAGGAACACGCCCGCCGAGACCTCGGGCTCGTAGTGGTAGCGATTGTCGGTCGGACCCCCGAAGCCGAACAGGCCGTTATAGTTGGCGCGCGTAGCATCGAGCGTGAAATCGAGCAGGGTCACATGCCCGAGCAGGCCCTTTAGCCACACCTTGGTGAGCGCCAGATAATAGCTCCCGCCGCTCGCGCTGGCCCCTAGGTCCTTCATGAGGGCCCCGTCCTCGTTGTGGTGGTACTGGGCGCCCACCGCCACCTGTGGCATCCACGTCCCCTGGGCGAGGGCGTTTCCAAACACACGCACCTTGAGGCCAATAATATCCTGATTGATCGCGGCGTTGTCCTGCAACGGTTGCCCGACAGCGGATAGGCTCTGCGCCCCCAAGGCAGTCGCCAGGTACGGTCCCGTATTGCCAAGATCGAAGTTCTGCTGGGTGATCGAGACCTCGACGCGGTTGTCGATGCCAGCCGCCACCCCATAGCCGTTGGCATTGAAATTGGCGGTGCTGGCATGGGTGTAGGAGGCGGTAAATCCGATCTGTCCGGCCCCGCCGTAGCCGGCAATCAGCGCCCACGGCACGAGCCCACCCCCGGCCGCCCCGCTTATGGTCGTGACCCCGCCGGTACCCGCCGGCCGGCTCTGCCCAAACAACCCCCCACTCTTGGCCGCGGCCTGTGCGGTCAGTGGCATCCCGAGCAGGGCGGCGGCGCAGCCGATGGCAACGCCTCCTGGCAACAACACCCCGCGGATCGCACCCAAGAATTTTCGTAATCCATGATTCATCATCGTTCCTCGTGTGTTTTTTTGTATCGGTTGTCGTCCGTACCGGCCGCTGGGGGACGCGCCCCCGCTTGTACCGGCCCCTCCCGTCCCACCGATGATGGCCGGCGGAGGGAGGTCCCCTCCGCCGGTTTGTATCAAGGCCGCTGGCGGCCTTTGGGCTTACTCTGGCTTGCCCGTGGCCGGCGCCACCGCACGCCATTGCCGATCCAGTCCGCGACGATGGATACGGCCCTCGTCATCGATCTGGAAGAGATGCAACCAGGCGTTCTCGACCAGCTGGCGGACCAGCGGATTGCCGGCGATGACATCGTCCATGGCCGCCTGCGGGGCCTCGATGAAGACATTGAGGCGCATCGGCTCGTGCATCCAGTGATGACCGTTATGCAGCGACTGCATGGCGAGCCCCACGCGCAGGTCGCCGCCATTGCCCTCGAGCACCCCGATGGACCCGCCGACCACGTTGTGCAGGACCTTGTTGCCGCTGCCAAAGCGGGCGTTGTCGACGACCGACCCGTAGTACTGCATGTTGATCCAGTTGCCGACCACCATGGGCGCGCTCATGATGAGGGTCAGGGTCTTGAAATCGACATCGTTGCCCCACGTGTAGTCGTGCAGAAAGGCCCGCCCCCCAAGGTCGCAACGCGCCGTGCGGGAGCGCGGCGCGGCTATGAAGGCGGCGTTGTTGGCAAGCGCCCATTCGGGCCGCACCTCCGCCCAATCGCGCGTGCGCCGCTTGATGTCCGCGTCCACGCGCGCCTCCGGCAGCCCTCCGATCCCGAGAAACGCGGAACGCTCCATGCGCGTAAGCTGACCCGCGGCCTTGAACCACTCGCGCAATTGCCGCAGATCGGCGCTATGCGTAGACGGTATGGAGGCGGTATCGAACAAAGCCACCTCGTCGGTGGTCGTATCATGCAAGCCGGCCACGAACACCGTGTCGGCCGGGATGTTGATGCCCTTTTCGGCCAGCCCCTGGCGCGTCACCGGATCATTCAACAAAGCCACCGCAATACGCGCGCTGGCCTCACCCGTCTGGCCGGCGCACGCCCCACAATCGAGCGCCGTAGCCTGCGGGTTGTTGACGGTCGTGCTGCCATGCCCCACCAAGACGACGAGCCTTGCGAAATCGCGGATCAGGCCCATGTTGCGCAGCGCAAACTCGGCGGCACCCGGCCGATCGGCGGCCGGAATTCCGCCCGCCGCACAGGCCCCTTGGCCATGATCACTGACGAGCCTCGGCCCCAGGCGGTCGCGGGCCCCGTCATCCAGCCCCTTGGCGTCGGGGTGCGAGACGGTGCGCGTCCAGCCCATACTGTCGCCGAACATCTTCGGGGCATAGAGCAGGCCCGCGGCCTCGACGAACGTAAAGCACGACGACGCCGAGGTCTTGAAGGTCTTCCAGGCATCGGCCGCGCGCAACCGCCCATGACGCTTGGCGATGAGCGCCTTGGTCTGCTCCTGGTCGGCACCGGCGACGTGTTCGCAGATGCGATACGATGGGTTGAAAAGGATCGGGAGATGCCCCTTGGCCTGCGATGCGCCCAGCGGCAGGTACTCCATCAGCACCCCGAAGAACCCGGCGAATCCGCCGGTGCGTGCCGTCGGGGCCACGGTCTCGAAGGCGCGCCTATAGATCTCGGAGCGCACATCGATGCAAAAGATCGCGTGCACTGGGGCGCGCTCCTTGCGCGCCGGCGCCGCAGGGGCCGCCGTAAGCGAGGTAATGAGCTCCCGCTGGTAGCCGATCTCGAAGGCCGTCTGCAGCAGGGCATCGGTCTCCTTCGCGGAGATCTGTGGCTGCGTCTCGGCCTTGGCGGCCGTGCCGGCATCCGCGATCATGGCCTGGTACCAGCGCGCCTTCAGACGTTCGCTGAACCGCAGTTTGTAGAGGAGCGCGTCCCAGCACACGCGGATCGCGAGCAGATCGCGTATGGTGTCGTCCTGGCCGCCGGCAAGCTCGGCCTGCCAGCGCTTGTAACGCGCCCACCCCGCCCATCCACCCACGCTCAAGAGCGCGGCATGCAGATAGTCGTCAATGGCCGCCTCCGGCACCGCAAGTTGGCGCAGGGCCCAGCCTATGGCGCGCGGCGCCTGGTCTGGGAGGTCACCCACGGCCTCGTTCATGCCGCGCAGGCCGACTGTCCGCGGATTGCGGTCGAGGCGCGCGAACTCGCGCCAGCCCGCATAGAGACCCTGTTCCCGCCACGGCATCGCCCACAAGGCCTGACCCTCATCGAAGTAGCCGGCGCAGTACTGGCTGATGCGCTCCAAGACGAAACCCGGCCATTCCTGACGATCGAGCTCGCCCAGGATGTCGGTCACGAGCACAAGCGGCGCGAGAGGGGCCTGGGAGGGGCGGGCCACCGCCTCTTCAAGGGTCGCCACATCCCAGGAACTCCCGGACTCGCGGAGCGCCGCGGCCAGGTCCGCGCGCGTGATGCGCCCGCTGTCGATACGTTTTTTGTAAAACGCCCGCGGCATGGTAAGCCCCTGGCCCGCGACCCGCTTCATAGTCACATCGGCCTGCCAGAATGGCTGATCGGCAAGCCCGAAGTACGGGTTGACGGCCACGAAGCTTTTCAGCGGCCACAGCGGCGCGATTCGTCCACAGGCCTTGTCGATCCGGGCCTTCAACTCCTTATCGATATCGGTGATGGCGATCATGATTGCACCTCATGTGAAGGATCGGCATTCAGGGGTCGGCGACGTCCGGCAACCCCGCCCGGCGTCGGCCCGAAGCCGCGAACAAACTCGGTCAACATGCTGTCGGCATAAAGGCCGCCATAGAAGTGGACGTAGGCGGCGCGCCCCAAGGCCGTCTGCGACAGGCGCGGCAACAACTGCTGGATGAAAAGCAGGGCCAGGAACGCCACGCCGATCACCCCCAGCAAGACCTTCTGGGCGATACCGATCTGCACGGGATCGGCCGGGACACTTGCGCTCAGGAGGGCAACGAAGCCCATATGGAGCGCGAAGTAGGCGACGGAGACCAGCGCGCTCAAGCCCGTCATACGCACGAGCAGACCGCCCATGGCGCCTGCGCGGGTGTTCAAGGCCTGCACCAGGAGCTGGGTCATACCCACCGCCAGGATTGCCGCCATGACGATCAGCGCGGGTTGGCGCACGAGCCCGACACCAAACGCGTTACCGACGCCAAGCACCATGGCCACCGCGATCGTAAGCCCGAGCAACGCCCGTCCCGCAGTCGCAGCGGCTGACCCCACGAGCTTGGGTGCCCGAAAGTGTTCAACGACGCTCCCCGACGACAGGAAGGCATGGGCCTTGTACACCGAGTGCGCAATGATATGCAGGACCGCGATGCTGTAGAGCCCGAGACCGCACTCCATTAACATGAACCCCATTTGCGCGCACGTGGAGTAAGCGAGCGCGCCCTTGATGTTGGTCATGGTCATCATAGTGAGCGAGGCCACCACGATGGACACGAGGCCCACGCCCGCGAGGACGTCCCCGGCCCAACTGACATGGGTCATGAGCGGACTTGCGCGCAGCACCAGAAATGCCCCGGTATAGATGATGCCGGCATGCAGCAAGGCCGACACCGGGGTCGGTGCCTCCATGACCTGTATGAGCCAGCCCTGGGTCGGGAACTGCGCGCTCTTTAGGATGGCGCTCACGACGATGAGGGCGGCAGCCACCGCCAGACCTTCCGGCAACGGGCTCGCGGTATGGGCAAGCGCCCGGCCGATACCCGCCCACTGCGCGCTATGGAGCGCGCGCACGATGAGCGCGAAGGCCGAGAACAGACAGGCATCCGCCAGCCGATGGAGCAGATACTTCTTGCGCGCGGCGAGCACCGCGCCGGGCCGATCGCGATAAAAGGCCAGGAGCTCATGGAGGCACAGACTCGTAGCCACCCACGAGACCCAGAAGCCCCACACGTTGCCGGCCACAATGAGCGTCAAGAACGAGCCGAGCGTCAAGGCCAGCCAACGATGGAAGCGGCCTTCGTGTTCATCGCCATCCATGTAGGTCTTCGAGTAGCGCGCCACGATCATGCCGACGAAGGCCACCAGCGTCAGCATGATGAGCGTCAAAACATCGACGTCGACACTGACCGCGAGCGCCCCGAGGCGCGCCGGCAGGTGCAGACTCAGGTAGGTCTCGGAGTGGGTGGCGCCGAAACCATAGGCCACGGCCGCCAGGATCGCGCAGGCAAGCGCGAACCAGGCGGCGCCTGTGGTGGCGGCCCGCATGACTCGGGGATGGCGATCGGCGCCCACCCCCACGACAACGCCCGCGGCCAAGAGCGGCCAGGGCGCAACCAACATCAACCGCGATGCCATTTCCGCGATCATCATGAAACACCTCCCATGGGTTCGCTCAATCCGTTACGTGCCACGATCCGAACTCCCGATATACCAGTCGTTTTCCCGGACGTTCACAGCGAGCGAACGCTCGGGGCCTTGTGCCATCGCGCCGCCCGCGCGCCCTCTGGTCTTGCTGGCGCAACCCTGCGCCCAACGCACTACGGCACGAGGGCCACTCTATAATCCCGAAGTCATAACTAAAACTTAATGTTTCAGATTCTTGCTATTTACTCCCATGAATGCTCATGACACCGGCCCGGGGCCGGCCTCGCGGCGCGACCGTACCCCCTCGCAAGGCCCGTGATGAAGCAATGCGGGCGCTTTGAAGGCAAGACGCGGTGCGGCGGGGCGAGGCATCGGGACACGACGCGGCCGGCAGGCCATGGCGCAGGCGCGGCGATGGCGCGAATTTTCCAGGGGCTTAGCGCAATCAGCGGAGTCTCCCGCGATCTCGAGACTGTCGGGGGTCATCGCGGGTATACGCGACGGGGACTGCGAATAGGAAAGGCTACTGAATGGCGCGCATTATCTGCGTGTCCCACGGCCACCGGTCGCGAAAGGCCGAACGCCCCGGCGCGGCGCACGGACTTGGGCATGCCGCCCAAAACGGGGTGACGGCGTAACGCCGTCTGGCCGTGTGTATCACACATCAAGGCCGGGGGCGCGGTGGGCCGGTGCCGTGCTTGACGCAGGCGCTCGGCGCATCCAATAACCGCCTATGTCATGATTTTCGTATTCAGTACGCAAAAGGCGCAATAGTGTGGATAATTCGGCAACTGGAATGGGTATGCGGATCGTCTTCATGTGCCCACACAGATGCATCGAGAGGGACTTCGTGAATTGCACAGACACCGAAGTCATACGGATCGCCGTATCCTGGCTCGACAAGGGCCATCGCGTCACTCTGGGAACGGTGGTCCAAACCTGGGGATCCGCGCCTCGTCCTCCGGGTTCACTCATGATCATTCGTGACGATGGACAGGTATCAGGCTCGGTGTCGGGCGGCTGCATCGAGGACGACCTCATCGGCCGCGTGAAGCGCGGGGGGGCTTGCCCTGAGCCACCCGGAAAGCACGATTTATGGACGCACCGCCGGAGGCGCAGCGCTTCGGCCTGCCCCGTGGCGGTACGGTGCAGGTCGTATTGGAGCCGCTCTCGGAGCAATCTCGCGTGCGCGAGCTTTGGGGGGAAATCGAACGCCACAACCGCGTACAGCGGCGCCTGGACATGAATACGGGTGCGATGTGCCTGGAGCCCGCATGGGAAGGGGGCCACGTGACGTTCGACGGGGTTACGCTCATCACCACGCATGGCCCGGGTCTGCGCCTGCTTATCATTGGTGGCGGGCAGCTTTGGCGCTACCTTGCATCGATGGCGGTCATGCTGGGTTACCAGGTAACCGTGTGCGAGCCGCGCAGCGAATACCATGAAGGCTGGAACGAAGCTTCCGGGGTCACACTGTCTACCCTCATGCCAGACGATGTGGTGCTGGCCATAAATCTTGATCGCAACAGCGCGGTGGTGGCTGTGACGCATGACCCAAAACTCGATGACCTGGCGCTCATGGAAGCACTGCGTACGCCGGACCGCATGCGCCTGATGGTCGCGAGATAGCCCCACTGATCGTCATACGGCCGCAGGGACTCGTCCACGAACACCGTGGCGCCGTGCGCGCGCCGGTCCTTCTGCAAGGGGAGCGCGATCAGGTTGCCATAACCGCCCTAGGGCATGGTGTCCTGATTCGGGAACAGCCGATCATACGAATTCAGATTGAGCTGGCCGGTACGGGCACAGGCCTCGCTGATCAGCGCCACCCCCAGGTGTCGCGCATCGCGCGCCGCCACCGTCCCCTCGAAGAAGATCCAGGCATGCGCACCGGCCCCGGAACGCGATATCTCCAAGGCCACCGGCACATCCATGGCCTTGCAGGCAAAGACAATGGCGCGCGCATCCTCGCGCCATTGCGCCTCATCGAAATCGACCGCCAGGAGGCCGCAGCTCGCGTCTGTCAGGAGCGGATAGATGCCGACCGTGCATCGCCCGGTAAGGTGCCGATAAAGCACGGCATCCGACAGCGACACAAGTTCCCGATGGCCGCAGGCCGAGCAGGCTACCTGTGGTTTCCTGCAGATCCCGGGCCGCCACTCGTTGGCGCATAGCCTGAGCGGCCGCCAGCGGCGCTTTCCTTATGGTCAGGAGGCGGTGGAACAGGCCTTGCGATCCAGTCGCCGTGTCCCCGCCCAAACCGCGGCGGGCAAGCTCGTCGTCAAACGCGTCGGCACCGCCATCAGCTATCGTTTCGTGCGCGATGCCAAGGGCTGGCTTGTGTTCGTGAGTGTGGCGGCGCCGGCCGTTCCGGTAACGACCGTCCGTTTGGCGGGGGCTATCGGATTTGATATCAATGCCGATCACTTGGCGCTGGCCGAGACCGACCGTTTCGGAAACCTGATCGAGACCCAACGCCTCGATCTCATAACCTATGGAAAGACCACAGACCAGGCTAAGGCGCTCATGGGCGATGTCGTGGCAAAAATCGCCACGCTTGCCCGCCAAGCTGGCAAGCCGGTGGTGGTCGAGCAATTGGATTTTAGCCGGAAGAAAGCGGAGCTAGAGGCGGTGAATCGCCGAAAAGCCCGCATGCTCTCGTCCTTTTCTTACAACAAAATCTTATCCGGACTAAAGGCGGCGTGTTTCCGCGAAGGCGTGGAAGTGATTACCGTGAATCCCGCCTACACCTCGGTGATCGGCGCGGTCAATCACGCCCAACAAAAAGGCATCTCGGTTCATCAGGGCGCGGCGTATGCCGTCGCCCGTCGAGGATTGCGGCTGTCTGAACGTCCGACCGTACGGGAGGCCGTCGTGCCGACCCGTAATGGCGGCCATGTCACCTTCGCGCTACCTGTAAGGAATCGCGCGAAGCATGTATGGTCGTTCTGGTCGCGTGTTCGGTCTAGCCTCAAAGCGGCGCATGTCCGGCGGGGAGATCATAAAACCGCTCCTCCACCTCTCACGTCTCGGGATGGGACGGGGTTGGGTGATTCTGGACTTCTCCGGCGCGATCCCGGAGCGCGAATCGCCAGCCTTACTGTTCGGCTGACGTCTTATCCGACCCACCTTTTTAAGGGTGGAATATTCGGGTAGGGTTTTGTGAACGGTCATAAGGGAGCCTGATAGGAACCAAAGGACGAGAGATCAGGGTATGTATCCGGTCACCGCTTCACCGGCCCCACCGATCACGCGCTCGCGCTTGACGGCGGGATCAGTGCGCGAGAGTGAACTCCAGGACCCCAAAACCCACGGACATCAGCGTCACGATGAGTCCACCTAGCCGAACCATCAGGCGGAGCTCCATGCCGGAAAGGCGAAGATCCATTCCAGCAAGGCGCACATCCATGCCCGCAAGGTGTGCCTCCACGCCCGAAAGCCGCGTATCCATGTCCGCGACATGGGTTGCGAGATCATCTATTCGTTTTTTAAGCTCTGCGATGTCGCCCTTGTTCGCGAACCCGCGCTCCGACATATCCAGGAACACCGACATATGGGCCTCAGCCTGTGCCTCGGGAACGCCGGCTTTGGTCGGACGCTTGACGAGCGTATAGGTGTCCAGCATGTTCGCGCCCATGACGATGCGTACGCCTATTATACCACCGGATTGCGGGCGCACGGACCGGCTCGTGAGGCCGCCATACTACAAATGGCGCACGCCTCGTACCATCCGGAAATTTCCGGGGCATCGCGCTCATCACGACTCGTGCCCGCCGCCCGGGAGGCCCCGTTCCTACCGGTTCGGGTGCTGGCGCAAATCGGGGTCAGGAAGGGTGGGTGATCCTTGTTGCGTCGTGGGCCGGTGGCGACCCTTGAATGTCGGGGGGCTGACATCACGCACCCACAGCAAGCATAGGATGCATGCCCACGGACCCGGTGACCGCCCATCCCGTGAACCCATCGCGCCCTCCTGTAAGGCGCGGCGTCTAGGGCGTAATGGACCCGTCGGAGTTCACCTCGGCATAACAGGCCGCCACCCCCGACAGGCAGGCACTCACGGTATGCCCAGCGCCGTCGGTCATGGGAAGGGGCGCGCTCGACCCGTTGGCGACGATCGCATTGATGATGTCCTGACCCAAGGTCGCATCATTTCCGCAGGCACGGCCCACGCCGACACTGAGATACACCGGGCGCGTAACGCCGGGATTGATCCAGGCGCCCGTGGCCGTGGCGGGCGCCTTGGGTCCTTCACCCACGATATCCACTTCTCCGCAATATGTAGGCGCGGTAAACGTGGTGCCGCTCGACCCGATATAGGCAAAATTGACGGGAGAGGCCCCGCCGGTCGTGGCAAAGGCCACGGGATCTGGCAAGCGATCACTGAGAACGGGGGCCCCGGACCCCGGGGCCGGGGTGGCCGCCGCTACCCCCTGCGTGTTGTCAAGGGCAATGAGGGTGGCCTGTCCGGCCTGCGCGCCCGATATGGCATCGGTCACCGCGCTGATCGCCGCATGGAAGTCCTCGGCAACATCCTGGGCCCTGGCGATCGCGGTGTAACGCTCGTACACCGGGACGGCGATCGCCGCCAGGACACTGATGATGGCGATCACGACCATGGCCTCGATCAAGGTAAAACCCGTACCCCGCGCACCCGTCCGCGGGTCCCCGCCCTTCGTGACCATAAACCCCCACGCCCCAGTGCACCGGCTCACAAGGGCCGGCTTTATGGCCAGGACCTTGCAGGATTCATGCTAGACCCCGGACTGTCTCCGGTAACGTGAGACAATCTCCTTATCGAGCAAAGGGATATGGGCGATTCATGGGGTCCATCGCGATGGCGTGCAGGCGCCCTTCCCGTCCGCAAAGGCCGCACCGTGGCAGCTATCAGTCAGCCTTGTGACGGCCAAGGGCTAGCAGCGGCCAGGTTGTAACGGCCATCGCGCGCGAATACCGCAAGGCTAACCACTTTGCGCAGGGCTTCGCGGGAGCGAGATCACATGCCCGCGCGCCGCTGCCTGCGCCTGGGTCACACCAGCGCCGCGGGGGGTCTTTTGCGGGATGGACGAGCCGTTAAAAAATTCACCACGCCCGGCCGGGAGGCCAGGGCGAGGACGGGGCCATCAAGGCCGCCCACGTAAACCACTTCATGCGCTTCATGTGAGTTTCTCTTTCGGCCGCCACGGATTGGGCCTCCGGAGTTATCAGCGGGGGAGCGGAAATCTTGGGTGAGGCCACCCGTGATGCGGCCGGCAGCCAGCTAATGACATGGACGCCCCCTACCCTTACTCCGGCGATCGTGCCAAATTCTAGGGAGCCCGTCAGTCAAGAAACAGGAGGTCGTGCCATGACAATTGTTCGGATCGGTCTGGATATCGCCAAGCAGGTGTTGCAGATCCACGGCGTCGATGCGCGTGGCGTGGTCAGGGTTCGCAAGACCCTGGCACGAGCCAAGGTGCTGGAATTCTTCGCCCAACTGCCGCCGTGCACAGTCGGCATGGAGGCCTGCGCTACCGCCCACTACTGGGGCCGCGAACTCACCCGGCTTGGGCACACGGCAAAACTCATGGCGGCGCAGTTCGTCACCCCCTACCGTAAGCGCG
>JAKBUS010000012.1 GCA_021841585.1 Pseudomonadota bacterium | reverse complement strand
CACGCTCACCGGGTGGCCCGTGGCGCGCGAGAACGCCGGGGCCTTGCCGGCGCCCTAGGATTCGGGCACGACGAGGAGCGGAAAGACCGCCCCTCGTCATTGTCACGGGCATCATTGCGCGCGTATGCTGCGGCATACGCTGAGAGGCGAGGCCATGGACATGACGACCGGCAAACGATCGGCACCGGAAGGGCGTCACCCGGCCGCCGACATCCGCGCAGAGGCCCAAAAGCGGGCCGCGTCCATGCGCGAAATGGCGTTGCGCGTGCTCGTCCCTCCGCTCGTGCGACGTCTGGACGCCCGGCGGATCTGGCTGTTCGGGTCGGTGGCGCGAGGCGTGCCATCGAAGGATTCCGACCTCGACGTGCTCGTGGAAGTCGGGGAGAACGCCGCCGGCTTGCCGTTCAAGGAGCGCGTGGCGGCGGCCTACGACGTGGTCGCCGACGCGCCCTTGGCGTTTGGCTGTGACGTCATCCCCTGGACCACCGCGGAGCTCGCCGCGAAGCACCGGGCAGGCGGGCCGTTTTTCCGGACCCTCTGGGGAGAGCGGGAGCTGCTTTATGAGCGTGGACGCTGATCTCGCGCAGGCTATGCGCTGGTTCAACACGGCGCGTGGTGATCTTGATACCGCCCGCGCGCTCCTCGGGCTCAAGCGCTACGCGCCGGCGTGTTTCCATGCCCAGCAAGCCGCCGAGAAGGCCTTCAAGGGCCTCTTGGTGGCCACCGGCAGGCTCCCCAAGACCCACTCGATCGCCCAACTCTTGCGAGAACTCCCCGAAGACCCGGAGAGGCACCCGCGGCTCGTATTGGCGGCGCGACTCGACAAGCTCTACATCGCCACGCGCTATCCCGATGCGCTGCCGGAGGGCACCGACATCGCCGAGGCCTATGACGCCAAAGACGCGCAAGAGGCGATCGCCGTGGCCGAAGGGACCCTTGCGCTGCTCCAGCAATGGGGTGGTGAGCTCGGGGTGCCAACATCATAGGGCATAACATGAGGCCCGGGCATGACAGGCCCGGCGGGCCCGATAGTGAGACCACGGGCCCGCCCCGGACGCCATCCCCTTAACCTATAACCCCGCTCCGGGCCCCGACCCCGACCAGGGACGAGACCCGGGGGGTGGGCCCTGCTTAGAACTTGGTGCTGAGCGAGACCTCGAACGAGCGCGGGGCACCCGGCTCCCCAAGGAGCTGGCCTGCCACGCCATAGTAGCCGCCACTGCTGACGTACTCGTAGGCGTTGTACTGCTTGTTCAAGAGATTGTAGACCCCGAAATCGACGTCCACGCGATGCACATGGGCACCGAGATCGCTGCGCCCCACGGCCACCTTCAATGACGCGTTCCATATACCGAACGCCGGCAGCTTCTGCCGGGTGGGCGCGTTGATGTTGTTGTTGTAGATGTCCTGGGGACCCGTGTATTGCCACCAGATACTTGGCGTATACACGACGCCGTGATTGTACATCTCGTAGAACATCCCGACGTTGGCGGTCTGCGCCGGCACGTTGGAGACCGGCAGGCCGTTGTAGGAACCGCCGCTTGGCGTCGTGTACTGAGAGTAGGTGGCGCGCTCGAAGCTCAGGTTGGCGAACACATGGAGCGTGTAGATCGGGTTGTCTTCGGCGTAGATGTTGACGCCGTTGAAACGCGACGATCCCGATGCGAATAGGCTGTAGAGGTGACTTACCACCGGGATCGGTATGATCTCGTTAGTGTCGTTCAGGTCGTAGTAATTGGCACCGAAGGCGGCGTTGTTCAGCAGCCCATCATGTCGGATATAGCCCTTCAAGCCCACCTGATACTGCGTGGATTTTTGCGGGGCAAGGGAGCTTGCCAGCAGATGGGCATAGGTGCCCGTGGCTCCCGCCGGGGCCTTGTAGGCGGTGGAGTAGTTGGCGTATAGCGCCAAGGTCTTCGTGGCCTGCCAGTTCACCCCTATGGACGGCTCGAGCTCGCTGAAGGTCGTTGACGAGTTCGGGGCGTTGTTGCCGCCGGTGCCGTCGCCGTTCGTGCCGATCTGGTCTGCGACGTTGATCGGGAACATGGATGAGGCGTTGTTGACGAAATTGGTCTGGAAGCTCACGACGCGGATGCCGGGCGTTATGCGCAACGACTGCAGCGGCTGGATGTCATCCTGGATGAAGGCCGCGAGGTCGGTCATGTACAGGTAAGAGTCGTGATAGTGACTCGGGAGCGACAGGCTGTAGTTGACGGGCTGGCCATTGACCGTGGCATTGCTGCCGGCATTCGGCCCGTACGCATACTGGGCGGGCAGCGAGGCATTATAGAACTCAAGCAGCGAGGCGTACTTGCTGTTCAGGTAATAGCCGCCCACGGACACGTCGTTATACGGCGCGCGGATGTTGAAGTAGAGCTTGTCGCCGAATGTGTCGCTGGTCGTGTAGTAATACTGATTCAGGACGTTGTTGTTGTTGCCGTAGTTGTCGTAGTGCAGGTGCTGGCGGTGCCCATAGCGGTACCACATCAGGTTGTGCATCGTGACGTGGCTTGCGATGCGGTCGACGAAGCGCGAATACAGGAGCTCGGTGCTGACCACGCTCTGCTTCCAGTACTCGGAATAGGGCAGGGTGGTGTAGAACCCGGTGGTCTGCTGGCTATAGAGGGGTCCGGGATTGACCGCGCCGGTATTGGGGTTGACGCCGTTGACCGTGACGTTGGCGTTGGGGGACACGGGGATCGGCAGCGGCCGGTAGGATTCGGCGCGCGCGTCATAGGCGCCGAAACTCACGTGCCCGCCATGGAAGGTCTTACGAAACTTGGCGTAGTAGGCGTGATTTTTCGAGGGATTGTTGAATCCGTAGCCATGCAGATAGTTGCCGTCGGCACGCGTCACGCCACCGGCGACGACCCCCGACCAACCATCACCCATCTTGCCCGTCTGAACATTGAAGAATCCGCCATAGGTGCTGAAACTGCCGGCGAACGTCCCGAGGGTGGCGCTGGCCCGTTTCGCCGGTTCGAGCGGCGCGAAATTGACGGCCCCGCCGATGTTGTTGTACCAGCGGTTGACCGCATAGCCCGGACCGTAGGTCACGGACATCGCGCTGACCAATGAAAGCTGCGGGACCTCGGAGGCCTGCCAGACCCCATAGGCGGGATCGATCATGGGGACACCGTCGAAAGTCACCATGACCGTACCGTCATTGGCGTTACCGGCGATGTTGCCCCAACCGGTCTTCATGCCGTTGATGCCGATGCTCGAGCGCGGGGCGCCGCTCACGCCCTCCGTTTCGACATTGACGCCGGGGGCGACCGACAGGGCCTGGGCGCCACCATTGGCCGGTCCAGCAAGGCTCATCTGCCTCTTGCCGATGACCTTGACCGATTGGGTCGACTTGAAGACCTGCTTCTTGGTGGGCGTCCCCTCGAGGGTATTGAGGGCCTGCGAGTTTGCGGACACGTGACCGACATTGACGTAGGACGAACCCGTGGCGGCGGTGGCACTGCCACCACCGACGGTTGCGGCACGGGCGGTGGCGGTGGCGCACAATAGCGAGGCCGCGAGCAACCGCAACGGGGGGCAGGTAGCGCGGGTCGCGCGTAATCGGGGGTAACGTGCCAACATGAGTACTCCTCCTGAGGTTAAAGGCAAGTAAGTGAATCTATCCGTGACGCGCCATGGCGGCCGCCGGCGCCAGCGGCAGCTCCAATAGGATGTAGCGATAACCGAGACAGTGGACGGTCTCGATACAGTCCGGGGCACCGGCATCGCGCAAAAGCTTGCGCAGGCGCGAGACACAGACGGCGAGCGCGGCGGGTGTCATGGGGCGGATATTGCCGATGCCGGAGCACAATCGCTCGGTGGTAAGCAGCCGGCCGGGGCTACGGACGAGTTCGAGCAGCACACTGAAATGGCGCGGCGACAGGGCAAGTGGCGTATCGCGCACGCGGACCTGCGTGGTCAGCGGATCGAGCCACAGGCCATTGGCGTCAGCAACGATCCGCGGCCCTTGCGGGGCGGGACTGTTGATGATCCGGGCTAGGCCCTGGATCAGCACCGGCCCATCGAGCGGCACGGGGACAAAGAGCGTGGCCCCGGCCGCAAGCGCATCGGCCTGCCGCCGGGGCGGACCCAGAAGCACGAAGGGCAGGAGATCGGACGTTTCGTTCCGGACTCTGGCGGCCACCGAGGCGATGCGATCCGTGACCACGACGGCTGCGTCGAGCGCGCGCGCGGCACGGTCGACGTAGCGTAGCCGGGGCACGCGATGGCATGTCCAACCCGCGTTGGTGATGGCGTGCACGCAAGACAAGGCGAGTGGGTTCGCGACGCAAAGCAGCACCGCCGGCGGCCTGGGGCCGTTACGGAATTTTTTCTGGATCGCGGATATCGCCAGCTTCAGCTGGCAAACCGCGGTGTGCACGAATAGCGGCAGGAGACACATGTCTCGAGACCCTTGGCGATGACGTTTAAAAGAAACGCGAAGGGGCCTTTATTATGGGATTTGGTCTAGGCCCCTACGACCACGACAAGCAGAAGTGTATGGGGGGAATATGACGATTCCGTAAAAGAATCCTTTCACCGGCACACGGTGCCCTCGGCACGGCCGGGGCAAAGCGCCGGCGGGCCCGCCGCGAATCCTGAAAACACCGGGAAAAATGCCGAGCCTGGGCCCACACGCGCCTTAAAGACCCGTGGGACGGCCGGCCTGCCCTAGAATCCGCGCGCGAGCAGGGCGAGAAGGAACTCCACGGCCTCGAAGTGCCGAAGCGCCTCTGAGAGCGTTTGACCCCAGGCGGTGACACCATGGTCGCGCACGATGAGCGCCGGCACCGGGCGCGGGTGGCCGCTTAGAAAGTTCTTTACGGCCTGCCCTATAAGCGCCACATCCGAGTGATTGGCAAACACCGGCAGGGCGATGGGCGTCCTGTCGCTCCATACCCCCAGGGCCTTGATCATCTCCACGTGCGGAAGGACCACGGGGTCACGCCCGCGGCTTGCGAGCACGGCCTCGACGGAGTGCCCATGCAGGCATGCTTGAGTGGCCGGCTGGGTCTCGTAGATCGCGCGGTGGATGGCGGTCTCGGCGGAGGGCTTGCGGCCCGCACCGCCCTCGAGTACCTCACCGCTGCTGATCGCGATGCGCAGAAAATCATCGATCACGAGCTCGCCCTTGGATAGACCGCTTGCCGTGATCCAGAACGACTGGTCGTCTGCACGCGCGCTCAGGTTGCCGGCTGTCGCCCACATCCAGCCACGTTCATAGAATAGCCGCCCTATGGCGGCGAGCCGGGGTCTCGGATCGGCGCTCTCGCTCACGCGCCCGTCTCCATGGCCGCGCGAAACGACTCGACCGCGGCCTTGGGTCCGCCGGCGGCGTCAAAGATCGCGGATCCGGCATTGATGACGAGATCGGGCCCATAGTCGGCGAGAAGCGCCGGCACGATCGCGGGCTTGATGCCAGCCGACGGGCCAGGAAACACCGCGGGCCAGGCGCCGTCGCGATCCGTGAGTGCTGCGATCACCCGCGCCTCGTCCGCGGCCAGAAACGGCAGCGACCCGAAACGCGCCGGATGGAGCACGATATCGGCCCCGGCGCGGCGCATGAGACGCCCCAAGACCAGGCCGTAATCAATACCGTGATCGGGGGCCAGCGCCAGGGCACCGGCGAGCGCCGGATGAGCGATGATGGGCACGCCGATCGCGGGGTCGGCGGCCAGGGCCTCAAGCATCGGATAGCCATAGACCAGGACATTCAGCAACAAGGCGTTGGCGCCCTCGGCAATAAGCGCGCGGGCGCTGGCAAGCAGGGTGTCGGCGCGTCCGGTAACATTGACCGCATACAGGAAGTCGCGTCCGCGGCGATCGCGGATCGCCTCGATCACCGGACGACAGGCGCGGAAGCGTTCCAGGGTCGGCGCGCGCGCGAGGTTGCCGAGGATCTCGTCATCCTTGATGAGATCGAGTTCCGTATCGGCGACCGAGCGCAGGAGGGTCGCGTGATCGGCCGCGGTCAAGCCCAAGGCGGGTTTGAAGATCGCCATGAGCAGTGGGCGGTCAATGACGCCCAGTCGCGCGCGCAGGCCCGCAATGCCAAAGCGCGGGCGGGTCCCGAAATCCGCGGGCAGGCGCAGGTCCACGAGTCGCGCGGGGCCGGCTAGGCTGTACTTGCCGAATACCATGGTCAGCAGCGTGCCGATATCGCGTTCGGTGTTCGCGGTGGGAAACGTCACAAGGGCCAGCGCCCCGTCGCCCGTGGCGCGCACCTCGAGCACCTCGCCGCGACAGGCGGCGAGGGCCTGTTCACGACCGTCGAAGCGCGCGTCGGCGCTGCCCAGGGTCTGGCCTATGGCGATGATCTCGGCCTGGCGCGCGGCATCGATCCCGGGGGGGAAACGATAGGTCGCTATGACCTGGGAATCGGGCGAAGCGGGGGGGGTCACGCCAGCGTGACGGGCGTATGCGTATAGACCGGCACCCAGCCCGCCTTGTCGGTGAAGTAGCGCACCGCCTTGATGCGCGGGGCATCACCCATCACGAACCAATGCTCGGCGCGGGCCGGGACGTTGATGTAATCCCCGGCCTCCACCTTCAGGAGCATCTGCGCGCCGCTTTGCGTGATGAACCCGAAATATCCCGCGCCGGCCAGGACATAACGGACCTCGTCGTCGTCGTGGTAATGGACGGCAGAGAACTTGGCGAGCGCCAAGCCCAAGCCCGCCAGTTCCTCGTGCAAAACGATGAGGTCACGGGCCTGGTAGCCCGATTCGGCCCGCAAGGCCTCGAAGCGGTGCTCGACCAGGCCCAGAAGTTCATCCTTTTCCGGGTCGGTGAGTAGCTGCGCGCTCAACAGCTCGTCGGCGCGCGCGCCAGCAGGCAACGGCCAGTGGCGCAACGTCACGCCGAGCGGCGCCAGATGCGCGGCAATACGCTCGGGCTTTGTGACCCGCGATCCATCCTGCAAGCGAAGCTCTGCCATGGGGGTTCCTTGTCGCTAACCGAGGACCGGCTTCTCGGGGGCCTTGCGGCCGCGCGGCAACACCGGCTCTGCGGGACGGGCGGCGGCGGGCCGAGGCGCCGGCTTAGGCGCCGGGGGCGCCGCTTGCGTGGGCGCGGGCGGGCGCGGACCTCGCGCCTCCTCCCGTGGCCGCCCGGATAAATGGCGGGGGCCACGAGCGCGCGGGGCGGACGCGCCACGCGGTCGCGGATGATGGCCGACGCGCTCGCGCGGAGGCTTGTACGCCGGGCGTTTCAGGGGAACGATCAGGTCGTCCGTAACACGCTCCACCGGGATCTTGTGGCCGATATAGGCCTCGATATCCATGAGCGAAAAGGCGTACTCGTCGCACGCCAGACTCACCGCCTCGCCGGCGGCCCCGGCGCGCGCGGTGCGCCCTATGCGGTGCACGTAATCCTCGGCGTCCTGCGGGAGGTCATAATTGAAGACGTGGCTTACATCCGGTATGTGCAGACCGCGCGCCGCCACATCGGTGGCCACCAGGACCGGGAACTGCCCGCCCTGGAATTCCGCGAGCAGGCTCTGGCGCCTTTGCTGCGGGACATCCCCAGACAGCACCGCCGCCCCGAACTCATTGGCAGAAAGCCACCCCTGCACGCGCTCGGCGGCATGCTTGGTGTTCGTGAACACGAGCGCCCGCGACACCTGCTCGCTACGCAAAAGCCCGACCAATACCGGAAGCTTTTCCTCCTGCCCCACATGATAGAGCCGCTCGCGCACGCGCTCGGCGGTCATCTTTTCCGCCTCGATACGCACGAGTTCCGGATTATTCATGTGCTCGTAGGCGAGCTCCATGACGCGATAGGACAGCGTCGCCGAGAACAACAGGCTCAGGCGCTTGTCGACCGGGGGCATGCGGTGCAACAGGTAGCGGATGTCCTTGATAAAGCCGAGATCGAACATGCGGTCGGCCTCGTCCAGGACCATCACCTCAAGTGCTTGCAGATCGAAGACGTGTTGCTTGAAATAGTCTATGAGACGCCCCGGCGTGCCGATGAGGATATCGACGCCCTCTTCGATGGCCTTGCGCTGGCTCTCGTACCCGGTCCCGCCATAGGCAAGCTGGACGCTCTGGGCGCACCCTTGACCCAGCACCATGGCATCCTTGTGGATCTGGATGGCAAGCTCGCGCGTGGGCGCGAGGATCAAGGCGCGCGGCTGGTTCGGCCGCCGATCGGCGGGCGGTCGCACCGTCAGGAGACGATTGAATACCGCGAGAAGGAAGGCCGCGGTCTTACCCGTCCCGGTCTGGGCCTGTCCTGCCACATCATGGCCGGCGAGCGCCTTGGGCAAGGTGGCGGCCTGGATGGGCGTACAATGGGTGAAACCAGCGCTTATGACTCCGGCGAGGAGTGGTTCCGGCAACCCGAGGCCGGAAAACGCTTGTTGGGTGAGGTGAGTATCTGTCATTAGCGACCTAGCATAGCAAATGGTGGGGGCCGGGGAAACCACGGGCGGTCTTGCCAAGCCCCGTCCGTTCCGTCCACAATACCCCTACTGCGACGTATTCCTCTCAACCGAGATCCCAAAAACCATTCGACCAACCGAGACCCAGACCATGAGCCAAGGCATCATTTATGTAACGGACGACACCTTTCAAGAGACCGTGTTGAATGCGCCCGGCCCGGTGTTAGTGGATTATTGGGCCGAATGGTGCGGACCGTGCAAGATGATCGCGCCGGTTCTGGAGGAAGTCGCTCGCGATTACAAGGACAGGCTCACGGTCGCCAAGCTCAACATCGACGAAAATCCCGCAACCCCTCCAAAATACGGCATTCGCGGCATCCCGACGCTGATGCTTTTCAAGAACGGCGGGGTGGAGGCCACCAAGGTGGGGGCCATGTCCAAATCACAACTGTCGGCCTTCTTGGACGACAATCTGTAGCGTGAATACCTCGGCCGCGCGCGGTACTGGACGGCGGGCGGCCGAGGTGCTAAGGTTCCGGGCCAGGAAGCGCGGTTCCCCTGCTTTCCCTTTATTTCAACCCCTTTTCTGATCAGGTCGCGGATTCATCCGCCACTTTCACGCCTGACGGTTTCTCAAAAAGATGACAATGCACCTTTCCGAACTGAAACGTAAACCCGCCACCGAGTTGGTGGAAATGGCGGTGGCTCTCGATCTCGAGGGTGGCAGTCGCCTGCGCAAACAAGACCTCATATTCGCGATCCTGAAGGCCCAGGCCAAGAAGGGCGAGGATATCGTGGGCGAGGGGGTCGTCGAGATCCTCCAGGACGGCTTTGGCTTCCTGCGCTCCTCGGATAGCTCCTATCTCGCCGGCCCCGATGACATCTATGTGAGCCCGAGCCAGATCCGCCGCTTCAATCTGCGGACCGGCGATACGGTGACGGGCAACATCCGGCCGCCCAAGGAGTCTGAGCGCTATTTCGCGCTCCTCAAGGTCGAGAATATCAATTTCCAGCCGCCCGAGGAGGCGCGCAACAAGGTCCTCTTCGAAAACCTGACACCGCTCCACCCGCTGAACCGCCTCAAGCTTGAACAGGCGAACTCATCGACCGAAAACCTTACCTCGCGCGTCATCGATCTCATATCGCCGATCGGCAAGGGTCAGCGCGGGCTCATCGTCTCGTCCCCGAAGAGCGGCAAGACCGTGATGCTCCAGCAGATCGCGCATTCGATCACCGCCAATCATCCGGAATGCGTGCTGATCGTGCTTTTGATCGATGAGCGCCCGGAAGAGGTGACGGAAATGACCCGGTCGGTGCGCGGGGAGGTGATCTCCTCGACCTTCGACGAGCCGGCGACCCGCCATGTCCAGGTCGCGGAGATGGTCATCGAAAAGGCCAAGCGCCTCGTGGAACACAAGCGCGACGTGGTCATCCTGCTCGACTCGATCACGCGCCTGGCGCGCGCCTATAACACCGTCGTGCCGGCCTCCGGTAAGGTGCTGACGGGCGGTGTCGACGCCAACGCCCTGCAGCGCCCCAAGCGCTTTTTCGGGGCGGCGCGCAACATCGAGGAGGGCGGCAGCCTGACGATCCTTGCCACCACGCTTGTCGAGACCGGTTCCAAAATGGACGACGTCATCTACGAGGAGTTCAAGGGCACGGGCAACATGGAGATCCATCTCGACCGGCGTCTAGCCGAGAAGCGCGTCTACCCGGCGATCAACATCAATCGCTCCGGGACGCGGCGCGAGGAGCTGCTCATTGATCCGGGCGAGCTCCAGAAGCTCTGGATCCTTCGCAAGCTCCTGCACCCGATGGACGACCTCGAGGGGTCTGAGTTCCTGCTCGACAAGCTCAAGGCCACCAAGAACAACGCCGAATTCTTCGATTCCATGCGGCGTTAGGCGCAGGCGGTCTTCTTGCGCGCGACGGTCACCCCGTCGCGTATCGTAAGGAGCACGGCGTCCATGCCGGGGTCGTTCCGGACCTTGCGGTTGAAGGCGGCGACGCCGAGATCGGCGGGGGTACTGGGCGCAAGCACCCGGCCCGACCACAGGGTATTGTCGGCGACGAACAGCCCACCTGGCCGCAGCAAGGGCAGGGCGCGATCATAGTAGACCGGGTAGCTTTCCTTGTCGGCGTCGAGAAAAATGAGATCGAAGACCTGCCCGCGCAAGGCCTCGAGGGTGTCGAGCGCGAGGCCCGCGCGGATACGGATCTTGCGGCCGCATGGGGTACGATCGAAGAATTGTTGGGCGATGGCGATGGCCTCGGGATCCTTCTCGCAGGAGAGCACCTCGCCATCGGCCGGCAGGGCGCTCGCCATGGCCAGCGCCGAATAGCCGGTGAAAAGGCCGATTTCCAGGACCCGGCGCGCCGGACAGAGCATGACGAGCAGCCGCAGAAGCGCGGCCTCGACCGGCCCACTCAACATCGCCGCATCCGGGCGGTGGGTGTGGGTATAGTGCTCGATCTCGGCGAGCGCCTCCGGCAGGGCCGTGATGTGGGCGCGGGCATAGTCCTCGAGCGTTTTGTCGATGAGCCTTTCCATAGCGGCCACCAATCTAGCGCGTTTGCAAGGCAGGGTGGAGAGACCTCTCGCCCCCGTTGCGAAGCCCTTTCTTTCAGTTCAGTATGAGCCGGTCTAGGCGGCAAAGCCAGGCCGCGAATAGGCAATAACTTTGGCGAGGAGGTTTACGGTATGTCCATGGCGGATCGTGACGGGGTGATCTGGTATGACGGCAGGCTTGTGCCCTGGCGAGACGCCAACACCCATGTGCTAACCCATACCTTGCATTACGGCATGGGCGTGTTCGAGGGTGTGCGTGCCTACCCGACGAGCACGGGAGCGGCGGTATTTAGGCTCGATGCCCACGTCGATCGTCTGTTCCGCTCGGCACACATCATGGGCATGGACATCCCTTATGACAAGGAGACCGTGCGCCAGGCGATCCTGGCGTCGGTGCGCGAAAACGGCCTCGAATCGGCGTACATCCGGCCCATGGCGTTCTACGGTTCGGAGGGCATGGGGCTTAGGGCCGACAAGCTCAAGGTCCATCTGATCGTGGCCGCCTGGGCGTGGGGCGCCTACCTCGGCGACGAGGCCCTGGAGCGCGGCATACGCATCAAGACCTCCTCATTCAACCGTCATCATGTGAACGTCACCCTGTGCAAGGCCAAGACCAACGGCAGCTACATAAATTCCATGCTCGCCCTGCGCGAGGCCCAGCAATGCGGCTGCGACGAGGCTCTGCTGCTCGACACCGAGGGCTATGTGGCCGAGGGAAGCGGCGAGAACATCTTTATCGTGCGCAACGGCGTCCTGCTGACGCCGGACCTGACCGCCGCGCTCGAGGGTATCACGCGCGAGACCATCATGGAGCTTGCAGGCGAGATCGGGGTGCCGGTGCGCGAGAAGCGCATCACCCGTGACGAGGTCTACATCGCCGACGAGGCGTTCTTCTCCGGGACCGCGGCCGAGATCACGCCGATCCGCGAGCTCGACTTCCGCGCGATCGGCAAAGGGCGGCGTGGACCCATCACCGAGAAGCTCCAGACCCTCTATTTCGAGCAGGTCCACGGGCGGCGCAAGACACATCCCGAATGGGTGACCCCGGTGAGCGAGGCGACGGACGCGCCCCGCTCACAGAAGGCCTGACGTGGACAAGGAGCGGGCGAACCCGGCACCGACGGCGCGCACCATGCGCGTCGAGGTGACCCATGCGGACCTCCCGTTGCACTGCCCGACACCTGCCATGAGTCTCTGGAACTCGCATCCGCGCGTGTTTCTGCCGATCGATGTGAGCGGCGAGGAGCGCTGCCCTTATTGCGGAACGGTCTACGTCCTCACGGACATGAAGGAACTCCCGGACGGGCAATGAGCGCCGCGCGCGCGCTGATCGTGGGACCGGCGTGGGTGGGCGACATGGTTATGGCCCACAGCCTGTTTCAGCTCCTGAAGGCGCGCCACCCGGACCGCGTTCTAGACCTCATAGCCCCCCCGGCGACGCTGCCGCTTGCCGCCCGTATGCCGGAGATCGCCGACGCCATCGTGCTTGCCGTCCCGCACGGCCGGCTTGCCCTGCGCGAACGATTGCGGCTCGGTCGCCGCCTGCGGGAACGCGACTACGCACAGGCCTACATCCTGCCACGATCCTACAAGTCGGCGCTGCCGGCGTGGGCAAGCGGGGCGGGGCGGCGCACGGCCTATCTCGGCGAGGCCCGCTACGGACTTATTAACGACATTCGCCGCGAGCCCGCGGGCAGCAGGCTGAAGACCGTCGATCGCTTCCTGCTCCTGGGGCTCGAACCCGGCGAGCCGTTGCCCACGCCCCAACCGCCACGCCTGGTCGCCGATCGCGAAGCCGGACGGCAGTGCGCCGAGCGGTTCGGGATCGATACGGACACCCCCCTCCTGGCGCTCTGTCCGGGCGCCGAATATGGTCCCGCGAAGCGCTGGCCGGCCCGCCACTTCGCACACCTTGCGCGCAGCTACACCAAGCGAGGCTGGCAAGTCCTGCTGCTCGGCGGCCCGCATGACCGCGGGATCGCGCAGTCGATACACGATCTTTCGCAAGGCGCGTGCATCAACCTCGCCGGACATACGACCTTGCTCGAGGCCGTGGACCTCATGTCGCTGGCCACCGCCGTGGCGAGCAACGACTCAGGCCTCATGCATATCGCGGCGAGCCTCCATAAGCCGCTTGTAGCGGTCTTTGGGTCCTCGGACCCTAACCACACCCCGCCGCTCGACGATCGCGCCCTGACCGTCACCCTGGGCCTGCCCTGCAGTCCGTGCTTCGCCCGCACCTGTCCGCAGGGCCACCTGCGTTGCCTGGAGGATCTCGCCCCGGAAAGGGTGGAGGAGGCCCTCGAGCAAGTCATTCGCTTATCCTAAGGTCCGAGTCGCAACCACGCATAGCCTGTGGGGGCATGGCGCCCGCCCTGGGGCCGGCGCGCACAGGGCCACATGGCACCGGCGCTTGCGTCACCGGGATGCGGGCGCCGTGCTCAAATGGCTTACCTCACTTAGCTGATATGGGGCCTCTCTCCACTCACCACGCCCATGGCCGGCGGCGGCCATGAAAAGGCCGGGGCTAGCGCCCGGACGATTTGGCGTGTAGCTCCGCGGGTGAGCCGGGCTTGCGGATCACATGTCTCCGGCCCGTGCGCGCGGACTTGTCCGTCGAACGGGGGCGAGTAGTGGGGCCGCGCGCGGCCTGCGCGTCCGATGGCCCAGCCACTGCCTTGCGCGCCCAGCGGTTGCCGCTCTTCTCGTACTCGTGCTTCAGCGCGGCATAAGCGACCCTGTGGGCCCGCGCGCCGTCACCATAGGTTTTTTCCGCACTGGCGAGGGCCTTGCGCCACAGGCTCTGGGCATGACGATCGGAGCGAGCGATGGTCGAAGGGGTGCTCGTGCGCACGGAAGGACTTTCAGACCGGCCCGCCTTCGCGGTCTTCACCGTCTTGCCCTTGGCGCTTTTGGCGCGAATGCGCCGGCGCCCCGCAGCCGCGGATCGCAAAGCGGACTTGCTGGCTACGGACTTTGACCTTGCTGTGGTTCTCGAGGCCGACTTCTTTTCGGGTTCCGTCGATGGCTTTTTGCTCGGCATGGATATCTCCTCGCGATAAAGGTCTATTGCAACCTAGTTGGCGTTGTAGAACATCCCACTTGTGAGGGATCAGAGGCCACATCGATCATCGCGAATCATTCGGATGAATGTCGTGATCCCCTCTCGATAGCCCGCAAGCCTCGCGTCTCGCAGATCACCGCCACCCACGGCCTAGATGCGCCAACAGACGCCCACAAGACATACATGGGACGTGAGCGGCGCGCTGGGCCTTGAGGCAAAGCGTTTGCATGCCAACCAAGGTACCGCGCAAGTGAACGCCGACAGGGTGGCACGAAGGCGAGAAATCATGCGGGGCTTGTCAAGGTGCGCAGACCTGCTTGTTTGGTTCGCAAACTCGAATACTTTGGAAGGTGCCGACCACGCGGCACGAAGGGGGCCTCGGGGATTTCCAGGGACACCAGCTGGCCACAAGAGAGCGGCCGCCGCAAGAACGCCCCGCATGACGGGGCCGGCACGCGACTTATGTGAAGGGCCTCAGAAATATTTGGGGCCGGGAATCCCAGAAATCCCGTAAACTCGGAAGGCTGGGAGGGGGAGCTCGACCGGATAGCCGCTGACGTCCAAGGTGCCAGCTCAATCGCCGTGCAGCGCGCTGGCCCGGTCTCGCGCCACCCTTGGCGGGTCTTTCCCGCGCGCGCCCCCGATCGCTCGAGCCCTCAGGTTCCCCCGATGGCCGAGGTCCTGGCGCTGTTCGTGGACAAGCCGACGGGGCTTCGTTATTGTGGCGCGATGCTCGCCGATGCCATCGATCCCGCCGTCGTACGCCGCGTCCTCGTTATAAAGCTCCGCCACCATGGCGATGTGTTGCTGGCCACGCCGGTATTCCGCGTCCTGCGCGCCCTGATCCCTGGGATCGAGGTGGATGCCCTGATCTACGAAGACAGCCTCGATATGCTGCGCCTCAATCCCGACATCGCCACCATCCACACGATCGACCGGCGAACGCGCGACCTGCCGCTCGTCCGCAAGATCGCCACCGAGCGGCGCTTGCTCAAGGCCTTGAAGGACCGCCGCTATGATCTCATTGTGCACCTCACCGAGCACCCGCGCGGGGCCCTGCTCACCCGGATCCTGAAGCCGCGTTATGCGGTCGCGCGCCGCTACCCCGGACGGCGCGGGCGCTGGTGGCGCAGGAGCTTCACGCATCTCTATGATGTCCCCGCCCGCCAGCGACACACCGTCGAAACCCACCTCGACGCCCTGCGCCGACTGGGGCTTATGATCCCGCCCGAGGAGAAGGTCGTGCGCCTCGCGGCGGGACCCGAGGCCTGGAGCGGCGTGGATGGCCGCCTTGCGCGGGCTGGGCTTGCCGCGCGGCCGTTTCTCGTCATCCACCCGACGTCGCGCTGGCTTTTCAAGGCCTGGCCCGCCGCATCCACGACCGCACTCATGCGCCAACTCCTGGCCGCGGGACATGCCCTGGTCGTGACGTCGGGACCCGATGACGCGGAGCGCGAGATGATAGCCGAGATCCTCGCGCCGCTTCCGTCCTCGGATGCGCTTGTCGACTGGAGCGGGACGCTTACCCTCAAGGAGCTTGCGGCCCTTTTGCAGAGGGCACAGCTTTTCATAGGCGTGGATTCGGCGCCTATGCACATGGCCTCGGCCATGGGCACACCGGTGGTCGCGATCTTCGGGCCGAGCGGGGACCAAGAATGGGCGCCCTGGCGGGTGCCGGCGCGCGTCCTGACCGCTTCGTCTTATAGTTGTCGGCCCTGTGGCTTCGCCGGCTGCGGTGATGGGCAGGTGAGCGAGTGTCTGGGGGCGGTGGGGGTGGGGGAGGTGGTGCAGGCTATAACGGATCTCCTCGAGGACACAAAGACACGCGCATGCGCGTCGTCCTGATCCGCCAGCGCTACCGCCCCGACGGCGGCGCCGAGCGCTTTGTGGCACGGGCCGCCCACGCCCTGTCGGCACAGGGCGTGGAGATCATGCTTGTGACGCGTGATTGGCCGCAGGGTGCGGACGACATGCGCATCGAGCGCTGCAACCCCCGCTATCTCGGTTCCATCTGGCGGGACCTCGGCTTTGCCCTATGTGCCTGCCGCAGGTTGCGCGCGCTCAAGGCAGACCTCGTGCAGAGTCACGAGCGCATGGCCTGCGCCGACATCTTTCGAGCCGGCGATGGCCTGCACCGCAGCTGGCTTGCCCAGCGCCGGCGGACGACGAGCCCTTGGGGGCGTGTCCGCCTGCGCCTCAACCCCTACCATCTCTACGCGCTAGCCGCCGAGACCAAGGCACTCACACATCCGCGTCTGCGCGCGGTCATATGCGGATCGCGCATGGTGCGCGACGAGATCGCCACCGCTTTTCCGCAAACGGCCGATAAGCTTGTGGTTCTCTACAATGGAGTCGACATCCAACACTTTCATCCGGACGTGAAGGCCGAGCGCGACCAAGTGCGGCAGCGCCATGGCATCCCCTTTGGGGACACGATCTTCGTGTTCGTGGGATCGGGCTTCTACCGCAAGGGGCTTGCCGAGGCGATGAAGGCCATAGCCTTATTGCCAGCCTCCGCGGGCCTGCTGGTGGTGGGGCAGGACCGGCACGAGGCACGCTACCGGCAGTTGGGGCAGGCGCTCGGGATAGGGAACCGCCTTTGGTTTAGCGGGCGCCAGACAGATCCTCGGCCGTTTTATGGGGCCGCCGACGCCTTCATCCTGCCGGCCCTCTACGATCCCTCACCCAACGTCGTGCTCGAGGCTATGGCCTGCGGTCTGCCGGTCGTCACGAGCCGCTCGGCCGGGACCTCCGAACTTCTTGTCGAGGGCAAAACGGGGTTTGTGTGTGACGCCCTCGACACCGATGGCATTGCACGGGCCTGCGCGTCACTACTCGATCCCATACAGCGCGCGGAGATGGGCCAGGCGGCACGCGCCGCTATCGAGCCCTACGACCTGCGCCTCATGGGTGAGCGTTTCGTGGCCTTTTACGAGGACCTCCTGCGCGCGCGGGGCGGACATGGCTAGGCGCGCAAGCCGTCTTCCTTTGCGCGCGCGCATCGCCTGGCACGCGCTGACCCGCGGCGGGCGCAGGCCGCCCGCGGAGGAGGTCCACCGCATCCTGGTCGCGCACAATCTGCTGCTCGGCGACACCCTGATGCTGACCCCGCTATTGGCGCGGCTCAGGCACCATTACCCGGACGCACGCCTCGTCATGACCTGCCCGCCGGCCTTTGCCCCGCTGTACGAGGGGCGCCCGTACGGTCTCGAAACCGTCCCCTTCGATCCCCGCGATCGTCACAGCCTGACCCGCCTGCGCGCCCTCGGGCCTTTTGATCTCGCCGTCGTGCCCGCCGAAAGCCGTCATGGTTGGCTTGCGCGTGCCGCCGATGCCCGCTGGGTTCGCGGCTACGCTGGTGGCGCCTGGTATTATCGCGCATCACTGGACGAGGCCATATCCCCACCCGACCGGCTCACGACCCTGCCTGACATGATGGCGGCGCTCGCCGGAAACGACCGAGCGGAAGGCGAACGCTTCGACCCCAAGGACTGGCCGCCTCCCGGGCCCGGGAGATTCACACCGCCGGACATCCCGTACGCGGTCTTGCATCTTGGCGCCGGTTCGCCGCTTAAATATTGGCCCGCGGCAAGCTGGCGCGAGGTAGCCGCGGCGCTCGCCCGACAAGGGCTCCATATCATCTTGAGCGCGGGCCCAGGGCAGGAGGGTCTTGCCCATGCGGTCGACCCCGAGGGGCGATTTCAGAACGTCGCCGGACAGCTGGGCTTGCGCGACATGTGGCACCTCCTGGCCGCGGCCCGGCTGCTTATCTCCTTGGATACCGGCGTCGCGCATCTGGCGCGTGTCACGAGGACGCCTTCAGTCGTGCTCTTCGGGCCCGGACAGGCGGCCCTCTATGGCCCTACGGAATTCTACGCGACCACCCCTTACCGAGCAGTGACTCGCGCTGATATGCCTTGCCGCGACGAGACGGTGCTCTTCGAAAGGAGTCGCCCGTGGATTCAGACATGCGTGCGTAGCCCCGAGGATTGCGCCTACACGGCCCGCTGCAGCACCGGGATTTCGGGCAGGGATGTCCTTGGCGCCATCTCCGCCGTTCTGGCCGAAGGGCAGCCCTGAGCGACCCTCAAACCCCGAAGCCGAGGGATCGCAGGGCGACGTCCAGCACCAGCAGCTGGTAGACAGGCTCCGCGAGCTTGTCGAAGCCGCGTGAGTAGGCCGCCACCAGGGTATCCACGCGTTGCGCCCGGAGCTGGCCATGGGTGGCCTCAGCCAGACGCACTCCGAGATCCGGGAGCCGCGGGGAGAGGTCTTCGCGCAACCAGCGATTCAAGGGGGGCGAGAAGCCGCGCTTCTTGGCGGTCAACAGGCCCTCGTCCTGGCAGACCTGGCAGGTCCCGATGAGGAGCGACTTCGCGGGACGCGTGAAGCGCCGATTTGCGGGCAGGCCGGTCACGAGCTCCACGAGCCGGTGATCGAGGAGCGGGGCGCGCAATTCGAGCCCGTGGGCCATGGTACAGAGATCGCCCTTGCGCAGGATGTACTCCGGCAGGTAATTGGCGAAATCGATGTCGAGCAGGGCCGCCAAGCCCTTGTGTGGCGAGGGGAAGTGCCGCCAGTGGATGAGGGGCATCCCCGGCAGGTCGGGCTGCAGATAGCGACGCACGGCAGGCGAAAGCCCCGAGAACCGCAGCACATAGGCCTCCTGCCAGGTCAATCCCAGCTCCTCGCGCCAGCGCGCCGGCTTCTCCCACGGCAAACCGTCATAGGCGAGCGGGATGGTGAGGGACCCACGCCAGCGGCTGCGCAGGTGCTGGCGATAGCGCTTGTAGCCGGCGAACAGCTCGTCACCACCATCGCCGCCCAGCACCACCTTGACCTCCTCGGTGGCGGCGCGCGCCAGATACCAGAGCGGTAGGGCGCTGGGGTCGGCGAAGGGCTCGTCGAGATCGGCAACGATGCGATCGAAATCATCGGTGAGGCGTGGCTCGACGGGTACCGCCCTGTGGGCAAGACCCAGGGCCTTGGCCATGCGCGCGGCCTGCGGCCCCTCATCATAGGCGGTGCCCGGGAAGGTGGCGGTAAAGGCGGTGATATTCGTGTAGCCCTGGCGCACGAGGCTTGAGGCCACGACCGCTGAATCGATGCCGCCGCTCAGAAAGATTCCCACCGGGCGATCGGAGGCCGTGCGCAACGCCACCGCGCCATCGAGGGTCTCCTGGAAATCCGCGGCCACGGGCGCCGGGCGCCAGTACACACGCAATTCCGGGGGCAACCCCCGCCCGAACTCCCAGCTAAGACAGCTGCCGTTGGCTAGCCGCCGCACGCCCTGCGCCAGGGTTAGGGGGGCCGGGACGTAGCGGTGGGCGAGATAAGCGTCTATGGCCTCGGGGGCGATACGCGCCCGATCTCCGAGATAGGGCAGCAGGGCGCGCAGGGTGGAGGCGAACGCCAGGTTCTCGCCGTCGGCATAGTAAAGCAGTGGCTTTAGGCCCAGCCGGTCCCGGGCAGCAAAAAGCCGCTTGCGACGCAGATCGAGGATGACGATCGCGAACATACCGCGCAGCCGCTCGACGAAGGCATCCCCCCAGGCCTCATAAGCATGGAGGATGAACTCAGTGTCGCTCGTCGTGTGAAAGGCGTAGCCTTGACGGCGCAATTCCTCCCACTCGGCCTCATAGCCGTAGACCTCGCCGTTGAAGCACACCCAGATATCCCTTTGGGCGTTGGCCATAGGCTGATCGGCCTCGGGGCGCGGGTCACGGATGCTGAGACGGGCGTGCAAAAGGCAGGCCGCGCCGACGCCGTCCGTCTCGCGGAAAGAGCCATCCCACAACACCGCCTTTTGGGCATCGGGGCCGCGGACCCTCAGGGCCGCGAGCATCGCCTGCCATTGCTTGGGGTCGACGACCCGCTTACCGACAAACCCTCCGATCCCGCACATGAGTCCTCCCAGATGGTGGGGCATCATACCAAGGGAAGGCGCGGGGAAGGGATGAGCGACGGCCGTTTCCAAGCGAGGCACCAACTCCCTGCGGGATAGCAACATGGTGGGCGTTTGGAAAGAACCTTTTGCGCCGCAATTCCGATACACTTACCGGCATGCCCGTGCCATCGGACCCCCTCTCTCAGCCAGCACGCGAAACGCCGCGTATTCTCGTCGTCCGTCGCGACAATATCGGCGACCTCATATGCACCTTGCCCGTCTTCGAGGGGATCCGCCATCGCTACCCAGGGGCCCATATCGGTGCGCTCGTCAATTCTTACAATGCGCCGCTGCTGGACGGCAACCCCTATCTCGACCGCGTCCATGTCTACGTCAAATCCAAGCATAGACCGGGCGCGGGAACGCTGGCGCTCGTACGAGACCGATTTAAGCTTGTCGCGGGCCTGCGGCGGGAGCGCTACCGGGTGGTCCTGCATGCCGGTAGTCACCCGCGCTCCGAGATGCGCAACCTGACCCGCCTAGCCGGCATCACCGAACAGATCGTGGATCAATACGCCGGCCGGCCACTCCATGAGGTCGAAAGGGTCTACGAGCTACTTTACGCGCTGGACATCCCCGGCCCACCGCCCGCGCCGCGCCTGACATTGGCGCGAGAGATGATCGCGGGCGCCCGTGAGTCTTTGGCGAGCCGTGGCTATGGACAGGCGATCGGCCTTCACATCAGCGCTCGTGAAGACGAGAACCGGTGGCCGCTCGAGAACTTCGCGGCCCTGATCCGCAAAGGTGCCGAGCACGGACACCGCTTCGTGCTCTTCTGGTCACCGGGAGAGGCATCTCGACCCGAACACCCGGGCGACGACGCGCGCGCCCAGGAGTTGCTCGACCAGTGCCGAGACCTACCGGTGCTGGGCCACCCTACGTCCGACCTCTTGGCGCTTGCAGCCGGCCTTGCCGCCGTGCGTGCGCTCGTGGGGTCCGATGGGGGCCATGTCCATATTGCCGCCGCCGTGGGAACTCCGGTCATCGGCCTGTATTGCAATCACAAGGTTATTCAATGGCGTCCCTGGGGGGCGGATCATACGGTTTTGCAGGCGGCACGCGTCGACCATATTCCGGTCGATGCCGTCTTGGCCGCAATCGGGCACGAGGGAGCGGCGTGATCGAGCCGAAGCGCATTTTGTTTATTCGCCGAGACAACATTGGCGACCTGGTATGCACGACCCCGCTGTTTGCGGCGCTACGGAGGCGCTACCCCAAAGCCCATATCGCGTTGCTCGCAAACACCTATTGCGCCCCGATCGTTGCCGGCAACCCAGACCTCGATCGCGTCTACGTCTACGCAAAGGCCAAACATCTTCCGCCAAGGCAAAGGCCCGGCGCGTACTGGGCACGGATACGATTGGTGAGGGATTTGCGTGCGGCTCATTTCGATTACGTGGTGCTGGCGGCGGCAAGCTACTATGCGCGGGGACTCGAGTTTGCGCGCTGGCTGCCCGGCGCGCGAATCGTAGGGTTCGCATCGGATGACGGGAAGCGCGACGGGATTGATATCGTCCTGCAACGCGCCCAGGAGCCGCGCCACGAGGTCGAGGACTTGTTCCGGCTGCTCGAACCGCTGGGCGTGACAGGCAGCCCTCCCGCCACTCGCGTCACCACGGAACCTGTCTACTCCACCCCCGTACAACTCCAGGTGCGGACCGCTTTTGGTCCCATAGCGCCCCTTGCCGTGCACATAAGCGCCCGCCATCCAACCAACCGGTGGCACGCCGAAGGCTACGAAGCGCTCATTCGCACGCTTACGAACCAAGGACATAAGATCTTACTTTTGTGGTCTCCGGGCGAGGCAAATGACCCAACGCATCCGGGCGACGATGCGCTCGCGCAGCGCATCACGCAGACGGTGGGGAGCAGTTCGTTGCTGCCGCTTCCGACGCGCGACCTCGGCACCTTGATCGCGGCCCTCGATGCATGCCGAGGGGCTATAATGAGCGACGGCGGCGCGATGCACGTCGCCGCTGCCCTGCAAAAGCCCCTGGTCTGCTTCTTTGGAAACAGCGATGCCACGCGCTGGCACCCATGGCAGTGCCGCCACATCATCCTGCAACCTGAAAGCCGGAATGTCAGCGACCTTACAGTGGAGCGTGTTCTGGAAGCCGCGGGGGCACTTTTTACTTCTTCCGTTCAGCCCGACTCTTGAGGCGTCACGCGAGAATAGAGTTGTAGAGCGCCTCGAGCCGTGCCGCGCTTACTGACCAGTCGAGGTTCACTACCGCATGGGCGCGGGCGGCCGACCGCAAGGGTGCATATTCTGGGAGATACGCCAATACATGGGCGGTCGTTTCGTAGAGCGCATCCGTGTCGCGCGGATCATCGAGCAGCAGGCCGGTGACACCATCCGTTATGGTCTCCGGGATGCCCCCCACGCGCGCACTGATAGTGATACAACCGGCCGCCATGGATTCGATCATCACCATCCCTTGCGGTTCTGCGAGGGATGGTGACACTGTCACGTCGATCGCCCGATAGAGTTTCGCCAGATCGGACTGCGGCATGGCCGGCATAGACCGAAAGCGCCCACTATCCGCAAGCCGCCTTTCACGCTCCCGCGACGCAAGAAACCCGCTCTCCCCAGTGGGCCGCTCGGGATCAGCGCCTATAGCCAGAACGAGAAGGGGGGCGGGGTTCTTGAGGAGACGCTCGGCCACGGCAAGGAATGTTGGGTACCCCTTCACATCATGCTTGCGGCCCACAAAAGCAAGGACCGGGGTATCCGGATCGACCCCAAGACGCGCCTTTGCCAATGCCGCCTCTGATGGCGTCGCGGGCATGAAGGTCTGAGTGTCGACACCATTACGGATCGTCATGATGCGATCGGCGGGATAACCCATTTTTGCCAAGCTCACGCCGACATAATCGGAGACCGCTAGGTAACGGTCTGCTATACCGCGCGAAGCGCACGCTTTTTGACTAACTACGTGCGCATGAACAAGGACAGGAAGCCGGCGCCCGAAGCGACGCATCATTTCGCGCACGGCGAATTCTAGCTGGTGAGCATGTATTAGGTCGGGCGGCGTTCTTTTGCAGCTCTTCAAAAAACCAGGCGCCAGCGTCATCCCCGTAGGCTTTATGCCAAGCTTGCGCAGGCGCGCATAAAGCCGCCGTGGCGGTAAGCGCTCAACCTCGAACCCTGCCCAATTGGCAAGTCCCGGGGGATCTCCCTCAGCAGCCGCCACGAAGCGCGTTGTGCACAAACGCATCCTCTTTGCAAATTCGCAGGCGACGATAGACGGGGAAAAGCCACGGCGGTCTGGAACAGCCCCGTGAGGTATGTATACCAGAACCCGAGGGCGAGCCGGCGTTTGCATATGGCCTGGGCGCTTATTGCGGGCGCGCTGCCGCACCTGTCTTATAAGGGGTCTCGCGCGTTTTATCGGCCGGCTTTTCGAGAATTGTCGCGCTCGCAGCGAGGAACGTGCAAAGAAACAGGAACTGCTCGAGCATGTAGTCTTGCATGTTTGCGTCTACGAGCGTTCGTGCCCCGGTATCCAGTAAGATCAGGAGCAGAGCGCGAGACCAATAAGCGTTTGGTCTATCGACTCCATTCGCAGCGCCCTTAAGGGCCAAAAAATACCATATATACCAAAATATAAGCCCGGGGAAGCCGGCGCCTAAGGCCAGATTCAGAAAGCCATTATTGGTGGACGTGGCGGTGCCTGCTCCAGGACCAAACCTCAACAAAATAGCCTTTCCGAAGGCGCTCCTACCATAACCAAGACCCAATGGAAAATCGAATAATGACTTGAAGCCTTCCTTGATCCAGGCGATGCGTAAATAGTTGGACTGGGAAACCGCTTGACCGTTCGGCAATAAGGGCAGAGGGGTTCGGCCCGGATTTAGCCAAGCTTGTCGGTGCGCGGCCGTATTCCATGCGACGGGGATCGTGGCGTAGAGACTGTCCCAGCGGTGATCAAAAGCAAGGTCAAGGCCAATCAAAACAAAGGTGACGAGCACTATGCCGGCCACGATTAGACGGCGGCGCATCGTGAACTGAGCACGATGGCGATACGCGAAGCGCACCACGAGAAACGCGGCCAGAATGACGAGGTCTATGAGACCGTTGCGCATGGCCTCGAAATAGGAACTCAGAAGCAGCAGCGCAAAAATGATCCCCATCGCGGCGCGATTCATCGGAAGGAAGCGGTCGCCCTCCAAGCGCAGACTCAATTCGGCTACGAGGAGGTCGAGGCCCATATTGGTTAAGTAGTTGCTTTTATCGGGACCGGCCGTTAACCCCTTCCATCGCCGACCCACGAGGCCATGCGGGAGCTGTCCGTGATGTATCATCCACAGGAAGCCTTGGGCATCGACGGCCACGGCCTCTATAACGAGGGTTCCGAAAAACACCAAGAGGACCGCTCGCGGTGATAGATCGCCTCGCCACGCGAGGATTGCCACACCCAGAAAACCCGAGAGCAAGGCGCTTAGCCACTGACCTTGAATCGCGCCCAAGGCTTCGCGCCAAAACGGTGTGAATAGGAGCTCGACAAATAGCCATGCCGTAAAAAGGGCGAGACCCCATGCCACGGGGTGCCAGGCAAAGAGGATCTGGCGGCCGCGTTCCCGATTCCACTGAACTCCCAACCACAGGACTAGGATAAAGAGGAGGACGTTCCTAAGGGCGATTGTGTGCGCAATGGGCCAGATGAAAAAAAGGACTGCAAACAAGGTTAATGCGGCCCAGCTACTACGATTCTCCACCACCACTCCTTCGGATCCGCCGCTTGAGGACGGCTTTGATATGGGTTGCAAGTGTAGCGTCGACCTGTGGCCGCGCGCAAACTTGCGCGCGCGGTGGGCAAGGGCCGGAACGTGTCGGGTGGCCGCTTGAAATATGAGACCAGTGCCCCTTTTTATAAGGGCGGCAACAGAAGCGGATGGGTTTTGGGAGATGCCAGGATGGATTCCTGAACAAGCGCCTATAGCGGCTCTTTATGGTGGTCGGCGCGTGCTTGGAGCTAGATTTGGGATATGATGGGAAGCTTCGGTGCATGAGTAATGAACGCTTGGCGCAGGCGCAAATATTGGGCCCCGCGGGTGGAAAACAAACGGGTCAGGCAGCGTTAGGACCGCACAGCATGTCGAAAGCCCGCTCGTCGGGCCGCGGGAAATAGGGAAGTCCAAGCGGGCCCGCCGGAAGCGGCGAGACATGGCGACTCAATACGGCGTGCTACCGTGGCGCTGGGCTACCGACCCGGCCTGAGAGGCTAAAGCGCGGGCGGTTCGGTGCGTGCGGCGAAACACCGCAATACGGCAAGTCTGATGGCGGCTTGGGACGGTCCAGCCAAGGGCTTTGGCGGCCATGAAAGCCCCGCGCTGCGCGGGATTACTGTAGTAAAAGGGTTACTGTGGGCTTTGCGGGTCATCGTATGGCTTAACTGGCCTGTCGGCGTTCGTGATTGGCGAGGCCGGAAGCGGTCATGGAACATAGGCCGATAATGAGCGCGTCGAGATTCAACCGGGGGCAGTCTTTCCGAATACCTTCAAAGGTATTGCCGTGTCTTTGAGCGTCATCGTCATCACACATAACGAGGAGGACATGATCGAGCGGTGCCTTGCCTCCGTGGCGTGGGCCGACGAGATCATCGTCCTGGACTCGGGGAGCACCGACCGCACCGTGGCCCTTTGTCGGCAATCGGGGGCGCGGGTCGTGGAGACGGATTGGCCGGGCTTCGGTCCTCAAAAGAACCGCGCACTCGATCACGCCACGGGCACGTGGGTGTTGTCGCTCGACGCCGACGAATACTTGCCGCAAGAGGCCCAGGCCGAGATTCGAACGGTGCTGTCGTCGGAACCGCGGGCGGACGCCTTTCGCATGCCGCGCCTGTCCAGTTATTGCGGGCGCTTCATACATCACGGGGGCTGGTATCCGGATTATGTGACGCGCCTTTTTCGCCGTGGTCGCGCACGCTTTAGCGACGATCTCGTTCACGAACGGCTTGTGGTGTCAGGTCCCGTCGAAACACTTCGCGAGCCGCTATGTCACGAGACCTATCGGGATCTGGAGGAGGTACTTCGCAAGGTCGACAGCTATTCATCGGCGGGCGCGGCCATGGCGGCCCAAGGTGGCCAGCGAGGGGGTGTAGCGCAAGCCCTGGCGCATGGCCTGTGGTCGTTCGTGCGCACCTACTTCGTCAGAAGGGGGTTGCTGGACGGCGCCGAAGGCCTGATGCTTGCCATATCCAATGCCGAGACCACCTACTATAAGTACGTGAAGCTGTGGCTCCTCAGTAAACATCGAGATCGAGCCGACCTATTGTCGCGCAAATAACGGCCTGGCTGGCCCTTGGTGCCAAGCGGTAACGTAAACTGATGCATATCCTTCTCGTCAAGACTTCGTCGCTCGGCGATGTCGTTCATAACCTCCCGATGGTCACCGATATGGCCAGCATGCGGCCTGGCATCGTCATCGACTGGCTTGTGGAACCGGCCTTTGCCGATATTCCGGCGATGCACCCGGCGATCCATTCGGTGATACCGGCGGACATCCGGCGCTGGCTGCGCGCACCCTGGGAGCGGGAGACGTGGCGGGGGGTGGGGGAATTGCGCGCGCGGCTTGCGCAAACACGCTATGACCTGATCCTCGACACCCAGGGCCTGGTTAAAAGCGCGCTGGTCGCGCGACTCGCCCGCGGGCCGCTCTACGGCCCGGACCGGCGATCAGCGCGTGAGCCCCTGGCGGCGGCGTTCTATACCTGCGGCCTTGCCATGGACTGGGATCGGCATGCGGTGTGGCGTAATCGCATGCTGGGGGCCGGTGCGCTGGGGTACCCGCTGCCTGCGTCTAGGCCGGATTACGGGTTGACCATGACGTCGGCGGGCGACACCGGCAAGCCCGTGTGCGTGGCCTTCCATGCCACCAGCCGGGCTTCGAAACTCTGGCCCCCCGGGCACTGGGTGGCGCTCGGCAAGGCGCTTCGCGAGCGCGGCTTTGGCATCCTGCTGCCATCGGGAAACGCCCGGGAGCAGGCGGCCGCCACGGCGATCGCCACGGCGATCGGGGACGGGGCCCGGGCGCTGCCACGCACCGGCATACGGGAACTTGCCTGCGTGATCGCGGGGGCACGGATGACGGTAGGCGTGGATACCGGCCTCCTGCACCTCGCCGCGGCCCTGGGGCGGCCGACGGTCGGGATTTTTCGGGACAGCGACCCGGCCCAGACGGGGGTGCTGGCGCGCGACGCGCTCGACCTCGGGGGCTTCCGATCCTGTCCGACGGCAGACGAGGTGCTGGCGGCGCTCGCCCGCCTGGGGCTGGGGGAGGCGGCATGAGGGGGTACACGCTCATTGCGCGCCTCTTGCTGCCACTTGCGCTCCTGCGGCTCTGGTGGCGTTCGCGTCACGACGCGGAGTATGCGCCGCGCTGGGTGGAACGCCTGGGGTATGGGGAGCCGATCGCCGGGGCACCGATATGGGTGCATGCGGTATCGGTGGGCGAGACGCGCGCCGCCGCGCCGCTGATTCGCGCGCTCCTCGATGAACACCCGGACACGCCGCTCCTCATCACCACGACGACCCTGACCGGGGCGGCGCAAGTGACCATGCTGTTTGGCGACAGCGTGATCCACCGCTTCGCGCCCTTTGATCTACCGCGGGCGGTGACACGCTTTCTCGACAGGGTCCGGCCGCGCGTGGCCATAATCCTCGAGACCGAGATCTGGCCGCATCTGTTTGCCGCCCTTGAACGGCGCCACATCCCGGTGTTTCTCGCGAATGCGCGCTTGTCCGAGCGCTCCCGCGGGCGCTACAGGCGCATCCCGCGGCTGATCGCCCGGACCCTTGCCATACCCGCCGTGATCGCCACCCAGTCGGCGGCCGATGCCGCGCGCCTGCGCACCTTGGGCGCCCCCGCCGCCCGCCTGCACGTGACCGGCAACATGAAGTTCGAGCTGTCGCCGACGGCTGGCCTGCGCGAGGCGGCCCAGGCCCTGAGGCTCGCCTGGGGCGACCGGCCGGTATGGGTCGCCGCCAGTACTCACCAGGGCGAGGAGGAGACCATCCTTAGCGCCCACAGGGTTTTGAGGGAGGGCTTCCCGCGCCTTTTGCTAGTGCTGGTCCCGCGCCATCCGGAACGCTTTGAATCGGTGGGCCGGCTTGCGCGGGCGGAGGGCATGGCGGTGGTGACACGCAGCGCCGGCCTTGCGGTAAGCGAGGCGACGGAGGTGTTGTTGGGAGACACCATGGGGGAACTCATGCTGTTTTTCGCGGCCAGCGACTGCGCCTTCATCGGCGGCTCGCTGGTCGACACCGGGGGGCACAACCCGCTCGAGGCCCTGGCCTTGGGGGTGCCGGTGGTCTTCGGCCCGCACATGTTCAACTTCGATGAGATCGCGCAACTTACGCTGCAAGCCGGCGCCGGGGTGCGGGTCGCCGATGAGGACGGTCTGATCGCGGCCGCCCGGATCTATCTTGGCGACGCACGGGTGCGGCAGGCGGCAAGCCTCGCCGGTGAATCCCTGGTGCGCGCCCACCAGGGAGCCCTGGGGCGCACACGCGCGCTCCTCACGCCCTTCCTTACGAATCCGGCCCCATCTTCGGCAAGTCCCTGATCGCGCAGGCGAGCTCCCGAAAGTGCGGATGCCGGGCGTCACGCAACCATTCGAAGACTGTTGATTCCACCGAGGCCAACCGCACGCCCTCGCGGCCCATGCGCTCGAGCGCCTGGCGATGATCCTCGGGTGCGCGACTCGCGCAGGCATCGGCGATCACATAGACCTCGCGTCCACGCTCTTTAAGGTCCAGGGCGGTCTGAAGCACGCAGACATGGGTCTCGATACCGGCGAGCAGCACCTGATCGCGGTCGCCGCCCAAGGCCTCGCCGAGGGCGCTATCGGCGCAACACGAGAAGGTCATCTTGTCGAATATCGGCACGGAATCCGCCAAGGCTTGGGCGAGCCCCGGGAGCAGCGGTCCCAGGCCCCGCGGATACTGGCGTGTCGCCAAGGCCGGGACATTGAGTGCGGCGGCGGCGCGCGCCAGCAGCAGGATACGCGCCAGAAAGTTGGGCGAGGACGGCGTCATCGCCGCGTACAGCCGGGTCTGAAGATCGACCAGGACAAGCCGGCTACGGCGCGCCTCGATCAACACCGGCTAGTAGCGCGCCATGGTGTTGTCGACCTCGCGCGCCCAGGCCTCTATGCCGCCGCGGAGATTCGCGACGTTCTTGAAGCCGTTGTGCTCGAGGAACTTGCCGACATGAAAGCTGCGCACCCCCGTATGGCAATAGACGATCACCTCATCTGCGGCATTGAGCGTGTTGATGACCGTCGGCACCTGCTGCATGGGGGCATGCAGGGAATTTGGCAGGGCGCACAGGTTCCGCTCCCACGGCTCGCGCACGTCCAGGAGCACCAGTGTCTCGCCCGCCTTCAGGCGGGCATTAAGGTCTTGAACGGAGATCTCGCGCATGGCGTCCGAACCCTAGAAATAGAACGACTCTCGCTGGGGCGCGTTCGTCAGGACCGGCACATCGGTCTCAAACAAGGAACGCTCGCTGAAACGATCGGGACCGTCGCGGACGATGAGGCGGGCCTCCATGGCCGGGGACTCGCCCACGATCACCACCAGACGGCCGCCTACCGCCAGCGACTCCCGAAGGCGCGCGTCCGGGCCCAGGGGCAGCGCGCCGCTCACGAGGATCGCATCGTAGGGTGCGTGGCGTGGCCAGCCACGGGCCCCGTCACCGACCTCGAGCAGGGCATTGGCAACCCCCTGCGCGGCCAGTAATGCGGCGGCGCGCAGCTTGAATTCGGGGACGATCTCGACGCTATAGATGAGCCGCGCGAGCCCAGCCATGACCGCCGTCAGATAACCGGTCCCGGTGCCGATTTCGAGCACGCGCTCATCGCCCGTGAGCGCCAGGGCATTCACTAGGCGCGCATCGAGCATCGGCGCGAACATGACCTGGCCACGGCCTATGGGTATGGGGGTATCGGCAAACGCCGCGGCGCGCTGGCCCGCGGGCACGAAGTCCTCGCGCGGTACCGTGCGCAAGCGCTCGAGCAGGCGCTCATCCAGCACCTCGCAGGTGCGGATCTGCTGTGTCACCATAGCCGACCGCGCGACATCGAAAGATGTTTGGGACATGCTAGTAAGGGGGTCCGAAACGTGAGTTCCGAGGTTAAGCCTTTTGCCCAAAGGGCGCAAGCGGCTCCTTGCAATCGCTGACTAAATCCATTAGGTTGAACGGACCCTTAAAGGACGGGCCTTCCGGTCCGTGTTCGGCGCGTTACGCGCGCCTCCACGTCTCTTGCATAGGATTCCTGGCGATGAACGCCGACCCTCGAATGTTGTCTCCTTTGAGTCGCGCGCTGGACGCGGCCATGACCGCACCCTTCCCGGCGTCGCGCAAGGTTTATGTGCGATCGAACGGAACGGCGGGGCTTGCGATACCGATGCGCGAGATCTCGCTGGAGGCCACCCCGGCATCGCTGGGCGCCGAGGAAAACGCCCCGCTGCGCGTTTATGACTGCTCCGGGCCTTATACCGACCCCACGGCCGTCATCGATCTGGCGCGCGGGCTCGCGCGGCCGCGCGCCGAGTGGGTGACGGCGCGCGGCGACGTGGAACAAGGGGCAATATCGTCGACCTTTGCCCGCGAGCGCCAGAACGACCCGGAGACCGCGGCCATCCGCTTTCCGGGTACGCGCACGGCGCTGAAGGCGCGCGCCGGGGCGCGTGTCACGCAGATGCATTATGCGCGACGCGGGATCATCACGCCGGAGATGGAGTACGTGGCGTTGCGCGAAAACGGCGGTGTGGAGATGCGCGGACCGAACGCCATCACGCCGGAGATGGTACGCGACGAGGTGGCGCGCGGGCGCGCCATCATCCCAGCCAACATCAACCACCCGGAGCTCGAGCCGATGATCATCGGCCGGCGCTTCCTCGTGAAGGTAAACGCCAACATCGGCAATTCGGCGCTGGCCTCGAGCATAGAAGAGGAGGCGGAGAAGATGGTGTGGGCGACCCGCTGGGGCGCCGACACGATCATGGATCTGTCGACCGGGCGCCACATTCACGAGACCCGTGAGTGGATCATCCGCAACTCACCGGTGCCGATCGGGACCGTGCCGATCTATCAGGCGCTGGAGAAGGTCGGCGGAGTGGCCGAGGAACTGACCTGGGAGATGTTCCGAGACACCCTCATCGAGCAGGCCGAACAGGGCGTCGATTACTTTACGATTCACGCCGGCGTGCGCCTGCCCTTCATCCCGCTCACCGCGAAGCGCCGCACCGGCATCGTCTCGCGTGGCGGCTCGATCCTCGCCAAGTGGTGCCTTGCGCATCACGAGGAGAACTTCCTTTACACCCACTTTCGCGAGATCTGCGAGATCATGAGCGCCTACGACGTCTCGTTCTCGCTCGGAGACGGCCTGCGCCCAGGCTCGATCGCCGACGCCAACGATGAGGCGCAATTCGCGGAGCTCGATACCTTGGGTGAACTGACCCGGGTCGCCTGGGAATACGACGTGCAGACCATGATCGAGGGGCCGGGACATGTGCCCATGCACCTCATCAAGGAGAACATGGACCGGCAGCTCAGCGTGTGCCATGAGGCCCCGTTCTACACGCTCGGGCCGCTCACCACCGATATCGCCCCAGGCTATGACCACATCACCTCGGCGATCGGCGCGGCCATGATCGGTTGGTATGGCACCGCCTTGCTCTGCTATGTCACCCCGAAGGAGCATCTCGGGCTGCCCGACCGCCAGGACGTGAAGGATGGGCTTATCGCCTATAAGATCGCCGCGCACGCCGCCGATCTCGCCAAGGGTCATCCGCAGGCGCAGGCGCGGGACGACGCCCTGAGCAAGGCGCGCTTCGAGTTCCGCTGGAAGGATCAGTTTCACCTGGCGCTGGACCCGGAGCGCGCGCAGGCCCTCCACGACGAGACCTTGCCGAAAGAGTCGGCCAAACTCGCGCACTTTTGCTCGATGTGCGGCCCTAAGTTTTGCTCGATGAAGATCACGCAGGAGGTCCGCGAATATGCGCAGACGCTCGGCGCGAGTCCGGACACGGCCTTGAAAGAAGGATTGGCCGGCAAGGCCCGCGAGTTCAAGGCGGGGGGCGCCAAGCTCTACCGGAAGGCCTGAATGTCAGCGCATATCGGTGCCAGCGGGACGGCTGGCCGAAAGGTCGTGGCGGGGCCGCCCGCGCAAACGGCCGCTCGGCCATACGGCGGCCGACGGTGGTCATGAGGGCCGCATTTCCGGTGCGGATCGTGGATGATCGGGGCAAGTGCGCGAGCTGCCCGTCGATCTGCTGCCGGTATATCACGCAGAAGATCCCCACCCCTCGCGCGCGCTGTGACTTTGAGCACCTCCTATGGCAGGTCAGCCACGAAGGCATCGAGGTCTATCAGGATGAGGACGGGTGGTTTCTGCTCGTGCAGGCGCCGTGCGCGCACCTCGAGGCAAGCGGGGCATGCGGCATTTACACCGCGCGTCCGCCGATATGCCGCGACTATTCCAACGACTTCTGCGAACTTGATGAACCGGCCGAGCGCCACTTCCGCGTCCACTTCCGTGACTACGACGCGCTTCTCGCGTATTGCCATAAACGCTTCAAGACCTGGGCTCGCAAGGCTTAGGCGCCTCCTTATCGGCGCCGCGCTCGGGGCCGCCGTGTCCATGCCCGCATGGGCCGTCCGTCCCATGAAGATCGCGGTGTCGGCGCGCGGCGACCACTTTCACATGAGTCTCGACATGATGCTGCGCGCCCCAGTGCGGCGGGTGTGGCACGTCATCACCGATTATGCCGATATCAGGCGGCTGAACCCGGCGGTCAAGCGCGCCACCGTGATTCGGCGCGACGGACTGACCTTGCTGCGCATGCATATCAGGAGCTGCGTGCTGTTCATCTGCTTCCCGGTCACTCAGACCGAGGCCATGACCGCGCGGCGACACCTGCGGGTGCGCGGCGTCATCATCCCGCAGCTGTCGAGCTTCCGCTCGGGCTATTCGCAGTGGCGCCTGCAGGCGGTGGCGGGCGGCACCAAGGCGCGCTTTGAGGCGACGTTTACGCCCTCGTTCTATATTCCGCCACTCATAGGGCCGTGGATGATCCGGCGCAAGTTGCATGACGAGATGCGCAAGACCGCCTCGCGCCTCACGGCCTGGGTGGACGCGAAAACGCCATATAAAGCATCGGGCCGATGAAAAGCGAGGCGGCCAGCGCCAGGACCAGGCCGCCCATGACCGCGGTGGCGAGCGGCTTCAGGAGATCGGTACCATGGCCCACCCCCACCGCCAGCGGCAGGAACCCCAGGACGTCGGCGGCCATGGTCATGAGGATCGGACGCAACCGCCGGCGGGCGGCGAGTTCGACCTCGATGCGGCCCGGGGGACTTTTATAGTGGCGCGCCTGACCGAAGATCAAAATACCGTTATTGACGACGATCGCGAACACCAGCAGCAGGCCGAGGAACGAGGTGCTGTCCAGGGGGATGCCGCGCAGCCACAGGGCGGCAAGCGAGCCTAAGGCGCTCAACGAGGTCGCCACCAGCACCGCGAGCGCGGCGCGCTGTGCGCGCAGCTGATAGCCGACCAGCACGAGCAACACGAGCAACGCAAAGACCAAGGTGAGTTCCATCTGCGCGAAGCTCTTGGCCTGCTCCTTGTAGTAACCGCCGATGCGCGCGGTGATGCCGGGCGGGAGCGGGGTCTTGGCGATCAGCTGGCGCGCCGTCGCGGCCGCCTGGTTTAGCCCCATGGAGCGGTGCGGACGGACCTCGATATCCGCGAATGGCACCAGATTCTGGTGGGTGATGACCGGCACCGAGCGTTGCGTGCGTTCGCGGGCAAAGGCCGCGAGCGGGGCATACGGACCGTGCGGCGCATGCACGAACAGGCGCGGCGAAAGGCCGCCGGTGATGCCGCCGGCCGGGCTTGTCGACACCGCGATCGGCAGGATCTGGGCACCGCGCAGGAGGTAGCCCGCCGGCACCCCCCAATACCCGGCCAGCAGCTGGGTGCCGAGGAGGGGTGGCGTGAGGCCCTCCTGCAGCGCGCGCGTGCGCGGGGTCATGGTGATCGTGGGGCCCGCCGAGGAGGTGGCAAAGCTCACGTTGGCAAAGCGGTGGCTCGCGGCGAGCCGCGCCTCGAGGCGCCGGGCGTAGACCGCGAGCGCCGAGGCGCTATGCCCGAAGACCTCGACGTCGAGCGGGTCGTGGGCGCCCGACAGGTTGCCGAGTTGCGTCACCAGGAGCTGATGGAGCTTTAGCATCGACAGGCTGGGATATGCGGCGCGAAACTGCGCGCCCAGGGTGCGCATGGTGGCAACAGCCGAGGCCTGCGGCTTCAGGGTCATGACGATGTCGCCCTTGTTGGGCGTCGCGCGCGGGTTACCGAGGCTCTGGCCGACCACCACCGAGGCGGTCGCCACCTCGGGGTCATGGGCGGCAATGGCCACCAGGCCGCGCCCCACCGCCAACGTCTGGGATGCCGAGCTTCCCACGGCCGTGCGAAACGGCACCGCAATCACGCCCTCGTTCCACGCCGGCAGGAAGGCCGTGGGCAGGACCCGGAAGATCCCATAGGCCCCCGCTAGGATCGCGAGGCTCGCCACGACACCGAGGATTGGCGTGCGCAGGCCGCGGCGCAGGGCCCGGGCATAGGCTACGCGCGCGCGGCGCGCCGGGCGCCACGCCTTGGGGGCCAATCGTTCGCGCCCGGCGAGGTAGGTGGCGAGCAGCGGGGTCACCGACAGCGCCACCGCCTGGGACACGACCAGCGCGGTGACAAGCGCTACCGCCATCTGCCGAAACAAGATACCGATGGTGCCGCTCAGCAATATGAGCGGCACGAACACCAAGGCCGAGGTCAGGGTCGCGAAGGTCATCATCGGCAAGACCTCGCCGGCGGCGCGCAAGGCCCGCGAACGGCGCTCGGCGATGGTCCCCGGGGCATGGGCGTGGGTCGCCTGCTCGATCACGACGATGGCGTGGTCGACGAGCGCGCCGATGGCGGCGGTGATGCCGCCCAAGGTCATGATATTGAGGCCGAGGTGCAGGATATGCAGCGCCACGAAAGTCCCGGCGAGCGACAGGGGCACAACCACCACGGTCGCGAGCGCGGTGTCAAAGCGCCGCAGGAAGGCGAGCAGCACCGCGAAGGTGATGATGGTGCCCAGGATGAGCGCCATCCATACGTCATGCAGGCTTGCCTTGATGAGCCGCGAGAGGTCGTAGTCGCGCACCAGACGCACACCGCGCGGCAGGCCCCGGCGCAAGGAGGCAATGGCGCGGGCCACACCGTGGGCAACCTGCTCGACGTTGGCGCTCGCCTGCGCGGCGACCTCGATCAGGAGGCTGTGGGCATGGTGGGCGACGGCCGAGCCGCGGATGCGGGGCGGGGGGCCTACGGCGACATGCGCGAGCGCCGACAACGGCAGGGTGGCGCCGCGCACGCCCCCCAGGGGCACCGGCAGCCGGCGGAGCGCGGCGACTGTCGCGGGGCGGCCGGCTGCGGTCAGCAAGAAGCTGTCGTGAAAGCCGGCCATGACCCCCCCAAAATACGGCCCCTGGTGGGCACGCAGGAGGGCCACGATGCGCGAGAGCCCGATATGGTGGGTGATGAGGCGCCGCAGCGACAGGTCGACGTGCACCTCGGGCCAGCCGCGACCGATCGAGGCCACGGTATAGACGCCCGGGACGTCCAGCAGCCGCGGCTTTATGGTAAAGGCGTAGGTCGGCATCATCGCGCTGCTGGTCGTCTTTTGCGAGACCAGGGCGTACTCGGCAAACGGGTAGATGCTTGGCATCATGAGCCGCACGCTCATGTGCGCCGCCGGCGGCAAGGCCACCTGCCCGAGGCGCGCCTCGAGCAGCAGATAGGCGTTGTTCGGGGTGATGGCACCATTGAAGAACACATGAATCTTGCAGAGGCCGTTGCTCGTGGTCGAGCGCACCAGCGTCACGTTCGGCACACCTTTCGCGGCCTGCTCCAGGGGCTCGGTGATGCGCACGAGCATGGCGTGCACCGGAAGATAGCCGTCGCTTACCAGCACCGAGACGCGCGGGAAGTTGACGCTTGGGAACACGCTGCGCGGCAGGGCGTTGAAGGCCACCACGCCGGCCGCGAGCACGAGCACCGCGACCAGGGCAGTGGTATGACGATTGGCCCACAAGGCCTCGAGGTAGGCCCTCACTGAACGACCCGCACCGCCACCCCGGCGCGCAGGCGCGCGACGCCGGAAATGATGACCGGCGCGCCACGACCCACGGCCCCGGCGACGAACACCCGGTGGGCATCGATGCGCAGGACCTTGACCGGCACCGCTTGCGCCCGTCCGCTCTTCAAGACATATAGGCGCGCGCGCCCATGGCGCACCATGAGCGCCGATCGTGGCACGGCGATCGCGCCCTGCCGGTGCCCAAAGAGTGTAAGCCGCAGGATTTGTCCGGGACGCAGCGGCTGACGCAGGCCGCGCACATAAGCGCGCACGAACCCCAGACGGTCGGCGCGCGCCGCCAGGGCATAGACCCGCCCGGCCGGCCGCATGGAACCATGGGCGACAACCACGGCGCGCGCCCCGACGTAGAGCCGGTCGGCCTCGCGCGCGGTGAGTGCGCAACTCTCGTAAACACCGCCCGCGCCGCCGATGGTGACCACATCCGCGCCGCGCGTAAGCCATGCGCCGGGCGCTGCCTTATAGCGCACAGTCCCGGCGAACGGGGCCCGCACCGTGCCTCGCGCCAAGCGCGCACCGGCCGCCTGCCAGGCGGCGGCATCGGTCCGCCAGCGCGCCTGGAGGCTGCGCGCATGGGCGGGCGTGACCAGCCCTTGGCGGGCCAGCACTTGGGCCTGCTCGTAGGCGATGTGCGCGGCCCGCGCCTGGGCCTGCAAGGCGCGTACGGTGGCGGCGAGGCTCATGGGCAACAGGCGCGCGACGATGGCGCCGGATGCCACCGTACTGCCAGGGGCCACGGGCAGGGGGCCCATGATCGCATCATAGGGTGCCTGGACCATTGTGTGCTCGGGCCCGCGCACGCGCGCAAAGACCGGGATGGCGGGACGATAAGTGGCGCGCGCGGCGCGCGCCACATGGACGGCGAGCGGGGCGGCGCCGAAGGCGAGGCACGGGACGAACAGCAGGCCCCAAAGCGTGGACCTCACGCCGCTTCCCCCGACCACGGCCTGGCGGTGGCGGTTATGAGCGCGAGCGTGGTCGCCGCGCGAGACAGGCGTAAGGCGGTCATTTTCAGCTCCACGGTGGTCAGTTCCTGCATTAAGGTAAGGTAGGACACGAGCCCCAGGGCGTGCGCCCGGTAGGCCGCCTGCGCGGCGCGCGCGGTATGCGCCAGCACCTGGCGGCGGCCCTTGAGGCGTGTAAGTTCGCGGTCGAGGCTCGCCTGGGCCCCGGCGAGGCGGTAGATCTGGGAGCGGGCCGCCGCCAGGCGCGCGACATAGCCCTTGAAGAGCGCGGCGCGGCGCGCTCGGGCGATGGCCACGGCGCCACGATCGGCGTTGAAAAGCGGCAGCACGAGGCTCAGCTGGAGACCGGCCTCGGTCACGCCCGAACTGTTGCGCGCGCCCGCCGCCCCGAGGCTCAAGCGCGGATACTGGTCGAGCACGGCGCGCAAAAGCGCGGCATTGGCGCTATGGTAGGCCGCGACCAGGGCCACGAGGTCGAGGCGGCGCGATACGGCATGATGGAAGAGCGCGTCGGGCGCGCCCGATACCGGGCGCAGCCGATGCGGCCGGGCAATGGCGAGCGGCATCGCCGGCGAAAGACCTAGCTGGCCCACGAGGGCGACGCGCGCCGCACGCAAGGCGCGATGCAGGGCCGCGGCCTTCATGCGCATCGCGTCTTGCGCGGCCTCGAAAAACAGCCAGCGGCGGCGGGCGATCAAGTGACGGCGTAGATCGTCGCGCAACATCGACGCATGCCCCCTCCAGAGCGTCAGGGCCTTGTGCGCGATCATCCACTCGGCCTTCAGCCAATAAACCTGGCGGGCCGCCAGCCGTGTCTCGTTGGCTGCCACCCATTCGCGCCACGCCACCTGATAGCGGACCGCCGACGCCCGCTCTTGTGCCATGCGAATATCGGTGGAGCGGGTGACGAGCCGCGACAGGTCCCACAGGAAACCGTCGGACAACGCCATGGTGTGCCCGGCGGCGCCGACCCCGTAGGGCTTCAGGGCGCTGAACTGGATGACGGGGTCGGGCAGCAAGCCGGCCGCGAACACCTGGGCGCGGGCGATGCGCTCGCGCGCGCGTAGGGCGCGCAGGGCGGGGTTGGCGATCACCGCGATCACCCCCAGCTCCTTACCGGTGAGCGGCTTGCGGAAATCGAGCGCAAGCCGCGAAAGGCCTTGCACCTTAAGGGCGCGCGCGGCGGCAACCAGCGCGCGGTGCGGGGGACCATTCAAGGCCGCGAGCGCCGGGGCGCGCAGCGGCTTGGCGTGGTAGACGGCGCAGCCGGACAGGGCCGACAAGATGAGCGCGAGCGTGGCCTTGCGCACCCTAGCCTACCGGCAGCAGGTTGCGAAACGACTCGATCGCCATGAATTCGCCGCAATCCTTGTCCGGCCCGCGCAGATCGGGCTTGCGGATCGCGAGCAGATGGGCAATACCGTAGTCGCGCGCGCAGCGCAACACAGGCAGGCTGTCATCTATGAGCAGGGTGCGCGCCGGCTCGAAGGGCTCAAGGGCCCGCAACGCACCCCAAAAGGGCGGGTGCTCCTTGGCAAGACCCAGATCGTGCGCGCAGAACACCGCGTCCATGTAGCGATCGATGCGGGTGCGTTGAAACTTGAGGGTCACGGTCTTGCCGTGGGCATTGGTGACAAGCACTAGGCGCTTGCCGGCGGCGCGCATGGCATCCAGGAATTCCTCGACGAACGGGCGCAGGGCGATGCGATGGGCGACCTCTTCCTTGAGCTGCGCGATGTCGAGCGCGAGCTCGTCGCTCCAGTAGTCGACGCTATACCAGTTCAGGGTCCCCTCGGCACGCCGGAACCGCTGATATAACCGGCTCTTGGCTTCATCGAGCGCGAGACCATTTTGCTCGGCATAGCGCAAGGGCACATGCTCCTGCCAGAAGTGATTATCGAAGTGCAGGTCGAGCAAGGTGCCATCCATGTCCAAAAGCGTGGTCTCTACCAAACTCCAGTCGATCATGGCGCCCCCCAATTGTCTTCACTATAGGAGGGCGGGGCGGGCGGGGCTACCCGGCGGTTACTTGCCATGCTAGCCTCGGGCCCATGATCGATGCCCGTTGTCCGCTCTGTGACCTCAACGACAAAGACGGGTTGTGGGCGAATGATGAGTTGGTTGTGATATCGGCACAAATCGCGGGGGTCGGGACGATCTGCCGGGTGGTGTGGCGGGCCCACGTCCACGAGATGAGCGACCTTGGCCTGGCTGAACGGCGGGCATTCATGGACACCGTGTTCGCGGTCGAGGCGACCATGAAACGGCATGCGCGCCCGACGAAAATGAACCTGGCCTCGCTTGGGAACTTCGTGCCCCACCTGCACTGGCACATCATCCCACGCTACCAGGAAGACGCCTACTTTCCAGACGCCATATGGGCCGCAGCGCGCCGCCCGGGGGCGGAACACCCCCTGAGCGATGAGCTGTTGCGCGCGGCGCTTTGCGAGGCCCTCGGGCAACCCCGGAAATCCCGCCTATAATTTCCCAGGGTTTCAAGGGAAGGGCCTCATGCCGGAACCGCTGTACCTCGCCCTGGACCAGGGAGGGCAATCGACGCGCGCGGTGCTGTTCGATCCGTCGGGGACCGCCGTGGCGCGCGGTCGCGTCGCGGTCGGGCAGTCGTGCCCGGACGCTACGGCCGTGGAACAGGATGCCGAGGAGCTCGCGGAATCCCTGCGAACGGCCATAGCGCAGGTGTTGGGGGCCGTGGGGACGGAGGCACGCATGCGCATCGCCGCCGCGGGGCTCGCCACGCAACGCTCGAGCACGGTGTGCTGGGATACGCGCACCGGGGCGGCGCTGTCGCCGGTCTTGAGCTGGCAGGACCGGCGCGCGGCCGCGCTCATGCGCGCCTACGAGGACCGCGCACCGCTTATCGCGAAACGAACCGGGCTACGGCTATCCCCTCACTACGGCGCGCCCAAGATGCGCTGGTGCCTGGACCACCTGCCGGCGGTCAAGGCGGCGCAGAAGGCTGGGCATCTGGCCATGGGTCCCTTGGCCAGTTTTCTGGCGTTTCGCACCCTGACGCCGCGGGCCCTGATCGTGGATCCGGCGAATGCCGCGCGCACGCTGCTGTGGGGGCGTGAGCGGCAGGATTGGGACTCCGAACTTCTGGACATCTTCGGGATCCCGTGGGAGACCTTGCCGGCGTGCGTGCCGACCTGTCACTCCTTCGGGGCGGTGCCTGCGGGTGGGGCCTTCGTGCCGCTCACCGTCCTCACCGGCGATCAGGCGGCCGCACTCTATTGCGGGGGGGCGCCGCGAACCGACACCATCTACATCAATATCGGCACGGGGGCGTTCCTTCAGCGCCCCCTCCAGCGGTGGCCCGCCGACCCAGGACGGCTTTTGTGGAGCGCGGCGACGCGCGGCGGGGGCCGGGACCTGGATGTCCTTGAGGGCACCGTCAACGGCGCCGGCGCGGCGCTGACCTGGGGCAGCGAGGCGCTCGCCTACCCGGAGCTGGCCGGCGACTGCGACCGCCTCCTGGCGGATCGCGACCCGCGTCCGCTGTTTCTGAACGCGGTGGGCGGGCTGGGTTCTCCGTATTGGCGGCCGGATGGGCCGGTGCGCTTCGAGGGTGACGGAACGAGGGCGGCGAAGGCGGCGGCGATCATCGAGAGCGTAGTGTTCCTGATCCAGGAGAATATCGAGGCGCTGTGCGCCGCGGCCGGCCCTTGTGCGGCGCTGGTGGTTACGGGTGGTCTGGCGACGTCCGACGGGCTGTGCCAGGCGCTCGCCGACACGAGCGGCATCCTCGTCCGCCGTCCCGCCGAACATGAGGCCACCGCCCGTGGCTTGGCGTTTTTGGCCGCCGGCTGCCCGGGCGATTGGCCCACAGGAGGGGGGGACGTATTCCACGCGACCGCAAACGCGCCTCTGCGGGAGCGGCACGAGCGCTGGCGCATGCTCATGCCGGCCTCAGTCGACGGGTAATACGAGGCGGCTGGTATCGGCCTGCGTGACACGCTCCGGCAGGACCGTCTTGAAGCGCTCCATGACGCGCTCCGCGGTATGGCGATAAGCGGTGAGCTTGCCGCCGAAGATGCTGATGAGGCGCGGCACTGGGGCATCGGCGAGCAACACCGTCTCGCGCGAACGCGCGCTAAGACCGCTTTCCGTCTTGGGCAACACCCGCAGGCCCGCAAAACTGTCCACGACCTCCGCGGACAACCCCGGAAAATACGCCGTCAGCGCCTCCCGCAGGTAGGCGATCTCGCCGGGGGTCGGCGCGATGAGCGCGGGATCGCCGATATAGAGCCGCTCGGTCGTGCCCGTCATTATCCGCCCCCGCCAGGGCAGCACGAACACCGCGCGCCGGTCGGAAGGCGCCTCGATGTAGTAGCAACCCTGAGTCAGGGAGCCATCGGTGATGATGTGGGTGCCGGCGACCAGGTCATGTGGCAAACGCGGGGGTCCAGGCAGGATACGGCTCAAGGCCTGCGCCGCCCATGGACCGGCGGCATTCACGAGCACGTCGGTGTGACACACGCTCACGACACCGTCACGGACATAGCGAAACTCATAGCCGGCGCCCGCGCGCTCGGCACCCACGAAACGCGCCCCGGTAAGGATTTCGGCCCCGAAGGCCTCGGCCGAGCGCGCCACGGCATGGGTGAGGGCGACATCGTCGGTCTGCGCGTCCGTATAACGAAACACCGCCTTGAGGCCGGCGGTCTCAAGCCCGTCCAGGGAATCCCAGTCGCGAGACGGGATGCGCGCGAACTCCCCGGCGGCACCGCGCGCGAGCAGGCGATAGAGCAAAAGACCCGTGTGGATATGTGGCGCGCCGCGCCGCGAGGAGCGGTAGACAGGGATATGGAAGGCCTTGCGCTCGACGAGCCCGGGGGCGATGCCGAGCAGGATCTCGCGTTCGCGCAGCGATTCGCGCACGAGCCGGATGTTGCCGGACTCGAGATAGCGCAACCCCCCATGGATAAGCTTGGAGGAGCGGCTCGAGGTCCCGGCCGCCAGCACCTGCTGCTCCAGGAGTAGGGTGCGGTAACCGCGCACGGCCGCCGCCTGCGCAACACCCACCCCATGTATGCCGCCGCCGACGATCACGACCTCATAACGGCTGTTCACGCGCCGGTCACCTTCAAGGCCGAGGTGAGCTCCGCGAAGGCGAAGGTCTCGACGAAGCGCACCCCGCGCGCCTCCAGGGCGCGGGCCTGCGCGGCATCGTCGATCTCGTAGACCACGAGGGTCGTGCCCTGATGGCCGAGCGGCCCCCGCTGCGGCAGGCCGCGCGCATCACAGAAGTGATACTCGGGGGCGAGCGACGCCGTGCCGCGCGCGCGAAAGTCCCGGTAGCGCGTGGTGACGAGACCGATCGCCGGCCACAACGTACGGGCGGCCACGAGCGCCTTTCGGGAAAACGAGATGGGCACGGTCTGGGCGAGCACCGGCTTTAGGAGCGCGTGCACCGCCTGCGCCACGGGCATTGCGCCGAAGCGCTGGACAGCCTCGCGCTTGATCTCGACAAAGGCCGTGACCGCCGGGTGGGCGGCGAGAAACGCGGCGAGGTCGGCGACGCGCGCCAAGGGTACCGGCGCTCGCCCCGCGCCAGTGCCCTCGGGCCACGACAGACCGAAGGCCGCCACCTGCGCCAGACCATAGTCACCGATGGCGCCGGGCATGCCACACAGGCGCCTACAGTCACGATCATGGAACAGGATCGGCACGGCGTCGGCGGTCAACTGGACGTCGATCTCGACATAACGGGCGCCCGCCGCGACCGCGCCCTCGAGGGCCGCAAGGGTGTTTTCAGGAAAGCGCCGGGCATAGCCACGGTGGGCGACCAGTTCGAGCATCGGGCCTCGATCAAAAAGGTGGCCCAGGGCATGCGGCCGCGGGCGAGCCGTACGCTACACCGTATGGCACCTGCCCTTCAACGGGTCGACCCGCCCGCTCGTCTGAAAGGCGCCCCCACGGGTATCGCCGGGCGAGCCCTACGAGCGCCAACACCCCCTCGCGGCAGTCTTTGCGTCGGTTGTGTCCGTCAAGTTGTGCAAATTTCCTTTTGGCATGAGGAAGGATTTCATCAGGCCGTTTGCGGCGCTGTTCTTTCAAGAGATCCATGTTGAGGGTGCGGTTGTCCTCAAGCCACCTTTCATGGGTCTCGACGCACAGCGCCCGGACCAGGCGCAGGCAGGACTCGGTGTTCGGGAAGATCCGCACCACCCGTGTGCGGCGTTTGATCGCCTCGTTTAGCCGCTTTAGCATGTTGGCGCTCTTCAGGTGCTTGTGGTGCGCCCGGGGCAGGCGGTAGAAGGTCAGCGTCTTGCCGATGTGGGCTTCTACCCAATTGGTGAGCTCGGGGTACTTCGTCTGCCAGCGGGTGAGCCAGGCCACGGATCGCGCGGGGCTTCGGTGAGATCCCGCCGGTCATACAGCCGGCGCCGTTCCTGCAGGCAGTCGTCATCGGCCTTGCGCGGCAGATAATCGAGCGCATTGCGCAGAAAGTGGACGTAACAACGTTGCCCCCTGTGTCACAGTAGTTGCCGCCTCCATTAATCGATAATCTGGGGGCGAGGTGAAAGAACGATGGCACGATACGCACAACGATTAAAGGACCAGGCGGCATCGGTCAGCACCTCGGTAATCGCCTTCTTGAGCCCCGCATGATCGTCGGAAACCACGAACTCGACCCCATGCGGGCCACGTTCTCTGAGACGTACAACGGTGGCTGTCAAGCTTGTTGTCGCCCGGATTCTTCGCGCGGCCTCGGATTGCGGGAGTATCGGTTCTACTGCCGACCGATTGAGCCGCGCTTCGTTTGGCAATGACCCGTTGCGTATATCACGGCTCCATCGTTTCTGGTTCTGGGCGCGTGCCTGATTGTACACGACCGTACGTCGCCTGAAGATTGAGCGCTCTTGTCCAGCATGCCATTTTGCAGGCCGACTGGCGCAGGAAGCGCACCAGCGGCAATGCCTTCGTGGTGAAGGTGGGGGTCCAACCCAAACTGTTCCTTATCGGTGCGGGGGAAGACCTTGGCTGAGAAATCCAAAGAACTTGCGAATCTCACCCGTATCGGCAAGCTGGCGGTCAAGCTAGGTACCCGTGGAGAGATCAAGGGCCTGCTGACTTCCGGCATGGAGCGACTGGCCGATGCCCGCAATGAAATGTCACCTGAACCATAAGTCTTCGGTAACTGAAGCTTTATGGTTCAGGTGACACGGGGGGACGCTGCAAGTCGTTTTTTTAGTGGCGCCCAGGGGCGGAATCGAACCACCGACACGAGGATGTTTGGTCCTAATTGATAGGGCTACGGTTCTTCTTACTTCAAGCATTCTTTGTTTTAACTCGTCTTAAATCGCTACAGAATATGTTCATAATTCATCTTACATCGTTTGCGTTGATTTTAACTTGCAGTCTTACATAGTGCTTACACGGCCTTACACGGAGGCGAGGGCATGAGGATTACCAAGCGGGCCGTCGATAGCGTATCCCGACCGGCCAAGGGCTACGCCTTGCATTGGGATGATGAATTGAAGGGCTTTGGCCTTCGCGTCGCGTCTGCCGGGGTTAAGTCGTTCATCCTGCAAAAGCGTATTCATGGCAAAGACCACCGGATCACCCTGGGGCGCTATGGCGAGATCACCACCGAGCAAGCCCGCAAGGATGCCATGGCGAAGGCGGGGCTTATTGCTAGCGGTGGCGACCCGGTAGCGGATAAGCGGCGGGCCGTGCTCGCCACAAAGACGCTGGCCGAAGTCTTAGCTGACTACGGGGAGGCCCGGAATGCGATCACGGACAGAGCCTGGAAGGATATGGCCGGGGTACTCGGACGCTACTTGCCCGACTGGCTCAAGAAACCCGTAAACGCTCTCACGCCCGACATGATCCTGGCCCGACACAAGCGCATCGGTAAGGCGACACCAGCGAGCGCGAACAAATGGGGTTGGTATTTACGGGCACTCCATTCCTGGCCTTTGCCAAAGGCCGCTACACCGACACCGAGGGCCGCCCTGGCCTGACCGACAACGCCGCCCATGCCTTGAGTCATGCGCAGGCCTGGTACCGCATCGAGCGTAGGCGCTTGGTCATACAGTCGCACCAGATCGCGGCATGGTGGAAGGCGGCGTGGTCGCTTCGCAATACCGCGTACCGGGACTACTTCATAACCCTGCTACTGACCGGCCTACGCAAGGAGGAAGCGCGGGGCTGGCTTGGGCAGACGTGGACTTTACAGCCCGGACGCTCACTGTCCACAACACCAAGAATCACTCAAGCCACACCTTGCCGATGGGTTCGTATCTGGCTCAGCTATTGAGCACCCGCGAACGCCTGGGGGATACGGTATTTACGAGTACGCACGGGCAGATCGGCAACCTGCGTTATAGCCTGGAAAATATTGCCCGAACCAGCGGCGTCAAGTTTATGGCCCATGACCTGCGGCGGACCTTCGCCACCATCACGGAATCCCTAGACATACCGGCCTACGCCTTGAAGCGACTCATGAACCACAAGATTCAAGGGGACGTGACGGGCGGCTATCTCGTCATCACCACCGAACGGCTACGGGCGCCCATGGAGAAGATCGAGGATTATGTTTTGAAGGCGGCCGGGGTAAGGCCAAGCGCCGATATAGTAAGCCTGGACCGGGCCTTGTAACCCCACAAAGGGGCTTGGCGCGCCTCCCTGTGCGTCTTATACAGTAACCCATGAGGTGACGGCATGATTTAGAGCTTCCGGCACAAGGGCCTCAAACAGTTCTACGAGACGGGCAGCAAAGCCGGGATAGTCGCCAACCATGTCAAGCGGCTGCGTGTGCTTCTCGCCCGCCTGGACGCTGCGAGCAAGCCCGAGGATATAGACCTTCCGGGGGCGCACCTGCGCGCATTCAGGGGCAAGTGGCGCGGTTATTGGGCCGTCAACGTGTCGGGCAACTGGCGACTGATCTTTCGGTTCGAAGGGGCGGAAGCCCACGACGTGGATTACGTCGATTATCATTGAAGGAGATTGTCATGATGCACAACCCTCCCCACCCCGGCGAAGTCATACGGGAACTCTGCTTGGAACCCTTGGGCCTGTCTGTTACGGAAGCCGCCGAGGCGCTAGGCGTGACACGCAAGGCGCTTTTCGAGTTGTTGAACGGGCATACCGGGATTGCCCCGGCCATGGCCCTGCGCCTCTCTCTGGCGTTTGGCGGAAGCGCCGAAAGCTGGCTTGTGCAGCAAGCGCAATACGACCTTTGGCGGGTTGGCGAGAATCCGCCAAAGGTACGGCGCATCGCATAATAGACTCAATGGCCCACGTCGCCGATCTCCCCGACCGCGTACCGGGGGAGTGCGCCTGGCGCGATCACCTACCCGCCATGGACCCCGAGGGGCTGGCGGCGCTCAACCGCAGCGGCAAGAACCGCGTCGATAATTTTTTGGTGCTCGCCTTCCGGGAGATCGACAGAGGCTGCAAGCCCGGCCTGAGATGGCCGAGCGGCTGGAAGAATGGGGCCGGGCCCGAAGTCAGACGGTGGGCGGATACCGTAGACGCGGCGCGCCAACACGCCATCGAGACAGCAAAAGGAGCGCGCGACACTCTGCCCGAACTCAAGACCGTTATTGCGAGCCCCAAGAAAGCCGAGACGGCATTGAAGCGCGGACGGCCCGGGGAGGCGCTGAGACACCTTCACGCGGCACAAGGAAGCCCGTGGACGCCGTGGGAACTACGGACGGCATTGAGGACGCCAAACCGCGACCACCTGCCCGCCCTGCGCATCATCATCGAGCGCACGCAAAAGCTTCAGGACGACACCAAGCGCGGACCTATAGCGCGTTTCGCGGAACGCTTCCTGGCCGCCCGAAGCGCACCCAGGAGGCTATTGCGCGAGCAACGGGTTATCGCCCTGCGCCATCTCGCGCAAGCCTATCGTCTCGACACCGGACGGGAACCGACCCTTGTAAGCGAGAGGGCTGGCGGGCGGAACGTGCTCATCCTGAAGGTAGCTTTGACGCTTATCTCGCCACCTTCTGCCACCTCGTCGCCACACCCGAAAGCGCCATGCGCGCGCGGTACCGGTACCACAGATCCCGCTTCTAGTTTTCGCGACTGTCAGATTTTGAGCACTTTTGGGGCCAAAAGTGCGCTCGTGTTCGCCCCACCCCATCTCGCCATGATGGCCTCGTGTTCAAACAAACGAGGGTGTCGAGATGCCGCAGCAAGCACTGTTCGCCATTGAACCTGACGCGCTCTATACA
>JAKBUS010000074.1 GCA_021841585.1 Pseudomonadota bacterium | reverse complement strand
CGTCCGGCCCCTGTCCGGTGGGTACATAGCCCCGGTCCACCAAGGCCCCGGTCCACGGATCGCGCACATAGAACCCAAGGCTATGGGTGCCGGAGGGTACGAGGATGAGCGAGGATTGGGCGGTCGTGCTCTGGCCGAACGTCGAAGTGGTCGAGGGGGTGGGGGAGGCGCCCTGCGGGTTTGGCGGGCTCGTGGCCTGACCGGCACCGCCCGACGGGGCCGGCGCATTGTTGCCGGAGCTCCCTGAGCCTTGGCAGGCGGCGAGCAGCGCCGCGGCCAGCAACGACAAAGCGATACGCGATTTCATGGCCATATAACATTCCTCGTGAGATGAGCACGCCTCACCGTGCTGGGCAGTGTCGCCGTTACGGCCCCGATCGCCTATCGGTCGGAAGGCTGATGGAACAGTTTCGATAAAATCGGAAAATTGCCGGACACGGCCGCAGGCACAAAAATACCGGGCCGCGCGCGCCCGCAATCCAGGTCCGGGCTGGCGATAAGGCATTTATGGGCCGCGAACTGTCGAAGCTTAGGGCGTGTTCATGCCACGCTCTATATATAACGGTGTCCGGCGGCAAATCGTCTTGGCGCCCCGGTTGCCTGTAGCGCGTCATCCCCCTGGCGTTTCGTAGGCGGCAGCGGACCTTTTTGGCCAGAAATCCCGCAGTCCCGTAAGCCACCCTTGCAGAAGAACCGAAAGATATTACCCATGATGATTTGATGACGCTTCCGTTTCGGCGCGGACCTGGCATCGTGAATTGGCGCCAGGTCGTGCCCTTAATGGCGCGGCATGGCAAGCCTTTATCCGTGGGCCGCGCCGGCAATAAAAACATAAAAGTTGTTTAGGGGGCGCTTGGGGTGTCGCGAGGCACGCCACGGCATGCCGGTGACGGAAAGCCAGGTCTTCTGGTGTTTCTGCCGCGTGGGCCGGTCATGCTGCGGAAATAAAGAAGCCGCCATGACGGCGGCTTCAAAAAACAAACGACGTGGGTCTTAGAAAGAATATACGCCCCCGACGTCGAATATGTTGATGTTGCTGCTGGTGATGACGCGGTACTCGCCCCGGACCGAGAGGTGGGACATGACGCTATAGGAGACACCCACGCCGAACAGGGGATCCGTTCCGGAGCCGGCGGCGGATGCCGTGTAGCCGGATGCGTTGGCGGTCGCGGACGCATTCCAGAACGCAAGCCCGGCCCGCCCGTAGACGCGAAACGCGGACGTTATGGGCCAGGCATAGACCGCCGAGGCCTCGACCGCATGTGCGGACAGCGATACGCTTTCCCCGGCTGGCAGGTTGTTCATTTTAAATGTCCCCATGTGGTCGTAGCCAAGCTCCACGGCGAGCTTGCCGCGCGACAGGTGGACGGGGAGACGGTAGCCGCCGAATATGGTGAAGTCGACGGGACTGCTGAAGCCGGACAGGCTGGCGATGCCGATGGTGGCCCCTCCGTACCAAGGTGACGCGGGGCCCTGCGTCGCGGCCATCGCGGTCATCGGCAGGATCAAAAGGGCCGTACCGGCAATTATTGTTTTCATGCTCTCCTGCATTGCGCAGCCTCCACTGAATGTCGTTATTGTGTTGCGGCGTACCGCGTCGGCGATCGTAGAGAGCTGTGGGAAGGCAACATTTGACGGATCGCAAAGATCGGGCGCGGGTGCACGAACGGATGGATCTGATCGACGGATGGCTGGGGACGATGCCGGTCTTCGCCGATGGCATGTTCGCTGGAGGCCCGTTACCATGCGCCCATGATGGCGATCTCTCCCCGTTTGCTGATCGGCGCGCGCGGCCACGCCCATGCGTGCTGGCGAGGCGCCTTCTACCCGCACGATCTGCCGCGCGAGTGGCGTTTTTTGTTCTATAGCCACCGCTATCCCGCGCTCCTCATGCCCGCGCGGGCCTGGGGCTTGGATCCGGCACGGCTTGCGGCCTTTAGCGACGAGGCGCCGGCGGATTTTCGTGTGGTGCTGGAGATTTCGGCAAAGGGCTTGCCGGACATGGCGCGGGTCGCGACCTGGCCTGCGCCCTTGGTTGCCGGTTGCGTGGTGCGCCTCCCGCGCCTCGACGCGGCCTACCGGGGGCCGCTCGCGGCCTTGGCGCGCGCGCTGCCCGTGGCCGTGGACCTACGCTCATGCCCGGCGGGTTGCCGCGAGGACCTGGCGGCCTTGGGGGTCGGGGTGTGCGGCCGCCCAGCCGCCGGGCGTGCGCCCGCCGGTCCATTCGCCGTAAGCCTTATCGACCAAGCGGATCGGCGTGTGCTCGGCGCGGCCTTGCGGGCGCTTGTCACGGTCGCGGCCCCGGCGGGATCGGCGCTCTTTTTTTGCGAGCCGACCGCGGCGCTCACCGGGCTCGATGAGGCACTGCTCCTTGCCGACCTTTTGGGCGGGTCGCGGGTCGAACCTTAGAAGAGCAGGCTCACGCCGGCATACAGACCCACCCCGGACATATTGACGCGTGTCCCGTAGATGACGCCCCCCGGGACGTAGAGACCGCGCAGCTCGGTGTAGAAGCCGATGCTATGCGCCCATTCGAATTCCACCCCCCCATCGACCTCGAGGGCCGGACCCACGCCGGTGCCGCCGTTCACCCCGCTGACATGCGTATCGGCCACGCCCACGCCCGCGCCGATATAGGGATACACGTGCGCCCAGGGTCGGTGGTATTTTTTGAGGGTCAACAGGAAAAGCCGCGAGGCGACGTCCCCGTTGCCGCTCGTGTTGCTGATGGTGTTGTTGGAGAGCAGCAGCTCACCGCCATAGGCGATGCCGTTATAGTGGCGCTGTTCCCAGGCGATTCCGAAGACCCTGTTGCCGGCGGTGCTCAACGCGCTGTTCTGACCGGCCACGGTCTGATGGGTATGGGCCAGATGCGTGGCCCCGATCGTCAGGATCAGGGCGTCTTCGGCGAAGGCGCTCGGGGCTGCCAGCACAAGGACACCTAGCACCGCAAGACGATATAGGCGATTCACAACTCCCCCTTTAAGCCTGATGAGGCCGCACCGATTATAGGGGAGGCGCGTGGGTTTGCCCATGCCGCTTGCGCCGCCGGGCGCGGACGACCGGTGCGCCCCGAGCGCGTGGCGCGCGCGGGGTTTCGTGTCCGGGCCCGGATGTGGCATGCTTGTGCCCACGCCGGAGGCGGCGAGCCGCGCGGCGGCCGTGCCGAAGCGCCGGTCTCGGGCGGCGCAAGGAACCCCCACCATAAAAGGGGACGCGAGCCGCGGGGCCTTCGCGATGGGCAACAGACACTATAACGACATTAAGGATGGGCCGTGGACCGACCGACGAGTACGGAGCCCCTGGTGGCGGTGCGCGATCTTGCGTTTTATCGTGACGATCGCCCGATCTTCGAGGGCCTGAATCTCACGGTCGCAAAGGGTAGTGTGACGGCCATCATGGGGGGCAGTGGGAGCGGCAAGACGACGCTTCTTAGCCTCATCGGCGGCCGGCTGCTGCCGATACGCGGGACCGTGACGGTTGCCGGCGAGGTCGTGGGGGCGTTGTCCCGCAAGGCGCTCTTCGCGCTGCGTCGGCGCATGGGGATGTTGTTCCAGTCGAGCGCCCTGCTCACCGATCTCGATGTCTACGAGAATGTCGCATTTCCGATGCGCGAGCATACGCGGCTTCCGGAGACCCTGATCCATGATCTGGTTTTGATGAAGCTCGAGATGGTCGGCCTGCGCGGCGCGCGCGCCCTGTTTCCCGCGGAACTGTCGGGCGGGATGTCGCGACGCGTGGCGCTCGCGCGCGCCATCGCGCTTGATCCGATGATGGTCATGTATGACGAGCCATTCACGGGCCTCGACCCAATTTCCATGGGCGTCATCGTCAAGCTCATCCGCGAGCTGAACGACGCGCTCGGTATGACCTCCATCATCGTTACCCACGACGTGGCCGAGGCCTGCACGATCGCCGACTATATCTATCTCCTGGGCAACGGGCGGGTGATCGCCGAGGGGACCCCCGCCGATATGAAAAAGACCGACGCCCCCGAGGTTCGCCAGTTCATGGGCGGCCTCCCGGATGGTCCGGTGGCGTTCCATTATCCGGCATCGCGGTACCTTGATGATCTCTTGATGGCGAACCAATCGTGAGTTCGGGGGTGGATATGATCAGGGGGCTCGGACGCCGGGTCATCAGTGGCGTCAGCCGTTTGGGGCACGCCACGTTCTTCCTTGCGCGCTTGATGCCGGCTTTGGGCGCCGCCCTGACGCGTATGCGGCTGATCGTCCAGCAGCTTTATATGACCGGCGTACTGACGCTCGTCATCGTGGTGGTGTCCGGGGCCTTCGTCGGCATGATCCTGGCACTGCAGGGCTACAATACGCTTGTGCGTTATGACGCCCAATCGTCCCTTGGGTTGCTGGTTGCGTTGTCGCTCACGCGCGAGCTAGGGCCGGTCCTTACGGCCTTACTGTTCGCCGGTCGCGCGGGCTCGGCGCTGACCGCCGAGATCGGGCTCATGAAGGCCACCGAGCAACTTGCTGGCATGGAGATGATGGCAGTCGACCCGCTGTCGCGCGTGGTGGCCCCGCGGTTTTGGGCGGGGTGGGCCGCGGTCCCCCTGCTTGCCATGATCTTTAGCGCCGTCGGGGTCATCGGCGCCTATATCGTGGCGGTGGGTGATCTCGGCTTGGATGGCGGGGTCTTCTGGTCGCAGATGCAAAGCGGCGTGAGCGTGTCGAACGATATCATGGGCGGCCTTGTCAAAAGCGTTGTGTTCGGTTTTGTCGTGAGCTGGATCGCGGTGTTTGAGGGCTATGACGCCAAGCCCACCTCCGAGGGAGTGAGTCGCGCCACAACGCGCACGGTGGTGAGTTCGTCGCTCGCGATCCTGGGCCTTGATTTCATCATGACAGCATTCATGCTGCGAGGGCTTTGAATATGCAGGCGAAGAGTATGGAGTTCACGGTCGGCCTGTTCGTCGTGGCGGGGCTATTGGCCCTCGCCATGCTGGCGCTCAAGGTCGGCAATATTCACGCGCTGAACTTAGGCGGGACCTACGCCGTCACCGCCGACTTCAACGACATCGGGAGCCTGAAGACCAAGGCCCCGGTGACCGTGGCGGGCGTACGCGTCGGGCATGTGGCGCACATCACGGTCGATCCGACCACTTATCAGGCAGTGGTGACCCTTGATCTCCTGAAGAAGTACCGTTTCCCGCGCGACTCGAGCGCGTCCATCGAGACTGCGGGCCTCCTCGGAGAGCAGTACGTGAGCTTGAGCCCGGGTGGCAGCCGGCACTATCTGAAGAACGGTGGTAAAATTCGCATAACGCAATCTGCGATCATCCTCGAAAAGATCATAAGCCAACTGCTCTACAGCAAGGCCGGCCATTCCTCCGGCCATAGTTGATCAACGCTGAACGGGAGAAGCATGGAATGACATTGACCAGACGCTATGCCGGTGCGCTGATTCTGCTTGGCTGCCTGATGCCGGCGTGGGTATGGGCGGCTATTGCGCCTTCGACACCGCCCAACGTGATCGTCCACACGAAGACGGATGTGATACTGCACTTGATCGAGAAAAAGCGCGCCGTCTATGACCACAACAAGGCCGCCTTGTACGCCATGGTCGACAAGGAGGTCGTGCCCTATTTCGACTTCCGGCGCATGTCCCGCTGGGTGCTGGCGCGCTACTGGCGCACCGCGTCGCCGGCGCAGCGGGCGGTGTTTACGACCCAGTTCCGCGATCTCCTGGTGCGGACCTACGCCACCGCCCTACTGAGTTATTCCGGGCAGCGTATTGCCTATCTGCCATACCGCGCCGGCGCCCACAGCCGGCATGCCATGGTCAAGACCATGATCCTCGAGAACAATGGCAGCGCGAACATCCCGATCGATTACATGTTTGTCCACAAGGAGGCCGGCTGGAAGGTCTACGATGTGACCATAGACGGCGTGAGCCTCGTGACGAACTATCGCTCGGTCTATGGCAGCAAGATCCGTCGGCACGGCCTGAACGCGCTCATCGTGAGCCTAAAGCGCGCCAACGGTGGCGTCTCTTGAGTGCTCGCCTGATCTTGCAGGGGCCCGGCCGCTACCGCCTGGAGGGCGCCATCCACTTCGGTGCGCCCTTGCCAGACGAGTTGCAAGCACCGGGCATCGAGCCCGTGGCGGGGTCGGCGACGATTGCGCTCGACGGGCTCGAACAGGCCGATTCCGTGGCCCTGGCGCTATTGATCGAATGGCGGCGACAGGCGCGCGGCCGGGGTTTCCGGCTTACCCTGGCCGACGTCCCCAAGCGCATCGCGGCCTTGATCCGCGTCACTGGGGTGGGCCCGGTCTTCGAAGACGCGCCATGAGCGCCCCCTGCATGGGGCCGGCCATCGAGGTTCAGGGTCTTCACAAGCGTTTTGCCCACGTCCATGCGGTCCGCGGCGTCGATCTCGCCGTCCATCAGGGGGAGTTCTTCGGGCTGCTCGGACCGAACGGTGCCGGAAAATCCACACTTATCAATATCCTGGCCGGGCTCACCCGTCCGGACGAAGGACGCGCGGCGATCTGCGGACATGATGTCATCGCCGACTACCGGGAGGCCCGGCGGGCGCTTGGTGTCGTGCCGCAGGAGGTGGTCTTCGATCCGTTTTTCACGGTGCGCGAGGTGCTGGCGATCCAGGCCGGTTATTTCGGGCTGAAGGGCCCCAAGGACAAGGCCTGGCAAGAGGAGCTCCTCGCGGCCCTGATGCTGCAGGACAAGGGTGACGCCAATATGCGTACCCTCTCCGGGGGCATGAAGCGCCGGGTCTTGATCGCCCAGGCCCTCGTCCATCGGCCGAGGGTAGTCATCCTCGACGAGCCGACCGCGGGCGTGGATGTCGAGCTGCGCGCGTCCTTGTGGGTGTTCATACGGCGCCTGCACGCCGAGGGCCATACGATCGTGCTGACCACGCATTATCTGGAGGAGGCCGAGGCCCTGTGCGAGCGCATCGCGATCATGCAGGGCGGCTGCATCGCGGCGCTCGACACCAAGGAGGCCTTGCTGCGTCGGGCGCTCTCGAAGACCTTACGAGTGACGACCGCGGAGGCGGCGGCCACGCTTCCGCCAAGGCTTGCGCCCAAGTTGCGCAAGCGCACGGCCAATATCCTGGAGTTCGCGCTGCAGCAGGGCGCCGATTCCATCCCCGAGGTCCTGGAATCCTTGCGGGCCGCGGGCTTTGTGGTAACCGACATCTCCACCGAGCAGGCAAGCCTCGAGGAGGTGTTTCTGGAGCTCACCAAAAAGACCGCATGAGCCCCGCCGGCCGGCCCTAGAAGCGGCCGGCGCACTTAGGACCACCGTGGGGCGACTCAGCGGGCCCTGGGTGTCGGGGCGACGGCGGAGAAGTGGTCCGTGCTACACTACGCGCCTTTGCGGGCTTTAAGGTGGGGCGGGCCACGTCATAGGCCTCGCGACCGCCAAACCGGCCTCGGCCGCCTCCCGGCCGGACACGCGTCCTCCTTACGGATATGTCGATATGAAAGGCTTTTCAACCTTGTTTTACAAGGAGTTACTCCGTTTTTACAAGGTCTCTTTTCAGACCATACTCGCGCCAGTGGTGACCGCGCTCCTCTATCTCCTGGTGTTTGCCAGCACCTTCAGGGGGCGTCCGGACATCTTGCCGGGCGTGCCTTATGTGGCGTTTCTGATCCCCGGCCTCATGATGATGTCCATGATCCAGAACGCGTTCGCCAACAGCTCGTCGAGCCTGATCCAGTCGAAGATTGCGGGCAATCTCATCTTCATCCTGTTGTCGCCGCTGTCGGCCCTGGAGTTCTTTCTGGCGTTCGTGGGGGCGTCGGTGATACGTGCCTTGTGCGTGGCCGTCGGCGTGTATGTCGCGGCGGTCTTTTTCGTGGCGCTGCCGGTCCGGCATCCGCTGTTTCTGATCCTGTTTGGCGTCCTTGGGAGCGCCGCGCTCGGCGCCCTCGGGGTCATTGCCGGGGTGTGGGCGGAGCGTTTCGATCAGCTCGCCGGCTTTCAGAATTTCGTGGTCGTGCCGCTGTCGTTTCTCAGCGGCGTCTTCTATTCGTTGCGCAACCTGCCGCCCTTCTGGCAGACAGTATCGCGCCTGAACCCGCTGCTTTACATGATCGACGGTTTCCGCTATGGGTTCTTCGGGACCTCCGATGTGTCGCCGGGGTTGAGCCTTGCCATAGTGGCCGGCTTCTGCGCGCTCGTGTCGCTTTGGGCGCTGGCATTGGTCGGACGGGGCTACCGCCTGCGGAACTAGCCCTTTCCCGCAGTCCCGGAGACGGGTATCCTTAAAGGTTAGATGGGATCGGTATCACGACATGATTACACCGCAAGAGATCAAGGACCTCATAGAGGCCGGGCTGCCCGACGCGCGAGCGCGGGTGAGCGGCGATGGTCACCACTTCGAGGCCATCGTGGTATCGCCGGCCTTCCAGGGGAAGACCCGAATTCAGCAGCACCAGCTGGTGTACGCGGCCCTCGGCGACCGGATGCGCGAGCAGATACACGCCTTGTCGCTGAAGACCGACCTGCCGTGAGGGCGGGACAGACACGTCTTATGGGAGATTGATGATGAGCATTGAAGACCGTATTCGTGAGCAGGTCACGGGGAACGACATCGTTCTCTACATGAAGGGTACGCCGCAGTTTCCCCAGTGCGGCTTTTCCGGTAAATCCGTACAGATGTTGAAGGCTTGCGGCGCGCAGTTCAAGGGTATCGATGTGCTCGCCGATCCAGAGATTCGCGATGGCATCAAGCGTTTCTCCAACTGGCCGACCATTCCCCAGCTCTACATTCGTGGCGAGTTCATAGGCGGTTGCGACATCATGTCCGAGCTCTATGAGAAAGGGGAATTGCAGAAGCTTGTGTCGGGCGCCGGGAGTTGAGCGACCCGCGACAGGGCGGGAATAAGGCCGCCCGGCCGGCGGCCTTATTTTTTCTTAAGAACGGGGGACGGCGCGACCGTGGATAAGCTCATTGTAAATGGGGGCGCGCCCTTGCGCGGCGAGATTCGCATCTCGGGCGCCAAGAACGCCGCCCTCCCTGTGCTCGTAGCCTCGCTTCTGACCAAAGAACCCCTGCGCATCGGCAACGTACCGCACCTCCAGGACATAACGACGACCATGGAGCTTCTCGGTCGCATGGGGGTGCGGCTGGTGGTCGACGAACACATGACCATAGAGGCCGATGCCTCGGGCATCCACACGCTGCGCGCCCCCTACGACTTGGTGCGCACCATGCGCGCGTCGATACTGGTGCTAGGCCCCCTGCTCGCGCGCTTCGGGGAGGCCGAGGTGTCCATGCCCGGGGGGTGCGCCATCGGCTCGCGGCCGGTCAATCTGCATATCAAGGGCCTGCAGGCGATGGGCGCCGAGATCACCATCGAGGATGGCTACATCCGCGCGCGCACCAAGCGCTTGAAGGGCGCGCGCATCTTCATGGACGCGGTGTCGGTCACGGGGACCGAGAACCTGATGATGGCGGCGACCCTCGCGCACGGGACCACGGTCATCGAAAACGCCGCGCGCGAGCCCGAGATCATCGACCTCGCGGACTGCCTGAACCGCATGGGCGCGCGCGTGAGTGGCGCGGGCAGCGCGGTACTGACCGTGGAGGGCGTGAGCGAG
>JAKBUS010000011.1 GCA_021841585.1 Pseudomonadota bacterium | reverse complement strand
TAGACCTGCCGCAGATACTCGATACGCTCCTCGACGAAGGGCTTGCCTCGTTTCTGCGGTCCTATCAGGCATTGACCGCGCGGCTTGCCCACAAAAAGGGTATCTTGACGATATAAGCCCGGCGCCCCCCAGAAGCGGGTATACTGGTGATGGGAGTCGGCTAGACAGTCGCTGCTGCAAGGCAGAGGAAAGTCCGGGCTCCGCAGGGCAAGGTGCCAGGTAACGCCTGGGAGGCGCGAGCCTACGGAAAGTGCCACAGAAAATATACCGCCCGTCGTGACGGGTAAGGGTGAAATGGTGCGGTAAGAGCGCACCGCGCCGGTGGCAACATCGGTGGCAGGGCAAACCCCACCTGGAGCAAGACCGAATAGGGGGACCATGGCGCGGCCCGCGTTGTCCCCGGGTAGGTTGCTAGAGGCGTCCGGTGACGGGCGTCCCAGAGGAATGACTGTCCACGACAGAACCCGGCTTATCGGCCGACTCCCACCTCCTTTATCCACGAAGCCCCTTTCTTAGAAGCCGACGCGGCGGGTGATGGCCGCGGGGGCGCCGGATGCCGCCCGTGATCGCCCACCACCCACATTTCATCGCCCGCGCTTGACTTCGCTTTTCGTGCGTCTCTATAGTGTCATTAAGTGGGCTAAAGTGGATATTTGTGGGATAGGGGCGCGAAGACACATGTTCCGCGGCGTAAACAGCGTGAGTCTCGACAGCAAGGGGCGAATCGCCATCCCCACTCGCTATCGGGAGGATCTGCGCAGTCACTGCCAAGGCCGACTCATCATGACGGTCGACCGCGACCATTGCCTGCTGCTTTACCCGCTTCCGGAATGGGAGGTCATAGAGGCCAAACTCGTCGGTCTGTCGAGTTTCAACCCCCATACGCGGCGCCTTCAGCGCCTCTTGATCGGGCACGCGACGGAGTGCGACATGGATGGGGCGGGGCGCATCTTGTTGCCTGCGCCGTTGCGCGCTTTTGCAACGTTGGATAAGGATATCATGTTGATCGGACAGGGAAACAAGTTCGAACTATGGGATGCTGCGACATGGGATGCGCGCCGCGCCGAATGGCTGGCGCAGACTGACGGCGAAGAGTTGCCCGCCGAGTTGCAGTCCCTGTCGCTGTGACCGGGGGTCACGAGCCGGTTCTTCTGGCCGAGACCCTGAAGGCGCTTGCGGTGCGGCCGGATGGGCGTTACCTCGACGCCACCTTCGGCCGTGGCGGGCATAGCGCGGCGATATTGGCGCGGCTCGCGCCAGGCGGGCGACTCGTCGCGATGGATTGCGACGATCAGGCGATCGAGGTGGCCACGCGGTGTTTCGGGGAGGACCCGCGTATGACGATAGTAAAAGGGCGTTTCTCCATGATCGAACGGTATCGAGAGGAGGCGCCATGGCAAGGAGGCTTCGATGGCATCTTATTCGATCTGGGGGTTTCGTCGCCCCAGCTGGACGATGCTACCCGCGGTTTTAGCTTCCGGCGCGAAGGGCCACTCGACATGCGCATGGATCGGCACGCGCACCCGTCGGCGGCCGAGTGGCTGAACGGCGCCCCCGAGGCCGAGATTGCCCAAGTCCTGCGTGATTTCGGCGAGGAGCGCTACGCGCGCCGTATCGCGCGCGCGGTAGTCGCCGCGCGCGCCGTTACGCCGCTTGCCACCACCGCGCAGTTCGCCGCGCTTGTCGCCCGCGAGATCCCACGGCGGGAGCCTGGACAGGACCCGGCGACGCGCTCCTTTCAGGCCGTGCGCATACGGATCAATGACGAGCTCGGCGAATTGACGCGCGCCCTGCCGGCGGCGCGCGACCTGTTGCGGCCGGGCGGCCGGCTCGTGGTGATCAGCTTCCATTCGCTCGAGGACCGCATCGTCAAACAGTTTTTCGTGCACGAGTCGCGTGGGGACTCGTATCCGACGCGCCTGCCGGTGCCGCAGGCCTGGCTCGCGCCGCGTTTGCGGGTGCTGGGCCGGGCGCTGCGGGCGGGCCCCGCCGAACTGACCGCGAATCCCCGGTCGCGAAGCGCTATTTTGCGCGTCGCGCAGCGCCTGGGAGATTCCTCATGACAGGCCGCGTCACGATATTTTGGCTCGTGGCCCTGATCGTGTCGTCCTTGGCGCTCGTCGATGTGCGCAATCGTTATTTGTTGCTTTTTGACCATGAGGAGCATCTGGTCGGCCAAAAGGACGCCTTGCACGTGGAGTGGGGGCGGCTGTTGCTGGAGCAGGGGACGCTGGCCGCGCACCGGCGGATCGACCGCATCGCGCGGCATCGTCTCGACATGACGATGCCCGATCCGCGGCGCATCGTGCTCATTTATACTCAGCCGTCGAACATCCCATGACCGGGCCCAGCCATTGCTTCATGGTCACCGGTCAGGCCGGTTTCGGGCGCTCCGGGTTCGTGATGACGCTCATGCTGGCCGCGCTCGCCCTCATGGCCGTGCGCGCCTTCTACCTGCAGGTCCTGGACGCGCCTTTCCTGCGCCATGAGGCCAGGCGCCAGGCGATCGAGACCGTGCAGCAAGAGGGGCATAGGGGCATGATCGTGGATCGCCATGGCCAGCCGCTTGCGATCAGCACGCCCGTCGATTCGCTATGGGCGAACCCCCATATTCTCTTGAAAGAGCCGGCCGTCTGGCCGCGCCTGGCGCATGCCATCGGATGGCGCACGGCCATGCTCAAGCGGGCCCTCGATGCTCAAAGGCACGAGCAATTCATGTACCTGCGTCGTCAGGTGGACCCGCGTTATGCGCAGGACGTACTCGCCTTGCGCATACCCGGAGTGGCCTCGCAGCGGGAGTATCGCCGCTACTACCCGGCGGGGGCGGTGGCCGCGACCGTGATCGGTTTTACCAACATCGATGACCAGGGCCAGGACGGGCTGGAGTTGGCCTACAACTCCTTCTTGAGTCCGCGTCGCGGACGGGCCATCGTGGTTCGCGATGGCCTGGGCGAGCCGATCGCCGTGCGGCGCGGGAGAAAGCCGCCACGTCCGGGCCATACCCTGGTATTGAGCATCGATGAGCGCATCCAGTATCTGGCCTACCGCGAGCTCTTGAAGGCGGTGCGCTACCATGACGCGAATAGTGGCTCGGTGATCGTTCTAGATCCGCGCACAGGCAAGATACTGGCCTTGGCCAATGTCCCGAGCTTCAATCCCAATACCCGCAGCGATCTCGATAGCAGTTATTATCGCGACCGCGCCGTGACCGATGTCGTGGAGCCCGGGTCGTCCCTGAAGCCGTTTACGATCGCGCTGGCGCTGCAATCCGGGCGCATCGTCCCTCACACATTGATCAGCACGTCCCCCGGCAGTTACTGGGTGGGGCCCGACAAGATCAGTGATGTCGGGGATTTCGGGCTCATCGATGTGTCACACGTCATTGCCGAATCGAGCAACGTGGGGGCCTCCAAGATCGCGCTCACGACCCTGACGCGCCGCGCCATGTACCACAATTTCCTGCGCCTGGGGTTCGCCCAGTCGACGCACAGCGGCCTGCCAGGCGAGTCGGCCGGATTCCTGAGTCCGCCGGAGACTTGGGAACCGATCCAAAAGGCGACCTTGGCGTTTGGTTATGGCATCTCGGTGACGCCGATGCAGATGGCGCGCGCCTATACCGTATTCGCCGACGGCGGGGTATTGAGGCCGATCAGCATCTTGAAGGCGCCGGCGCGGTCGCCGGGGCGGCGGGTCTTTTCGCGGACGGTGGTGAGCGAGATACGCCACATGCTGGAACTCGCGGCAAGCCCGGTCGGTACCGGGGCCAATGCCGATGTGGTGAATTATCGCGTGGCCGGCAAGACCGGGACCGCGCACATTGCCGACGCCGGGGGGTATCATAAGCACCGCTATGTCGCCTCTTTTGGGGGATTTGCGCCGGCCTCCGATCCGCGGCTCGTGATCTTCGTCGACATCCGCGATCCCCGCAAGCATGGCTATTATGGAGCGCAGTGCGCGGCCCCAGTGTTCCGCAAGGTCATGACCGGCGCCCTGCGGATACTGAATATTCCGCCCGATAACCCGGTTACCACCATGGCGCGTGCGCAAACGAGGTGGCCATGACGGCTACGCTCGCCACACTTTTGCAGGGTATCCGCGAACTCGAGCCGGGCGCCGACCGGCCGATCTCGGCCTTGAGCCTCGACAGCCGCACGGTGGTGCCGGGTGCCTTGTTCATGGCCCTGGCCGGCACGAGCCAGGATGGGCGCCGCTTCATCAGTGATGCGGTGGCGCGTGGCGCGGCCGCGGTCGTGACCGAGGACGGGGATGATGCCCGGTTGGGCACGGTCCCGGTCATCGTCTGCCCCGGTCTGCGCTATCAGGTTGGCGTCATGGCTGACCGTTTCTATGGAAGCCCATCGCGGGCGCTATCGATCATCGGAGTGACCGGGACCAACGGCAAGACCACCACCAGCCATCTCATAGCCCACGCCATGAACGTCCGTAGTCCATGCGCCTTGATCGGGACACTCGGTAACGGCTTCCCCGGCGCGCTGTTGCCGGCCGAGCGCACCACGCCGGACGCCATATCCATGCATCGCTGGCTGGAGCGCTTTCGGCGCGAGGGGGCGAGCGCGGTGTCGGCGGAGGTGTCCTCGCATGCGCTCGATCAAGGCCGGGTCGAGGGGGTGCGCTTCACCGGTGCGGTCTTTACGAATCTCACGCGCGATCACCTGGATTATCACGGGGATATGGCGCGCTATGGCGAGGCCAAGGCACGGCTGTTTGCATGGCCCGACATGGCATTTGCGGTCCTGAACGGCGACGACGCATTTAGCGAGGTCTTGCAGGGCCGCTTGGCGTCCGGGGTTCGGGCATGGCGCTACGGGAGCGCGGGCGAGGTGCGCATCCGGGACGTCCAGGCGACCGCGAGGGGTCTCGAGATCGTGTTCGTTACCCCGGAAGGGTCTGTGACCCTAAAGAGCGCCTTGATCGGCCATTTCAACGTCTATAATCTGGCGGCCGCGCTTGCCGCGCTGCTGGCGTCGGGTTGGCGGGCGCGTGACGCCGCCGATGCCTTGGCGGGCGCCACCCCCATTCCGGGACGCATGGAGCCCGTGCCGGGGCGGGCCGATCAGCCGTTCGTGGTGGTCGACTATGCCCATACCCCCGATGCCCTGGAGAAGGCCCTGGCCGGGGCCCGCGCCCATGCCACGGGGCGGGTGATCTGCGTCTTTGGGTGCGGCGGGGACCGTGACCGCGGCAAGCGCGCGCTCATGGGGGCGTGTGCTTGCCGCTACAGTGACCTTGCCATCGTGACCCACGACAATCCCCGCCACGAAGACCCGGAGCGCATCATCGCTGATATCCTGAAGGGGGTCCCCGACGAGGCACGCGCGCGCCTTACGGTCATGGGCGATCGCCAAGCGGCGATTGCGCACGCGCTGCGCGAGGGGTCCGCAGGGGATGTCGTGGTGATCGCCGGCAAGGGTCACGAAGAATATCAACAGTTCGGCGACAGGCGGGTTCCATACAGTGATCGCCTCACCGCCCGTCAGCTGCTGGGGGCGTCATGATGACCGTAGCCGAGGTCGCCATGGCCATTGGCGCCGAGTCCGCGGCGGTCCCGGGACACATCGAGGGTGTCGCGACCGACACCCGCACCATGGCGCCCGGTTGCCTTTTCATCGCCTTGCGGGGCACGCGTTTCGATGGCCATGCCTTTTTGCGCGAGGCCGCCAGCCGTGGGGCGCTGGCGGCGATCACCGACCGACCGTGCGAGGCGGGTTGGCCCCCCTGTCTTACGGTGCCGGATACGCGTCTGGCCTTGGGGCGGCTGGCCGCCCATTGGCGGCGCAAGATGAATGCCCGGGTGCTCGCGGTGACCGGCAGCAATGGCAAGACGAGCGTGAAGGAGATGGCGGCACGCATACTCGCGCGCGAGAACCCGGGTATCGCGACCCAAGGCAATCTCAACAACGACATCGGCGTGCCGCTCACGCTCCTGCGGTTGCGGCCCGAGCATCGCCATGCCGTCATAGAGATGGGCATGAACCGGCCCGGCGAGATCGCCACGCTGGCGGCCATCGCGGCCCCGGACGTGGCCTTGGTCACCAACGCCGGGCGCGCGCATCTCGCCGGCCTCGGGACCATCGAGGCGGTGGCTCACGAGAAGGGCTCGCTGTACCCGGCCCTTGGTGATCAGGGCGTCGCGGTCATCAATGCCGACGATGCCTATGCCCCGTATTGGCGTGGCCTTGCCCGCGGACCGGTACTGACTTATGGTCTGCGCGCGTCGGCGGATGTGACGGCGCGCTTTACGTTGACGGCTGATGGCGCGGACGTGGTCATGACCGCGCGTGGTTGGGCGGACCCGCTGCCCGTGCGGCTTGCCATGCTGGGGCGGCACAACGTGGCCAATGCCCTAGCCGCCACCGCGCTGGCCCTGACCGTTGGCGCGTCGCGCGACGCCATAGCCGCGGGCCTCGCTAAGGCCGTCCCGGTTGCCGGACGCCTGGAAGGGGCGGTGGGATGCGCCGGCTCGCGCCTCATCGACGACAGCTACAATGCCAACCCGGATTCGGCGCTCGCCGCGCTCGCCGTGCTCGCCGACCTACCCGGCGAGCGCTGGCTCGTTTTGGGTGACATGGGCGAGCTTGGTGAGGGCGGCTATGCCCTCCACCGCTCGTTTGGGGAGGCCGCGGCCGCCGCCGGCATAGAGCACCTGTGGACGCTGGGTCCGTTGGCCGCCGAGGCCAGCCGCGCCTTCGGTGCCGGTGGACGGCATTACGAGGATCACGAGGCGCTTTCGAAAGATCTTAGGGCGGCACTCCATGAGGACGCCGTGGTGTTGGTCAAAGGGTCGCGGAGCATGCGCATGGAGCGCATCGTATCCGCCTTACGCGCGAGCTGAGGGCTGGATGTTTCTGCTCATCATGAAGGCATTTGCCGCCACACCGGCCACCGATCGGCTGGCCTGGCGCGCCCTGTTGGCGTTTCTGACGGCCTTTGGCCTGGGGGTCGCCGTGGGTCCGGCCATGATCCGCAGGCTCACCGCGAGACTTATCGGCCAGACGGTTCGCAAGGATGGCCCGCAAAGCCACTATCAGAAGGCCGGCACGCCGACCATGGGTGGACTGCTCATGCTGTTTGCGATTGCCGCCTCGACGGTCCTATGGATGCGTCCCGACAACCGCGCCACATGGATCGCGCTCGCCACCCTCTTGCTATTTGGCGCCATCGGCTGGGCCGACGACTACGTGAAGCTTCTCCACAAAAACCCCCGGGGAATAGGGGCACGCGCAAAGTTCGTGTCCCAGACCCTGGTCTCGATTGCGGCCGCCGCCGCGGTCTATGCGGTGGCGCACAAGGGCGCGGACACCGACTTCTATCTCCCGTGGATGACCCATCCGCTGGTCCGGCTTGGGGCGTTCTCGTTCGTGCTCCTCGGCTTTCTTGTGATCACCGGCGCCAGCAATGCCGTCAATCTCACCGATGGGCTGGATGGGCTTGCCGCCTTCCCGACCGCGCTCGTGGCGGGCGCCCTGGGTGTGCTGGCCTATGTCGCGGGTTCTCCGCATCTCGCCGCGCAGGTCGGTCACCCCTTCGTGCCCGGGGCACGCGAGCTGCTGGTCTTTTGCTGCGCCATCATAGGGGCGACGCTGGCGTTTCTATGGTTCAACACCTATCCCGCGCAGGTGTTCATGGGCGACGTCGGCGCCCTGGCCTTGGGTGCCGCCTTGGGTATCGTGGCGGTAGTGATCCGCCAGGAGCTCCTGCTCTTTATCATGGGGGGCGTGTTCGTGGCCGAAACCCTCTCGGTCATGTTGCAGGTCGGATCGTTCAAGCTCACGGGCAGGCGGGTCTTCAGGATGGCCCCCTTGCATCACCATTTCGAGCTCAAGGGGTGGCCGGAGCCGCGCGTGATCGTGCGCTTTTGGATTGCCACCGTCATTCTCGTGCTGATCGGGCTCTCGACCCTCGGGGGGCGGCCATGACGCGGGCGGCCATCGTCCTTGGGCTAGGCGAGACCGGCCTGTCGTGCGTGAATTATCTGCGTGCCCAGGATTACGAGGTTACGGTGTGTGACACACGCCCCGCCCCCCCGTTTTTGGAGTCGCTGCGCGCCCATCACCCGCAGGTGCGGGTACTGCTCGGGGAGTTCCGCAAAGATCTCCTGGTCGGCACCGATCTGTTGGTGGTGAGCCCCGGCCTGTCGCTGAAGGAGCCTGCCATCGCCGCCGCGCGGCGCATGGGCGTTGCCGTGGTCGGCGACATCGAATTGTTCGCGCGCGCCTGCCTCGCGCCGGTTATTGCCATCACCGGCTCCAATGGCAAGAGCACCGTCACGACTCTAGTCGGCGACATGCTGGCGCGCGCCGGCTTTCAGGTCGCCGTGGGCGGCAACATCGGCATCCCCGCACTGTCGCTCCTGGATCGGCCGGTGCCTGATGTCTATGTGCTCGAGCTGTCGAGCTTCCAGCTCGAAACGACCGAGAATTTGAATGCCCAGGCGGCGACGATTTTGAACATAAGCCCCGATCACATGGATCGTTACGAGGACCTGTCTGAATACGCGCATGCCAAGGCGCGCATTTTTGGCGGGGTCGGGCGCATGGTCGTCAACCGCGACGACCCGTGGGTCATCGCCATGGCGCATGAAGATCGGGAGGTCGTCACCTTTGGGCTCGGGCGCCCGATAGGACACGATTTCGGGTTGATCGACCACGCCGGTGAATCGTGGCTTGCCTATGGGCGTCAGCCCTTGATGCCGGAGGCCGCCGTGCCGGTCCCCGGACGCCACAATGTCGCCAATGTCCTGGCCGCATTCGCGCTCGCGACCGCCGTGACCCGCGATCTCGCGGCGATGGCGGAGGCGGTGCGGGCGTTCCAGGGTCTCCCGCACAGGACCCGGATCGTCGCGCGCCGTGACGACATCGACTGGATAGATGATTCCAAGGGCACGAACGTGGGCGCGACCGCTGCGGCCATGGCCGGTCTGAGCGGTCCGACAGTGCTGATCGTAGGCGGTGATGGCAAGGGGGCGGATTTTGCGCCGCTCGCCGCGGCCGTGCGTGGCAAGGCGCGGGCGGTTGTGTTGATCGGGCGCGATGCCGCGCGCATCGAACAGGCCTTGCACGGTTGTTGCCCGATCATCCATGCGCGCGACATGGACGAGGCGGTACTCATGGCGCGCGGGCAGGCGCAAGCCGGAGACCAGGTATTGCTGTCCCCGGCGTGCGCGAGCTTCGACATGTTCCGGAATTATGCTCATCGCGGCGAGGTGTTCGTGGACGCGGTCGAGCGGCTCGTCCTGGGCGGCCCGGGGGGTGCCCATGGCTGACGTCAAGGACACCACGGTCACGCGCCGCCCGCCACCCCTGGACTCCGTGCTTTTGTACACCCTGCTCACATTGCTCGGGTTTGGACTTATTATGGTGTACTCGGCATCGGCATTCGTGGCGGTGCATGAGGTCGGCTACAGCTCCTATTATCTCTGGCACGATGCCGTGAATACCGCGATCAGCATCATCACGCTCACCGTGGTGGTGCGGATCCCTACCGTGGTATGGCGCCGGATGTCCCCCTACCTCTTGATGGGGGGGCTCGTGGCCCTGGTGCTGGTGCTGATCCCGCACCTGGGCGTGCGCGTCAATGGCTCGGCGCGCTGGTTGTCCTTGGGCGTGATCAATATCCAGCCCTCGGAATTTCTGAAATTGTTCCTGGTCCTCTATCTCGCCGGCTATCTCGTGCGCCGCCAGGATCGCCTGAGTGAATTCACCCATGGCATCCTGACGGTAGCCACGCTGCTCATGGTGACTGGAGTCCTTTTGCTGCTCGAGCCCGACATGGGCAGCGAGGTGATCCTGTGGGCGGTCGCCTTTGGCATGCTGTTCGTCGGAGGTGTCCGCCTGAGCCATTTCGTGGCGGTGGTCCTTGCGGGCGTGGGTGCCGGCGTGCTGTTGATCCTGGCGTCGCGCTATCGCGAGGACCGCGTGATAGGTTTCCTGCACCCCTTCGCGCGCGCCAAGGGCGATGGCTATCAGCTGGTCCAGTCGCTCATGGCCTTCGGACGCGGCGGGTGGTTGGGCCGCGGCCTCGGCCTCAGTATCCAGAAGCTTTATTATCTGCCAGCCTCGCATACCGATTTTCTGTTTGCGATCATTGCCGAGGAGTTCGGGCTTGTCGGCGTGCTGTTTGTGATTGGGCTCTTTGCCGTGCTCGTAGTGCGCGCCTTCCAGATCGCCGAGGCCGCGCGCCAGGACGGCGATCTCTACTCGTGTTATGTCGCTCAAGGGGTCGCCATCCTGATCGGCCTGGAGGCGATCATCAATATGGGGGTCGACATGGGGGTTTTGCCGACCAAGGGATTGGCATTGCCGCTTTTGAGTTATGGCGGTTCGAGCACCTTGATGAGCTGCACCGCGCTTGGACTTTTGCTGCGCATCGATCGCGAGCGCAAGGCTCAGGGGGCCTCGCGATGAAGACCGTCCTGATTGCCGCCGGCGGCACCGGGGGGCATGTCTTCCCGGCGCTAGCCGTGGCCCGTGCCCTGCGTGCCCAGGGGGTGGCGGTCGCCTGGATCGGCACGGCGCGCGGTCTTGAGGCGCGCGTGGTGCCGGCCGCCGGCTTCTGCGTGGACCGGATCACGATTCAGGGGCTGCGGCGCGGGTCGCTGCGCGATCTGGCGTTTCTGCCAGGGCGTCTGGCCATCGCGCTCTGGCAGACCTACCGCATCTTCCGGCAGCGGCGGCCGGATGTAGTGCTCGCGCTCGGCGGTTTCGTCGCCGGCCCCGGTGGCCTTGTCGCCTGGCTTACGCGCACCCCGCTTGTCGTGCACGAGCAAAACGCGCTGGCCGGCCTCACCAACCGCTGGCTCGCGCTCGTCGCCGATCGCGTACTGTGCGGTTTTCCCGAGGCATTCCGCTCGCTGCCTGGGGCCGTGCACACCGGCAATCCGGTGCGTCCGGAGATCCTGAACGTCGCGCATCCCGAGACCCGTCTCAAGGGCCGCGTCCCGCCCTTGCGCGTGCTCGTGGTGGGGGGGAGCCAGGGGGCTTCGATATTAAACAGCGTTTTGCCGCAGGCCGTGGCATTGATCGATCCGGCGTGGCGCCCCGTCATCCATCATCAGACCGGGGATCGCGAGCTTGGCGCCACCAGGGAGGCCTACGCGGCGCGTGGGATCGAGGCGCGGGTCACGGCATTCCTCGATGACATGGCCGTCGAATACGAGTGGGCGGATGTCGTCGTATGCCGCGCGGGCGCCATGACGATCGCGGAATTGTGCGCGGTGGGAATCGCCGCCGTGCTCGTTCCTTTTCCGTACGCCACCGATGACCACCAGACCGCCAATGCCCGTTTCCTCGTGGATCGCGAGGCGGCCTTGTGCGTCCCGCAGGCGGAATTTTCCCCGTCTCATGTCGCGGAACTCATCGAGGGCTTTGCGCGTTCGCCGGAGGTAGGCATGCGCATGGCCGAGCGCAGTCGCGTGTGCGCCATGCCTGACGCCACTCAACGTATCGTGGCCACATGCCTGGAGGTTGCTCATGCATAATGTCCATCGCATTCATTTCGTGGGCATAGGCGGGGCCGGCATGTGCGGTATCGCCGAGGTTCTTCATAATCTCAAGTTCGAGGTGTCGGGGTCGGATGCCGCCGAGAGCGCCACCACTAGGCGGCTTGCAAGCCTCGGAATCAAGGTCCATATCGGCCACGATCAGGGCCTCGTGTGCGCGCAGGACGTGGTGGTCGTGTCTTCCGCGATCGCGCCCGAGAACCCCGAGGTCTTGGCCGCGCGCGCGGCCAAGATCCCGGTGATCCCGCGCGCCGAGATGCTGGGCGAGCTCATGCGCCTACAGCAAGGGGTTGCGGTTGCCGGCACTCATGGCAAGACCACGACCACGAGCCTTGTGGCGAGCGTCCTCGGGCAGGCCGGGCTCGATCCCACGTTCGTCATCGGTGGCCGCTTGAACAGCATAGGCAGTCACGCGCGGCTTGGGCGCGGCCGCTACCTGGTGGCGGAGGCCGACGAAAGCGATGCCTCGTTCCTGCATCTCCAGCCCTTGATCGCGATCGTCACGAATATCGATTCCGACCACATGGCCACTTACGGCGGGGATTTCCAGCGTCTGAAGCGGGCGTTTTTGGCGTTCCTGCACAACCTGCCTTTCTATGGGCTTGCCATCGTATGCGTCGATGATCCGGTGATTCGTGAACTGTTGCCGGACATCCACAAGCCGGTGCTTACCTATGGCGTGAGCGAGGATGCCGAGATGCGCGCTCATGCCATCGTTCAGGAAGGACAGAACATGCATTTTACGGTCGCCTACCAGGGCGAGGAGGCGTGGCTTACGGCATCGCTGCGTCATCCGGGCCGCCACAATGTCTTGAACGCGCTCGCCGCCATCGCCGCCGGCCATGAACTGGGCGCCAAGCGTGAAGATATCGCCCGGGGTCTCAGGACCTTCTCGGGCATAGGCCGGCGCTTTCAGATCAATGCCCTTTCGGAGCTCCCGGACGGCGATGTCTTGTTTGTCGACGACTATGCCCACCATCCGCGCGAGATCAGGGCAACGCTTGCCGCCGCGCGCGGGGGCTGGCCCGATCGCAGGCTCGTGGTGATTTTTCAGCCGCACCGTTACACGCGCACGCACGACCTGCTTGAGGATTTCGCATCGGCCCTGGCGGATGTCGACAATCTGTTCGTGACCGAGGTCTACGGGGCCGGCGAGGCCCCCATCAGCGGCGCCGACGGCCGCGCCTTGTGCCGCTCGCTGCGGGCCCGTGGGCGCCACCCGGTATTTGTCGAAAGCCTGGCCGACTTGCCGCGCATACTGGCGCCGGTGGTGGCCGCCCATGATCTCGTGTTGACGCTTGGCGCCGGCAACATCGGTCAGGCGGCCTTGACCCTTCCGGATGCGCTCAGGAGGGAACAATGAGCGCCTTGATCCCCGAGGCCGACACCACCGTGCGTTACGGCGAACGCCTCGCGGGGCGGACCACCTGGCGCGTCGGCGGGCCGGCCGATCTCTTCTATGTGCCGCCTACGATCGCGGCGCTGGCGGCATTTCTGTCCGCGTATCGCGATCGCCCCCTGCTCTGGCTCGGTCTTGGCAGCAACACCCTGGTGCGTGATGGTGGATTCAGGGGGGCGGCCATCGTCACCGCGGGCGGCCTTGGCGATCTCACGCTCGCGGGCGCGACCGTGCGCGCCGAGGCCGGCGTGCCACTCGCCAAACTGGCGCGTTTTTGCGCCCAGGCCGGTTACGCGGGCCTCGAGTTTCTGGCGGGGATACCCGGCACGGTGGGCGGGGCCTTGGCGATGAATGCCGGTGCCGGCGGACACGAGATTTGGGAGTATGTCGCCGCCGTCGAGACCATCGACCGGCACGGCCGGGTCGACACGCGCACGCGCGCCGATTTCGAGATCGCCTATCGGCGCGCCGCATCATCCCGCGAGGAATGGTTCGTGAGCGCCTCCTTCGTTTTACCGGCCGGCGATACCGAGGCCGGCATGGCGCGTATCCGGGAGCACCTGGCGATCCGTAATCGCACTCAGCCCATGCAGACCGCCAACGCCGGGTCGGTCTTTCGTAACCCGCCGGGTGACCACGCCGGCCGTCTGATCGAGAGCGCGGGCCTCAAGGGCTTGCGTGAAGGGGGCGCGGTGGTTTCGCCACGCCATGCCAATTTCATCATCAATGAGGGTACGGCGTCCGCCGCCGACATCGAATGCCTGATCGGCCGGGTCCAGGCGCTTGTCCAGCAGCGCACCGGCATCCTATTGAGTCCCGAGGTCAAGATCGTGGGAGACGCGGCATGAGTCGTTATGGAAAGGTCGCAGTCCTGCATGGGGGCATGTCCTCGGAGCGCGCCGTGTCCCTGAAAAGCGGTCAGGCGGTGCTGGCGGCCTTGCGATCGCGCGGCGTCGATGCCCACGGGATCGATGTGGGACGCGACCTCGCGGCGCGCCTCGCCGAGGGTTACGACCGCGCCTTCATCGCGCTCCACGGCCGTTTCGGCGAGGACGGTTGTGTACAAGGCCTGCTCGAGGTGATGGGCATGCCTTATACGGGTAGCGGGGTGGCGGCCTCGGCAGTGGCCATGGACAAGATGTTGAGCAAGGCGGTCTTGCGCGCCGCGTCCCTGCCCACGCCCGACTTTCGCCTGCTTCGTTCCGAGCAGGATCTCGCCACGGTCGAGGCGCTCGGCTTTCCGCTCATCTTGAAGCCGGTCTCCGAGGGTTCGAGCATCGGGGTCAGCAAGGTCTTGTCGCCGGCCGATCTCGCCCAGGCCTTTCGCAAGGCGCATGCCTACGGTCCGGTCCTTGCCGAGGCGTGCATCACGGGTCCCGAATATACCTGCGCCATCCTCGGCAACCGAGCCCTGCCGGTCATAAGGCTCGAGACCTCGCAGGCGTTCTACGATTACGACGCCAAGTACCTGCTCGACACCACGCGCTACCACTGCCCGTCTGGTCTGTCGGCGCAAGACGAACAAGCCATGCAGGCGCTGGCGTGGGCGACCTTCAAGGCGCTCGGCGCGCGCGGCTGGGGGCGCGTCGATATCATGGCGGGCGCGGATGGCGCACCGTACGTGCTTGAGCTGAATACCGTCCCGGGCATGACCGACCACAGCCTCGTGCCGATGGCGTCGCGCGCCGCAGGCCTGTCCTTCGAGGACCTGGTGCTTGCGATCCTGTCCGAAACCCTGGAGGCGCCATGAGCATCGGGGCGGATATCAGGACACGGCTGGCTCCCGACCGCCGCGGCTTGCGCGCAACCGGTCCGGCGCGGCGCCTCGACCGCCGCCACGCGCGCGTCGCGCTTGCGATCGTTGCGGCGGTGGCAGTGGCCATGGGGGCGCGCGCGCTGCTGGCCCCCAACCGGTTCCCGGTGCGCTCGGTGCGCGTCATCGGTCATCTCGGGCATATACCGCAGCCCCTTATCGTGGCGGCGGTGCAGCCATTCCTGTACCGGAATTTTTATACCCTGCCCCTTGGCACCGTGCGCGCCGCCGTGGCGAGCGTGCCGTGGGTCGGGTCGGTGCGCGTCGAGCGGCGCTTCCCGCGTGCCCTTGTGATTTATGTGGGACGCATGCGCCTTGCCGCGCGCTGGGCGCGCGGCGGATGGGTCGATGCCGGTGGCGGGCATGCCCATCTGCGAGGCTACGAGCCGCCGGCGGGGCTCCCGGTCTTCCAGGGGCCGGCCGGCAGCGAGCGGGAGATGTGGGTTCACTATGGACGACTCCAGGCGCTTTTAAAGCCCGCGGGGCTTGTCATCACGGCCTTGGATCTGTCTGAGCGCGGCACCTGGCGGGTGGCGCTGCGCGGCGGCCCCCAGCTCGTTCTGGGGCACAAGGCCTACGCGCGGCTTGCACGCTTTTTGACGGTGTTTCCCCAGCTCGCCGCTAGGCGTAGCGCGATGCGACAGGTCGATTTGCGGTACACGAACGGCTTTGCCATAGGCTGGAAGACGGGCTCGGGGGATAAGAAATGACCAGAAAGGGTGACGCTCGGCTTGTGGTGGGGCTTGATATCGGCACCTCCAAGGTGCTTGCGATCGTAGGCGAGATCGGGCGCGACGGCATGGTCGAAATCATAGGGGTCGGCCATCAACCATCGCGGGGCCTCAAGAAAGGCGTGGTCGTCAATATCGAGTCGACCGTGCAGTCGATTCAGCGCGCCGTCGAGGAGGCCGAACTCATGGCCGGCTGCCAGATCCATTCGGTCTATGCCGGGATCGCGGGGAGCCACATCAATTCCGTCAACTCCCACGGGATCGTTGCCATCAAGACCAAGGAGGTCGGGCAAGGTGATGTGGATCGCGTGCTCGAGGCGGCGCGCGCCCTGCCCATTCCCGCTGATCAGAAGATCCTCCATATCCTGCCGCAGGAGTACATCATCGACCGCCAGGAGGGTGTTCGCGAGCCGATCGGCATGTCCGGCGTGCGTCTGGAGGCCAAGGTCCACATCGTGACAGGCGCGGTGAGTGCCGCCCAGAACATCGTCAAGTGCGTGCGCCGTTGCGGGCTCGAGGTCGACGACATCATCTTGGAGCAGCTCGCCTCGAGCCTGTCGGTGCTGACTGAAGACGAGAAGGAACTTGGCGTATGCCTGGTCGACATCGGCGGCGGCACGACCGACATATCGGTGTTCACACAGGGCGCGATCCGTCATACCTCCGTGATTCCCATTGCCGGCGATCAAGTGACTAACGATATCGCAGTGGCGCTGCGCACGCCGACCCAATACGCGGAGGATATCAAGAAACAATGGGCCTGTGCGTCTGGTCAGGGCGTGGAGGATGGCGTGGTGGAGGTTCCCGGTGTTGGCGACCGGCCGCCACGCAAGCTGTCGCGGCAGACGCTCGCGGAGGTCGTCGAGCCGCGCATAACGGAACTTTATGAACTGATCGGAGACGATTTGCGCAAGAGCGGGTTCATGGATCTTCTAGGATCGGGCATTGTGCTTACCGGGGGGAGCGCGAAGATGGAAGGCATGGTGGAGTTGGCCGAAGAGGTGTTTCACATGCCGGTGCGCCTGGGGGTGCCGCAGTATGTGGGGGGCTTGAGCGGAGTCGTCCACAACCCCATTTTCGCGACCGGCGTGGGTCTCGTCTTGTACGGACACAAACACACCGCGGGCCCCAGCATGGCGCCTGTCGGCCGCCAGGCTACTGGACGGTTTACGGAAATATTGAATCGCATGAAAAGTTGGTTTCAAGGAAATTTCTGATCATGGAAAGTCAGTGCGGACATCACATACAGGACAGGAGAGCGGGCCATGTTTGAAATCGTAGAGGCAAGCGGCCAGCAGGCCGTAATCAAGGTCATAGGGGTGGGTGGTGGGGGCGGTAACGCCATCGAGTACATGATGAATTCCAATATCGATGGCGTGGAGTTCATTGTCGCCAATACCGACGCCCAGGCCATCAAGAGGTCTTCCGCCAACGTCGTTTTGCAGCTCGGATCCAATCTGACGAAGGGGCTGGGGGCCGGCGCGGATCCCGGCATCGGCCGGCAGGCCGCCATGGAGGATAGGGAGCGCATCGCCGAGGCCCTCGCGGGCGCCGACATGGTGTTCATCACCGCCGGGATGGGTGGCGGTACCGGCACCGGCGCGGCACCCATCGTCGCGCAGGTGGCCAAGGACCAGGGCATTCTCACCGTTGCGGTGATCACAAAGCCCTTTCCCTTCGAGGGCAAGAAGCGCATGAGCGTCGCCGAGCAGGGGATCCGCGATCTGGCTGAATACGTGGATTCCATCATTACGATCCCGAACGAGAAGCTGCTTGCGGTGGTGGGTCGGGACATGACGCTGCTCGATGCCTTCGGCAAGGCCAATCAGGTCTTGCAGGGGGCGGTGCAGGGTATCGCGGAGCTCATAACGCGCCCCGGTCACATCAATGTCGACTTCGCGGATGTGCGTACGGTCATGTCCGAGATGGGCATGGCCATGATGGGGTCTGCGGTCGCGCGCGGGTCGGACCGGGCGCGCGAGGCGGCGCGCGCGGCGATCTCGAGCCCGCTTTTGGAGGATGTGGATATTGCCGGCGCGCGCGGTATGCTTGTCAACATCACGGCCGGCGCCGGCATGTCCCTCGGTGAGTTCGCCGAGGTCGGCGACACGATCAAGGAGTTCGCATCGGAGGACGCCACCGTGGTCATAGGGACGGCCATCGACCCGAGCATGGATGACGAGATGCGTGTCACGGTCGTCGCCACCGGTCTCGGCGGTGGCCACAAGCGCGCCGCGGCGGTGGCCATCAAGGTCGCCAAGGGAGGCGGTCCGGCGGGGGTGGCCGCCGCGGCCCCGAACTATGATGATCTCGATACCCCGACCGTGATCCGTAATCGGCGGGTCGGCGAGAAGCCTGATGCCCGGGCGGCCGATTATCTGGACATCCCGGCGTTCTTGCGCCGCCAGGCCGATTAGGTCCGTTTGTCGGGACAAAGAGGCCGGCCACGGCCGCCGGCCGTCACCGACCTGGACAGAATGGCGTTTTGTCTTTATTGTTTAAGACAATGCCGGAACTTGGCCCGGCGGCCGTACAGGGACGTCCGGCGTCGTCAGCAGGGTGCTAGTGTGCTTCATAGCGCGGAAGTCTCATGATAAAGCAACGTACGTTAAAGAACGTAATTCGTGCCACGGGCGTCGGGCTACACACCGGAGAGAAGGTTTACCTGACCCTGCGCCCGGCCCCCGTCGATAGCGGTATCATCTTCCGCCGGGTCGATATGCCGCAGGTCGTGGAAATACGAGCCTGCCCCGAGAATGTGAGCGATACGCGGCTTTCGACCACGCTTGAGCATAATGGCGCGCGTGTCTCGACGGTCGAGCATCTGATGTCGGCGTTTGCCGGTCTTGGAATCGACAATGCCTATGTCGACCTGACCGCGCCCGAGGTCCCGATCATGGACGGCAGCGCGGGCCCCTTCGTTTTTCTGATCCAGTCGGCCGGTGTCGAAGAACAATCAGCCCACAAGCGATTCATTCGGCTTCGCAAGACCATCGAGATCCAGGATGGCGACAAATGGGTCCGGTTCGAGCCGTGGGACGGATTCAAGGTGTCGTTTACGATTGATTTCGACCACCCCATCTTTCGCAACTCCACTCAGGTAGCCTGTATCGACTTCTCCACGACCTCGTTCGTGAAGGAGATCAGCCGCGCGCGCACCTTCGGTTTCATGCGCCAGCTCGAGGCCCTGCGGCAAAACGGCCTCGCCCGCGGGGGCGGCCTCGACAATGCCGTGGTGATGGACGATTTTCGCATCCTGAACGAAGACGGATTGCGTTACGAGGATGAATTCGTCAAGCATAAGATCCTGGATGCGATAGGCGATCTTTATCTTCTGGGCCATCCGTTGATAGGGGCTTTCAGTGCCTGTAAGTCCGGGCATGCCCTGAATAACCGCCTGCTGCGTGTGTTGGTGGCGGACAGCGATGCCTGGGAGATCGTCTCGTTCGAGGAGACCGATAGGCCGGCCATATCGTTTGCCAGGACGGTGCCCGCGGTTTAACGGACCCCGTTGACGGCGTTACGACCTCAAGGATAACGATGTGAAAGAGCGCAAGCCGGCGAACGTGACATTGCGGATCGTGGGTCATAGAAGCCGCTTGAATCGCCAGTGGCGTTTGAGCCCACGCCAATGGCAGATTGCCATCGGCGTGGGCGTGGGCGTGATTCCCCTGTTGCTGGCGTTTGGCGTCTACGGACTTTTGCGGACCGTGGCCCCCGACTCGTTTGGCGGCGGGACTGGCGTCGCGCCGGTTGCGGCGGCGCACGCCGAGGTGGCATCTCTGGCCCGCGATACCACCGCCGGTCTCGACGTCATTGCCATCGAGCTTGGCGCGCTCAATGCCAACGCCGTGCAGCTCGCGCGCCTGGAGCGCCAGCTGGTCCACTCAACCGGCATCTCGCTTGCACGCGCCCATACGGGCGCCTTAGCGATGCGCGCCCTGCCGGTGTCCTCGCCCGATTCCTCGCGCCTGATCACAAAGCTCCATGCCTTGGCGCAGCGGCTTGCGCCCGCGGTCCACAGGCGTCGGGCGCTATGAACATCATCGTTTTACGGGAAGGCGACGCCCGTTCGCGTCCCGTCAGCGTGAGCCTGCGCGCCATGGTGGTCGGCGCCTTGACATTGTTTGGTGTGCTGCCGCTGGCCCTTGGGGCGCTCGCGTTCTGGCTGGTCGCCGCCTACGATCCTGGCGCGTCTGCCGCGGCTGGCGTCCCGACGGCCGCTTTGGGCCAGGCCCGCCGGCTTGCCCAGATCAGTCATGCCGATCTATCACGGCTTTCGGCCACGGTAGGGCGGCTGCGCGCGCGCGCGAGTCGCCTCGATGCCTTGTCGGCGCGCCTCGGGACGCTCGCCGCGTTGCGCGGCCAGCCGCTGGCGATGCGCGCGGCATTCACGACGGCCCCGGCCGCGCCGATGGCCGGCGCGGACTGGACCGTGGCCGGCCTCAAGGCCGTGGCGCAGAATCTGAAGGCGGATTTCATGCGGCGCTCGGCGGAGATGACGGTGCTTGCATCGGTGTTGGCCGCGCGCCGGGTCATGGCCCTCACCACCCCGGGGGGGTGGCCGGTACGTGGCGGCTGGATCTCCTCTCCCTTCGGCCCGCGTCCGGATCCCTTCACCGGCCGGCCCGGCTTCCACCCCGGTGTCGACATCGCCGCCCCCATAGGGACCCCGGTACGCGCCATGGCCGCCGGGATCGTGATCTTTGCCGGTGGCGACGGCGGCTTCGGGCGGCTCGTGAAGGTCGCCGATGGTCATGGCGAGGTCACCATGTATGCCCACCTGAGCGCACGCTATGTGCACGTCGGGGAGGTCGTTCACAAGCACGAACTCTTGGGGCGCGTGGGGGATACCGGCTATTCCACGGGCCCGCACCTGCACTTTGAGGTGATGCTCCACGGCGTACCCATCAATCCCATCGGTTTTCTGCGGCTCGCCGATCGGCACTAAGCGGAAAAGTGTTCAAGTAAACCCCCTTTTCGGCCATAATGCGAGTTTTTCCGACCGGTTCAGAGGGCTATGGCCGCCAACGTCCTGAGTAAATTTTTCGGTAGCCGCAATGATCGCATAGTGCGGCGCATGCGCCAGAAGGTGGCGGCGATCAACGGCCTCGAGTCGCGTTACGCGGCCTTGTCGGATGACGAGCTGCGCGGCCAGACGGCGGCGTTCCGGCAACGGCTGGAAAATGGCGAGCCCTTGGGGGCGCTGCTCCCCGAGGCCTTTGCGGTCGTGCGTGAAGGCTCGCGCCGGGTTCTAGGCATGCGCCACTTCGACGTCCAGCTGATCGGCGGGATGGTCTTGCACGAAGGCAAGATCGCCGAGATGCGTACCGGCGAAGGCAAGACCCTGGTGGCCACGCTCGCCGCCTATCTGAATGCCCTGCCGGGTTTAGGCGTGCACGTGGTGACGGTGAACGATTACCTCGCCTCCCGCGATGCCGAGTGGATGGGGCGTCTTTACCGTTTCCTGGGCCTTACGGTCGGGACCATCGTGTCGACGCTCGAAGGGCCGGCGCGCCGCGACGCCTACAATGCCGATATCACCTACGGGACGAACAACGAGTTCGGCTTCGATTACCTGCGCGACAACATGGCCTTCAGCGCCGATGAGCGCGTGCAGCGCCGCCTGCATTACGCGGTCGTAGACGAGGTCGACTCCATTCTCATAGACGAGGCCCGCACGCCGCTCATCATATCCGGCCCCACCGAGGAGAATACCGATCTCTACGTCAAGATCGACGCCATCATCCCGCGGCTGAAAAGGCAGGAGGTGGAGGGAGGTCCTGGGGACTACACGGTCGACGAGAAGGCCAAGCAGGTCTACCTGACGGAGGAGGGGCACGAGACCGCCGAGCGCCTACTGGCCGCGGCCGGCCTGCTTGCCGAGGGTGAAAGTCTCTACGATCTTGGGAACATGGGCCTTCTGCATCATTTGAATGCGGGCTTGCGCGCGCACGCCATCTATCACCGCGAAGTTGATTATATCGTGACAGACGGCCAGATCGTGATCGTCGATGAGTTTACCGGGCGTATGATGCCGGGGCGGCGCTGGTCCGATGGCCTTCACCAGGCCGTCGAGGCCAAGGAGCGTGTCGAGATCCAGAACGAAAACCAGACGCTTGCCTCGATCACTTTCCAGAATTATTTTCGGCTCTACGACAAATTGGCGGGCATGACCGGTACGGCCGATACAGAGGCCTTTGAATTCCAGGAGATCTACAACCTCGAGGTGACGGTGATCCCGACGCACCGGGCGGCGATCCGCAAGGATCATGGCGACCAAGTCTATCGAACCACCGCTGAAAAGCATGTGGCGATCGTCGCCGATGTGGGGGAGGCCCACAAGAAGGGGCAACCCGTGCTGGTCGGTACGGCCTCCATAGAAAGTTCGGAGAGCCTATCGGCGCTCTTGAAGAAGGCGAACATCCCTCATGAGGTGTTGAACGCGAAGCATCATGAGCGCGAGGCGCACATCATCGCGCAGGCAGGCCGCGAGGGCGCCGTCACGATCGCCACGAACATGGCCGGACGCGGCACCGATATCGTGCTCGGAGGCAACCCCGATACGGCGCCGGGGGCCGATCCAGACGAGGCGGCGCGCGAAGGGGTCCGCGCCGAATGGCAGGCGCGGCATGATCGCGTGATCGCCGCGGGCGGCCTCAAAGTGATCGGGACCGAACGGCACGAGTCGCGGCGAATCGACAATCAGTTGCGTGGCCGCTCCGGGCGTCAGGGCGATCCGGGCGAGACGCGTTTTTATCTCTCGCTTGAAGACAATCTCATGCGGATCTTTGGCTCGGATCGCGTGGCCGGGCTTATGGAAAAGCTTGGCATGGAAGCGGGCGATGCTATCGAACATCCATGGGTGACGAAGGCCATCGAGAATGCGCAACGCAAGGTGGAAGCGCACAACTTCGATATTCGTAAGCAATTGCTTGAATATGACGACGTCGCGAACGATCAACGCAAGGTGATATACGAGCAGCGCAACAAGCTGCTTGCGGCCGAGGATGTCAGCGCAAGCGTCTCGGCCATCCACCGTGATGTCGTCGATGCCCTCATAAGCGAGCATGTGTCGCCAGGCAGCTTCGAGGAGCAATGGGATATCGATGGGCTGAAGGCCACGCTCGACCGCGAGCTGCGCCTGAGTCTTCCCGTCGACCAATGGCTTAAGGATGACACGAGCCTCGATGAGGACGGTCTGCGGGCCCGCATCCAGAAAGAGGCCGAAGACCGTTACCGGGAGAAGACCGAACAGATCGGCGAGGAAACCATGCGGCATCTGGAGAAGGCCATCATGCTCCAGGTCCTCGATCTGCAATGGAAGGACCACCTGGCGGCCATGGACCATCTCCGCCAAGGCATACAGCTGCGGGGTTATGCGCAAAAGAGTCCGCAGCAGGAGTACAAGCGCGAGGCCTTTGAGCTGTTCTCGGAGATGCTCGACCGCATCAAGCGCGAGGTGATCACCACCATCGCCCAGGTCGAGATCCAGGACGAGAGCGATATCGACTTGATCGACGAGCAGCGCCGCCAGCAGGGGGTCACGTTCTATGATCACCCGAGCCTCGATGCCGCCGCTGAGGCGGACTCGGATCTTATGGTGCAGACCGTGGTGCGCGGCGCGCCCAAGGTAGGCCGCAACGACCCGTGCCCCTGTGGCTCGGGAAAGAAATACAAACAGTGTCACGGGCGTCTTGTCTAAGGAGTGATTATGGCCGTGGGAGTCAAGGCTATGCCGCCGCTTGGGATCGTTGCCGGTGTGCGGCTCGGTACCGTGGCCGCTGGGATCCGCAAGGCCGATCGGCGTGACCTCGTGGTCATCCAGTGCGATCCTGGGACCACGGCCGCGGCGGTCTTTACCCAAAGTCATTTCGCGGCCGCGCCGGTGATCGTTGCCAAGGCCCATTGGCGGCAGACCGAGCCGCGCGCGCTCATTATCAATACCGGCTATGCCAATGCCGCGACCGGTGAGCCGGGTCTCGCTGATGCGCACGCCTGCTGCCAGGCCCTTGCGCAGGCGCTCGGGTGCCGCCCGGACGAGGTGTTGCCGTTCTCGACCGGGGTCATAGGCGAGCGCCTGCCGGCCTTTGCGGTGATCGCCGCTATCCCGGCGGCCGTGAGCGCGGCCTCCGCCGACGGGTGGGGGGACGCGGCGCATGGCATCATGACGACCGATACGGTGCCCAAGGGCGCGACGCGCGAGATCGCGATGGGGGGCAAGTCGGTGCGAATCACCGGTATCGCCAAGGGGTCGGGCATGATCCACCCCAACATGGCGACCATGCTTTCGTTCGTGGCGACCGACATCGAAGCGGCGCGTCCCGTTTTACAGGCGGCGCTCTCGCGCGCCGTGAAGACCACCTTCAATGCCATTTCCGTGGATGGTGACACCTCGACAAACGATGCCTTGGTGGTGCTCGCCACGGGCCGCTCGGGCGTGCGCCTGACGGCCGCCGAAGGTCCGGCCTTTAGTGAATTTTGCACGGCCTTGGAGCAGGTCTGTGGCGAGCTTGCGCAGGCCATCGTCCGCGACGGCGAGGGCGCAACCAAGTTCGTGCGCGTGGAGATCTCCGGCGCCAAGTCCGACGACGAGGCGCGTGCCGTGGCCGATACCATCGCCACCTCGCCGCTCGTGAAGACCGCCTTGTTTGCGAGCGATCCCAACTGGGGCCGTATCCTCATGGCCGTGGGGCGCGCGCCCATCGCCCTCGATGACCCAAATCGCGTGACCGTGAGCCTAAATGGTGTGCGGGTGTTTTGTCACGGCGCGGTCGATCCGGATTATCGTGAAGAGGTTGGCCAAAAGGCCCTGGCGGCCCCGGACATTACGGTCGGCGTCGATCTCGGCCAGGGCGCCGGGCGCGCGGTCGTGCACACCTGTGACTTTTCCTACGACTATGTGCGTATCAACGGGTCCTACCGGACCTGAGCATGTCGTCGCTGCCATCATCCAGGATGGCGGCGGACGGGTGCTGGTCGCCCGTAGACCCGAAGGCAAGAGGGGCGCGGGGCTCTGGGAATTTCCTGGCGGAAAGATTGCCCCGGGGGAGTCGCAGAGCGAGGCCCTAAGGCGCGAGCTCCATGAGGAGCTCGATATCGCAGTCGGGGCCTGCACCTTTCTGCCGCATTATCGCGCGGCCGCGCCGCCGGGGATTGATCTTGCGTTCTGGCGGGTCGATGCCTACGAGGGCGTGGCGCGCGGGCGCGAGGGTCAGGAGATTCGCTGGTGCCCGCCGGACATGCTGCCGGATCTGCCGTTTTTGCCCGCCGATCGCCCGATCCTCGCGCGCCTGCGCCTGCCGTCTTTCTATCTCGTCAGTGATGTCGATCATCTCGGTGAGGCCCTGTTCGAGGAGCGGCTCGCGCGCGCCGCGGCTCGCGACACCCTCCTCCTGCAGCTGCGTGAACCGTGGCCGGCCTCGCGTCTGCGCGCCTATGCCCAGCACCTGTGCGCGCTTCTGGCCCCCTACGGCGGGCGCTGCGTAGTCAATGGCGATCCGCGCGAGCTCATGGGCTGTGCCGACGGGGTCCACCTGTCGGCCGCGCGCCTGGCGCGCCTCGACGCCCGGCCACCGGCACCGCTCGTCGGGGCCTCTTGTCATGATGCCGAGGAATTGCAACGCGCGGCGGCCATGGGTTGCGATTTTGCGGTGCTTTCGCCGGTGAAGCCGACCCCAAGCCATCCCGACGCGACACCGCTTGGCTGGGCGCGCTTTTGCGAGCTGGCGGCCGGGGTGCTGCTGCCGGTCTATGCGCTGGGCGGCATGACCACCGCGGATCGGGCCACGGCCGAGACCCATCTCGCCCAGGGTGTGGCGGTGCGCAGCGGGATCTTCGGTAAAGACGCCGGGCTAGGCGCATCCTAAGGCACGCTGGCACAGGTCGAGGCCCCCGCCTGCGGCCGCGCACCCACGGCCCGCTACCGCGTGGCGCGATTCTTGAAGGGCTAGGCCGCCGCGCGTATCGTGGCGGCCATGATCATGATCACCGCCAATATGTCGCTTCCCGAGGATGAGATCGAGGAGCGATTCATGTGTTCGCCGGGGCCCGGCGGACAGAATGTGAACAAGGTCGCCACCGCCGTACAGTTGCGCTTTCACATCGCGGGCAGCGCGGCCTTGCCGCCGGATGTCCGCGCGCGTCTATTGCGCCTGGCGCGCCCGCGGATCACGCAGGAGGGATACCTTGTGATCCGCGCGCACACCTTCCGGACCCGCGAGCGCAACCGCCGCGAGGCCCGCGAGCGCCTGGTCCATTGGATACGCCGCGCCCTCGAGGTCCCAAAGCGCCGAGTCGCGACCCGTCCGAGTGCCGCCGTGCGCCGCCGCCGTCTCGCTGACAAGCACGCCCGCGGCGCGGTGAAGGAGCGGCGCCGGCCAGTCGCCCAGGGAGACTGACCGCGTCCTCCGGGTGCTGGTACCCGGCGTCCTCAAGGACAAATGTGGTCGACGCGCCGGCTATGTATCCGCCGCCCCTTTCTGGTCACCGGCCGGCCTTAGATCCTTATCGAAATGGAGGCCGACGATCCGGTACCCGAGCCGCAGGTAGAAGGCGTGGGCGCGCTCGTTGGTGGTATAGGCATCGAGCACCACTTTCTCGCAGCCTTTCTGCCGGGCGTAGTCCTCGATCCAGCCGATGAGCGCCTGTCCGATGCCTCGTCCGCGCCATGACTCTGCGACGATGACATTGTCGATATCGACATAGCGCCCGCACCAGAAGCGTGTCCCAAACCACAAGCCGGCGACCCCCACGCAGCGCCCGCCGGCATACGCCGCGGCACAGCCATAGCCGTTTTTGCGCATGTCCTTTAGGCGCGCCGCCAGTGTCCCCGGCGCCACCTCAGGGTTGAGGGCCTGAACGAACGGCAGGATGATCTCAAGCTCGTCGTCGTTGAGAAGTCGAATGCGGGGTCCCGCCCGCAAATCCCCAGGCCCCGCATCACCCGCCCTTGAGTGCTCCATGGTAAATATCCTCGCCGGGCACGCGGCGCCGCGTGCCCGGCCCCTCGCCTCATGATTGTACCGGCCAGTCTGTCGCAACCGCCATGACCGCCGAGCACCGCGATCATCTCCTTCTTAGTGTGAACCGGGACTTCCCAGTCGAAATACGTCGCCATGCCGGCCGTCGACGGCGGCGGGGCGGAACTCCGCGTAGCAAAACTTCCCACAAGCGGGCGGCAAGCGCTTGTATTTTCATGAACCGCGGCTCGGCACGTTCCTTGCCCCAATGGCGCTGGGGTGCCGGGCTAAACGACGCGCCCTTATCATCCCCTACATAAGGAGTATCGTCCATGACGACATTGACTGAACAATTGACGGCGCGCGTTGCCGCCTACGACACCTGGGCCAAGCGGCGCCGGTACGGCGCCGACGGCCCCAACAATCGCCGGCTGTGGGTGTTGGCGTGCATGGATGAGCGCCTGCCCGTCGACGAGGCGCTCGGCATCCGCGTGGATACCCCGGCAGGCGGCGGTGACGCGCATTGCTTTCGTAATGCCGGCGGGATCGTGACCGACGATGCCATCCGCTCGGCCATGCTCACCTGCCAGTTTTTCGGCACGCGCGAGATCGTGATCGTTCAGCATACCCAATGCGGGATGCTCTCAGCCAACGCGCGCGACCTCGAGAAGACCCTGCGCGAGCGGGGCGTGAACCCCGACTCGCTGACGCTCGACCCGAGCTTGCCGGAGCTCACGCTGGCAAAAGGCGCATTCGCCAAATGGATCGGCATGATGGATGATGTGGATGAGACCTGCCTCAAGACCATTGAGGCCTTCCGCGCGCACCCGCTTATCCCGAAGGATGTGACTATCAGCGGCTGGATCTGGGAGGTCGAGACACGGCGCCTGCGCGCCCCGCGCCGCGATAAGACCGCGCGCGAGGGCACCGACGCGACCACCGCGGACTTCGGGGTCGGCGGCCGGCAACCGCCGCGCTGGGCTTAAGAGGCGCCCGACAGGGGCGCGCAGGCGGCGTCCCTGTCGCTTTTCCGTTCCACGCATTTCGTTTCGGGAGCAGCCATGGCACCGAGCTATGATTATCACTGTCCGCAATGTGCTAACCATTTCACGATCCGGCATCCGATAAACGCGTCGCGACCCTGTTGTCCCCGCTGCGAAGGCCCGTTGCGCCGGGTCATATCGGCGGCGCCCGCCTTCCACGGCCACGGCGCCCGTGGCCGCGAGGAAGCGGTACGCCTGCTCGAGTCATCCCGTAGCGCGACTTGCCCCGCGTGCCGGACATCCTGCCGGCACGGTTAGTCTGCTTTCCGCCCCGGTTTGGCCGCCTTATACTGCACGCATCGCCCCGTCCCCGGCGCGCTGGGGACGGGCCCGCCGAGGACCCCTGCCATGCCCACCAAGGACCCGCTCGCGGACTTGAGTCCGCTTTCATTCCTGCAGATGTTTGTGACGCAAAGCATAAAACTCTCCGGGTCGGCGTCGGGGGCCGTACGTGCCGAGGCCATCGAATATCTGGGGCTTACGGCCAGTAGTTGCCTTGAGCTCTACGCCAGGAATCAGATGCAGCTTCCGGAGCGCATGAATCGAGAACAATATGCCGATCTCATCGTCTATATCAAGAACGCCATCGGCGGGGAGTTCCGGTCCGTGGTCGCCGGGCCTGGTGTCGTTTATGTTGAAAATCGGCGCTGCCCATTCGGCGCGCGCGTGCAAGATGCCCCGGAGCTGTGTCGCACCACGGCGTCGGTCTTCGGTGGCATTGCCGCGCGCAACTTCGGCTATGCAAAGGTCGAGCTAAAAAGGCGTATCGCCTTACGCGATGATCGATGCGAGGTGTGTATCTACACGGATCGCGAAATCGCCGAGGGGCAGATGGGCGATGAGTATGTAAGCGAGGGCGAGACGATCGTCTCCCGACAAGCCTTGGCGGACGTCCGTACGCGTGTTGCCGAAAAGATGGCCCATGCCCTGTGTCCGGCCGGGCGCAAGCAAGACGCGCATACGCGCCCGTCAATCGTGGCCGAATCGCGCGCCATGCGCGAGATCCTGCGGGCCGTGGAGCAGGTTGCGCCGACGCGCGCGAGCGTCCTCATCAGTGGGGAGACCGGGGTCGGCAAAGAGGTCATAGCACGCGCCGTCCATACGCTGAGCCCGCGCAGTCCCCGGCCGTTTCTGGCCGTCAACTGCGGCGCCGTGCCGCACAACCTCATAGAAACGACGCTCTTCGGCCACGAAAAGGGCGCATTCACGGGCGCCCATAGCCTGCACCGTGGTCTTTTCGAGCGCGCCGATCAAGGCACGCTGTTTCTAGATGAGATCGATAGTCTCCCGCTCTTTTCGCAGGCCAAGTTGCTGCGCGTCTTGCAGGAGGGCGAGTATGAGCGGGTTGGCGGCGGCCAAACGCACCATGTCGATGTGCGGGTGGTGGCGGCCGCCAATAAGTCGATCGAATCATTGGTTGACGCCGGCCAATTCCGCAGCGACCTCTACTACCGGCTGAACGTGGTGCCGGTCTATATCCCGCCCCTGCGGGAGCGCCCAGAGGATGTGGCCGGTCTGGTCCATTATTTGCTCGCGGCTTTGGCGCGGCGCCACGACGGCCCGCTCAAGTCCCTGAGCGATCGCGCCTGGGGACAGGTGATGGGCCATGCCTGGCCCGGCAATGTCCGCGAGCTGGAAAATGTCCTGGAGCGCGCGTTTTTGTTCACGCCCGGCCGCGTCATCGACGATGTCGAATTGCGCGACCGCACAGCCCTCGACGCGCCGCGCGCGGGGCCGGCTACCGGCGGGCTGTTGCATGCCGTCCGAGGCAGGGCCACGCGCACCATCGAGACCCGCATGCTCCAAGATGCGCTTGAGCGTCATCATGGCAATGTGACCGCCATGGCGCGTGAGATGGGGATTACGCGCCGGGCGATCCATCAGAAGTTGAAGCGCTACGCATTGCCGGCGGCGCCCTACCGGTGCGACGGGCGCGCGACCCGCCGATAGCCGCCGCACTTCGGGCCTCTCGCTGTCGCACGTCATTTGCGGATTGTCGGTTACCCGACAAAGGCCCGTATGGGTGTCGACCAATAAACCAAGACCCGCGTCATCCTGGCGAGTCGCCAGCCGCCGGCAAACCCTAGGCAGGGCCCCGCGGCATGCCCGTCAATCACGCGCGGCCTGTGGTGATGCACCAAAGCAGAATATGTGTGCGCCAAAAAGGCCCAAGGTATGGCGTATCTCGGTCGCGCGCGGACTCATGGGCAAATCCTCAGCGGTCTTAAAGTAGCCAGGGCCTGAGGAAAATTGTTGATATTCACAAAGTCCCGTGGAAGCGACCATGCCATGAGCGGGACCAGGCGTGGCGCCGACACCATCGACCTCAAAGCTTGGCTGGCAAAGATCAGGGGCAGACTGAGGCCTCAATGAAAGCGTATCCCGCGCGCCCCATTTTACGGGCATGACGCGAGTTGCCCATGGCGCCCGGACCCGGCGGCATATTCCTTGCAGTGGCGTTTATCCATAGATGAGCCCGTCGTGACCATGGAGCGGTAACCGCCGCAGGGCACGAGGGATGTCGAGGGGGCTATGAATCCGGTACAGAGGACCGACATGGATATCGGCGTGCGTCGCGAGACGCCGCATTTCAATCCCGAGGACCATGTGTTGCATCATATTCAACGCGCCGTCGCCAACCGGCAGACGGTCGAGGTCGCGCTCGACGATGGTGGTACGCTCAAGGTGTTCGGGGGCGAAGGGACCTTTGCCGCCGACATTGACGATATGGCGACGTTTTGCACGCTCCCGGCCTCGTATTTCCGTGTCAAGGTGGTGTCCGCCGACGACGGGGATGGGGGTCGCCACGATGTCGCCGAGCTCTTATGGCAGGCCGCCTACCATGCGTCGCAAGGTCGGCTCGTCAAAGACTGTTACCATTACGATGTCGTGGAGTTCGTGCGCTGGCCGAACGTCACGCGCCTGCCCGCGGCCGACCAAGCTATCCGATTGGCGGCACTCCTAAGCCGGCATCCCACCTCCATTATTCTTGCAAGCCACGTGCTCGACATCGCGGCGCCGGATATCTATCGGCTGTATTCGGCGGCGCACTGCGCGGGTCTCACGCGCCTTCTGAATCGTGAACCAGAGGCACCGGTGTTGCGTCCCCATGCCAAGCGCAATGTTTTCAGCCTGATCCTACAGCGGCTGGCGGGGCGCTAGATGGCGGACGTCGAACACAAGATCATGTTTGCCGGTCCGGTCGGTGCCGGGAAGACCACCGCCATAGGCGCCATCAGCGACATACCGGTGGTGGCTACCGAGGCGCGCGCCAGCGATGCCGTGGCGATGCGCAAGAGCCGCACCACGGTTGCCATGGACTACGGTCTCATCATGCTGGATGGGGGGCGCAAACTGCACCTCTACGGGACCCCCGGCCAGGAGCGGTTTCGCTTCATGTGGGACATTCTCGCGACGGGAAGCCTGGGTGTCGTCCTGCTCATGGATAATGCGCGCCCCGATCCGTTTGCGGACCTGGGTTTTTATCTGGATGCCTTCAATAACGCGATTACCGGGACGGCGGTGGCCGTCGGTGTCACGCGCACAGACATCCAGCCTAAGCCTTCCATCACCGCCTATCAGATGTGGGCCTCGGCGCACGGCTTTCGTATGCCGATTCTTACGGCGGATGCGCGATCACGCGAGGATATTGCCACGCTCCTTAAGGTCCTGCTCGCGATGCTCGATCCGAGTCTGCGCCGATGACCGCGGCGTCCGGCCATCGCGACTTACATGACCATGCCCTCGATTTACGTGGCTACGGGGTCGCGTTTGGAGGGCGCGTGGTCTTGAGTTTCGTGGATATGGCATTGGCGAAAACGGGCGCGACCGCGCTTTTGGGTCCCGCCGGGACCGGCAAGTCGACGCTCCTCAGGACGCTCGCGGGATTCAACGATGCCAACCCATCCCTGCGCGTCTGGGGTGAGGCGCGCCTCGCGGGCGTTGCGACGGGCGACATGGCTAGGCCTGCCCTGGTATCCCAGAGCGCGCGCATGATCACGGCGAGCGTGCTCGACAATCTCGTGCATGGCCTGGCATCGCGCGCGCAAATGACCCGCCAACAGCAGTGTGCGTGGGCCCGGGAACGCCTTCAGCGCTCGGGGCTCGCGGAACTCACAAGCCGCTTGCAGGAACCAGCCGCCGGGCTGCCGCTTGTCTTGCAGCGGATGCTGGCGGTGTCGCGGGTACTCAACGGCGACCCCCAGGTCCTTTTTGTCGACGAACCGACTACTGGCCTCGATGAGGACGATGCGTTGCGCTTATTGGTCTTCCTAAAGGGGGAGGCGCGGCGGCGCGCGGTACTCGTGGCCCTCCATAATCAGCGCCATGCCCGCTTCCTTGCCGACCGAGTGGTGTTACTGGCCGGAGGTGTCGTGCAGGAGGCCCGTGCCACGCATGCCTTTTTTGCCATGCCGCTCACCGATGCCGGGCAGGCCTATGTGCGAACCGGGACGTGTGCCGTGCCGGCGCCGGGCACGCCATCGGACGACCTGGATCTCGCGGCCCCTCTGCCGGCCACGATACCAAGGGCCGGCAGGGACGCAACCGGCACCGCCCGCGGGCCGCGCGGCTTTCTCTGGCTCTATAAGAATCGGCTCGCCGGCATGCCTCAGCCCGGGGTATTCCTCGACATCGACCACGACCTGCGCGCCTTGCGTCGCGTCGGTGTCACGGTGCTCGTGTCGCTGACCGAGACGCCGATCGAGACTGCGGCATTGAGTGCCCATGATCTGCGCGCACTGTGGTTCCCGATACCCGACAGGGAGCCTCCCACGACGGATCAGGCCGGCGAGATCTGCCGGACGCTCGATGAGCTCCTGGCCCGCGGCGACGTCATTGCGGTGCACTGCCACGCCGGCCTTGGCAGAACCGGGACCGTACTTGCCGCTTACCTCATATGGAAGGGTGCCAGCGCCCTCGATGCCGTGGAGGGCGCGCGTCGCATCGAAGCGCGTTGGATCCAGTCGGAGTCCCAGGCGCAGTTCCTCGAGGACTTCGCGCGATCGGTCACCTGCCGCTCGCATTCGATTCCCGATCATTCCCCACAGGAAAGGTAGCGATATGTCCGATCTAGAAGGCCACCTTCAAAGAGCCGTTGTGTCGATCCCGGAGTGCGTGGCGGCGGGCTATGTTGATTTGAGCACAGGCATGCTGCTTGGTATCCGCACCGTGGATTCACATCCTCAGGAGGTCTTGGAACTGCTCTCAGCCGCCACGTCGGATCTGTTTCAGGGGACCAACGTCGTGACCATAGAAAACCTCTTCAAAAAGGCCCGCGGACTGCCGGCTGACGGGAACTATCACTACTTTCAGGAGATGATCATTACGAGCGATAACCTCCTGCATATCTTCCTGAGGGGCAAGACGCATACCGATCATGTAGTCGTCTTCGTGTGCCGTCGTTCCGCAAACCTGGGAATGGCGATCATGAAGGCGCGCACGGCGCTTCCGGATATCGAGTCGGTCGTGTGAAACGCTGCCACGTATGGACCGCACCTCCATCAATTCGATCACTAAGGAGACTGCCATGTTTGCTCAAGCGGTGCAGGAATCGTCCTTAAATCAGTCGAGCCGGCTGAGGTCCGCACTCCGGGGCCTAAATGCCTTGTCCGCCGATATCGAGGCGTCGGCCGTCATATCCGGTGATGGACTCATGCTCGCGTCGATGCTCGATCCGCATATCGACACCGACCGTTACGCCGCCATGTGTGCCTCGCTTTTGGCGCTCGCCGAGCGGGCCGCGCAAGAGGTATATCGCGGGCGACTAAAGCGCGTCATGATTGAGGGCGAACATGGCACGATGCTGCTCGTTCAGGCCGGTGACGACGGTGTTCTCGCGGTGGCGGCGCGGCAAACCGTCAATCTCGGCATGGTGTTTCTCGAGGCCACCAAGGTCGCGGCGCGTATTCGAGCGCTGCTCGATCAGCCCGATTGAAAAAGGCGATCGCCAATGATCGTGCGCCGGCGGATGCCTGCCGGTACACGTCCAGGAAGGTATTATGAGTCTTGGCGGGCCAGGTGAGCGCGCCCCAATGGCAAGGTGGCGAGCGCGGAACGGCAAAACGCGGGTGTGACGATCATGGGCGCGCTTCTGCAGGGCGAGTGGCCGTACGCGTCGTCATGGAAAGGCTCATTGACCCACGACCGGTTGCTGTTCATAGGCCGAAGCGGGGGACGGGCGTCCTACCCTGAGGGATTGGTCGATGTGGATATCGGAGCCAAGGTCGCGGGCCCTGGCGCAATAAAGGCGGCCTCCATACATAGGCGCGCCGGCGGCGGCGATCGTGGATCTGCCCCAAGCGGCATGCATCGCGCGCGGGGGAAGATCCGGGATATGGACGAGGAATGGCGCGGCCATGGCAGGTGCTACCGGGTGATCATGCTTGCCGCATGCTTGTGGGAGGCGGGGCGTGATGGCCATCGTCCGGCGGACCCGGAACCCGGAATCCGGAATCCGGAATCCTGTTTAAAACGCCGTCGCCAGTGCCCCATAGCGCGCGTGGAGGGCGCGCACGCCCTCCGCCAAGGCCTGCAGCGATCCGGTATTTTCGAGGACATCGTCCGCGCACGCGCGCCGCGCGGCGGGCGATGCCTGGATGGCCAGCAGCCGCTCTATGCTGATCGGATCCAGTCCCCGGTCCCGCAGCCTGCGTTGCTGCGCCGCAGGCTCGGCGTCGATGACGAGGACGCGGTCGATCCAGGGCGGACGCCCGGTCTCGGCAAGCAGCGGGATTACGAGCACGGCGTAGGGCCGCGCGCCCTCGGACCGGGCCCTCATGAGTTTCTGGATCAGGGGGTGCAGGATGGTCTCCAGGGTCTTGCGCGCGGAGGGATCGGAGAATACGCGCTCGCGCAGCCGCGGACGCAGGATGCGCCCCTCGCTGTCGGCGACATCGTCGCCGAAGGTCGCGCGTACGGCGGCGTTGGCGGCCTGCCCCGGCTCCAGGAGTTCGTGGGCGATCTGATCGGCATCGACAACGGTGGCGCCACATTCAGCGAAGACCTGGGCGGCGGCCGACTTGCCGACGCCCGCGCCGCCGGTCAGCGCGACGCGGTAGCTAGCCATGGGCGCTGCGCAGATACAAAGTCGTAAGCGGCCAGCCATAGAAGAGCGCAAGCCAGATCGCCGCGCACAGGAACGGACCGAAGGGCATGGGGGCCGAGCGCGCCTGGCGCCCCGTGACGATGAGCGCGCCCCCGTAGAGGGCGCCGGTCAGAGAGGCAAACAGCAGCACGAACGGCAGTAATGGCCAGCCAAGCCACGCCCCGCCGAGGGCAAACAGCTTGAAGTCCCCGTGGCCCATGCCCTCCTTGCCGGTGATCAGGCGGAACACGTGAAACACCAGCCAGAGGAACATATAGGCCGCCGCGGCGCCCACGACCGCCGAGCCAAGCGATGCATAAAGTCCGGCGCGATTCACGAGCAGCCCGAGCCAGAGGAGCGGCAGGGTGATGGTATCCGGCAGGATCTGCTCGCGCCTGTCGATGAAGGTTAAGGCGATCAGCGCGGCGCTGAGCACAAAGGCGAACCCGCCACGCGCGCCCATCCCAAAATGCGCGACCGAAACGATGGCGGCAAGCGTCGTCAGTGCCTCTATCAGGATGTATTGGCGTGGAATGGGCGCCTGACAATGGCGGCAGCGGCCGCGCAGCAGCAGGTATCCAAAAAGCGGAATATTGTCACGGATCTTGAGGGGCGCGTGGCACTGCGGGCAGTGCGAGGCGGGCCAGGCGATATTGAAAGTCTCGGCGGTGTCGGTCGTCGGTTGAGCCAGCGCCTCGCGACAGTCGCGTTCCCATTGGCGCTTCAGGATGATCGGCAGGCGATAGACGAGCATACTGAGAAAGCTTCCGATGACTGCGCCGAAGATGGCCACGAACAGATAGCCGATGACGGGGTCGGACACGAACGGGGTGGAATTCATGATGGTATGGTGGTCCGGGCTCTGTGTCGTCTCATGGAATCGTGGGCCCGCATGGTCTTGGCGTACCCGCATGCGCGGGCGCGTCCTGAGTGTCCGGCGCGGGCAATGCCGTAAGCCCTTACCGGTGGCCGCGCCGCGCTATTCGTTGGTCACGCGCTCCACTTCCTCGAGGCTCGTGATGCCTTCGCGCACCTTTTTCAGGCCTGATTGGCGTAGGTCGGAAATCCCGTCTTTTTGCGCCTGCGCGGCGATGTCGTTGGCATTGCCGCCGTTCATGATGATCTGCCCGATCGCCGGGCTCACCGGCATGACCTGATAGATACCGACGCGGCCCTTGTAACCCCCGTTGCATTGATCGCAGCCCTCTGCGTGCGGGCCGAAGATCTTGAGGCCCGGGATGTCCTCGGCGCGGAAGCCCGCCCGGCGCAGGGCGGCTTCCGGGAGCTCCAGGGGCTTGCGGCAGTGCACGCACAGTCGCCGCGCCAGGCGCTGGGCGATGATGAGATTGACCGCCGAGGCGATGTTGAAGGGGGGTACGCCCATGTTCACGAGCCGCCCGAGGGTCTGGGGGGCATCATTGGTATGCAAAGTCGAGATCACCATATGACCGGTCTGCGCGGCCTTGATGGCGATCTCGGCGGTCTCGAGATCGCGGATCTCGCCGACCATGATGATGTCGGGGTCCTGACGAAGGAAGGCGCGTAGCGCGGCCGCGAAGGTCAGCTTGGCGCGCTCGTTGATGTTGACCTGATTGATGCCGGCGAGGTTGATTTCGACGGGGTCCTCGGCGGTCGAGATGTTGCGATCCGAGGTGTTCAGGATATTGAGCGCGGTATACAAGGTGACGGTCTTGCCGCTTCCGGTTGGTCCGGTGACGAGCACCATGCCGTAGGGTCGCTCGATCGCCTCCAGGTAGATGGCCTTCTGATCGGGTTCGAAGCCGAGCTTGTCGACGCCGAGCGACGCCGATGCCGGATCGAGCAGGCGCATCACAACCTTTTCGCCGAACAGCGTCGGCAGGGTACTGACCCGGAAATCGATCGCGCGCGCCTTCGATACGCGGATCTTCATGCGCCCATCCTGCGGAATACGGCGCTCGGAGATGTCGAGCCGCGCCAGGATCTTGACGCGCGCGGCGATGCGCGCGGCGAGCGCGATCGGCGGAGCGGCGACCTCCTGCAAGACACCGTCGGTCCGAAACCGCACCCGGTAGATCCGCTCGTAGGGCTCTATGTGGATGTCCGAGGCCCCGCGGTTGATGGCGTCGAGCAGGATCTTGTTGACGAACCGGACGATCGGCTTGTCGCTGGCGTCGTCTTCGGCGGCCGCGTCGGTGGGCTCGGTCGTCTCCCCGACGGGATTGATGTTTTCCAAGGACTCGCTCGCCGCCATGTTGGCCAGCGAGTCGTCGGTGTTGCTGAGGCTGCGGTCTATGAGCTGCCCAAGCTTGCCTTCCTCGACCAGCAAAGGCTCCGGGAGCAGCCCGGTATTGAACTTGATCTCGTCTAGCGCTGTCAGGTTGGTGGGGTCGGCCACGGCCACGAACAGGCGATTCCCGCGCTTGAAGATCGGCAGCGCGCGGTGGCGCCTTATGAGCTTGGCGTCGACAAGCTTGATCGGGAAGGTCTCGTTGTCAAAGGCGCTGATGTCGAGTAAAGGAATACCGAATTCCTCGGAGGCGACTTTGGCGATGGTCAGGGCATCGAGCTTCTTGCTCTCCACCAGCCGTGTCACGAACGAGACCTTGTTGGTCAGCGATTCGGCGTTCAGGCGCTCGGCCTCGGCTTGCGTCAACAGGTGGTCGCGCACGAGGCGCGCCGCAAGCCCTGTCAACAATACGCCGTCATTTGCCATTGGATTGACTGTCGCCATGGGTACAGATTCACTTGCCCGATATCATGTCGAGATGGTTATCATAGTAGCCAACTTGGCGTACTTAGCCAGTCCTTATTCATCGGACAGCTAACCCTTGACCGGATACAAGGTATAATTTAGACTAATTCTAAATCCACACCCACACGGAGCAAGACGATGAATCTGAAAGGTACCAAAACTCACGATAATCTCAAGGCCGCGTTCGCCGGCGAATCGCAGGCCAATCGGCGTTATCTCTATTTCGCCGCCAAGGCCGACGTTGAGGGCTACAATGACGTCTCGGCGGTGTTTCGTTCCACTGCGGAAGGGGAGACCGGCCATGCCCACGGTCATCTCGAGTACATGGAGGCGGTCGGCGATCCGGCCACTGATCTGCCGATTGGCGGCACCGCGGACAACCTGAAGTCGGCCATTGCTGGCGAGACCCACGAGTACACGGACATGTACCCAGGCATGGCCAAGACCGCGCGCAGCGAGGGATTTGACGAGATCGCCGACTGGTTCGAGACGCTCGCCAAGGCCGAGCGCTCGCACGCCAACCGGTTCCAAAAGGCGCTCGACGGCCTCGGTAAGTAGGTCTTTAAATACGTCATGTGCGAAGCGGGCCGGCACTGTCGGCCCGTCTTCTTTCCGGGGAGGGGGAGATGGAAAAAGAAGAGGACAAGGCCCTGGTCAATCGTGAGGGGAATCTCGACGCGCCGACGCGCCATCCCATCGCTTGGCGCGATCCGCTTTTTACCGATCCCGCCGCCCTTGATGCCGAACTGACCCGAGTTTTTGATATCTGTCACGGTTGTCGCCGATGCTTCAACCTCTGTCAGGCATTCCCCACGCTCTTTGATCTCATAGACAACTCCGCGGATATGGAGGTGAAGAGCGTCGATCATGCGGATTACGCGAAGGTCGTGGATCAGTGCTATCTGTGCGATATGTGCTACATGACGAAATGCCCATACGTGCCGCCGCATCCCTGGAACGTGGATTTCCCGCACCTTATGCTGCGTGCCAAAAGCGCGAAATTCCGCGCCGGCAAGACGCGTCTGCGCGATCGCGTCTTGACCAGCACCGATGCCGTCGGGAGGCTCGCGGGTATCCCGATCGTCACGCAGGTGGTCAATGCCGCCAACCGCAACGGCGCGGCGCGCGCCCTTTTACAGTCCGCGCTCGGCGTGGACGCACGCGCGCATTTACCGGCCTATCATAGCCGGACCTTCCATAAGAGCTGGCAATCCGCGCCCCTGACCCCCGAACCGACCCCCGAGACCAAGGGTCGGGTGATCGTATTCGCGACATGCTATGGCAACTATAACGAACCCGAGCTCGCCACCGATCTCGCGCGCGTGCTGGAGCACAACGGCATCGGTGTATGCCTCTACGACTCCGAGCGTTGCTGCGGCATGCCCAAGCTCGAGGTGGGCGACCTCGATGGCGTCGCCGCCCTGAAGGAGGCGAATATCCCAGGGCTTGCCGCGCTCGTCGACGAGGGCTACGATATCGTCTCTCCTGTACCGTCCTGCGTGCTCATGTTCAAGCAGGAGCTGCCGCTCCTCTTTCCCGAGGATGAGGCCGTGGCTAAGGTCCAAAAGGCCATGTTCGATCCCTTCGAGTACCTGCTCCTGCGCCACAAGGCCGGACGCATGAAAACGGATTTTCGCAACCCGCTCGGCAAGATCGCCTATCATGTCCCCTGTCATCAGCGCGTGCAGAACATCGGCCTGAAGACCCGTGATCTCCTCCTGATGGTGCCGGGGACCACGATCGAGGTGATAGAGCGCTGTTCCGGGCACGACGGAACCTATGGCGTGAAGACCGAGTTCTACGAGGACGCGGTCAAGATCGGGCGGCCGGTGGTGACGCGTATCCGCGCGGCCGATGCCGACCATCTCATGAGCGATTGCCCGATAGCCGGCCATCACCTGGCCCAGGGCCTGGACGCGCGGACCGCGCCGATCTCGCGTTATGCGCTCTTGCGCCGCGCTTACGGGATCGATTGATTGACCAACATCCACCTGAGCTAGGGGAGGGTAAAGGCATGGCACACGAGGATTTGCACGAGACGGCATCGGAGCTTACCGAGGCGACCCGCGAGATGCATAGGGCGATCATTTCGCTCATGGAGGAATTGGAGGCCGTCGATTGGTACCAGCAGCGGGTGGACGCCTGTCGGGATGAGGAGCTGCGAAAAGTCCTTGCCCACAACCGCGACGAGGAAAAGGAACACGCGGCCATGGCACTCGAATGGATTCGGCGCCATGACCCGGTGTTCGACCGCGAACTGCGCAAGTATCTCTTCAAGGACGGCAGTATCGTAGCCAAGGAGCACGGCTGAATCGGCTGAGGACGAGGGCTTTATGCAGACATTGACACGCAAAGACCTGATGTCTCTTGAGAAGTACGCCGAGGAGCGGTCGGCATTCCGGGCGCGCGTCATGGCCCACAAGCGCGACCGGCAGGTGGCCGTAGGGGCGCACGCCACTTTGTATTTCGAGGACCGTCTTACGATCCAGTATCAGATCCAGGAGATGCTGCGCATCGAGAAGATCTTCGAGGCCGGCGACATTGAGGAGGAGCTGAAGGCCTATAATCCGCTCATCCCAGACGGTGCCAATTGGAAGGCGACCTTCATGCTCGAGTATGAGGACGTGGCCGAGCGGCGCGCGGCGCTTGCGCGGTTGTCGGGTGTGGCAGAGCGGGTCTATGTTCGAATCGGCGATCACCCGCGGGTCTATGCGGTGGCCGACGAGGACATGGGGCGCGAGAACGATGACAAGACCTCGGCGGTGCATTTTCTGCGCTTCGATCTGGCGCCGGCGCTCGTCGTCGGCGCGCGCGGCGGGGCGGCGATCGCCTGCGGCATAGATCACCCCGCTTATAAGGGCGAGACCATCCTTATGGAGGCACAGCGCGCGGCGCTGCTAGCGGACCTCGCCTGATGGCGCGCTACGATGCATCAGACATCGAGGTCCTGACGGGCCTCGAGCCAGTCCGGCGTCGTCCGGGCATGTATACGCAGACGGATCGGCCCCACCACCTCGCCCAGGAGGTCATCGACAACGCCGTCGACGAGGCCATCAGCGGGCATGCGCATAAGCTCGTGGTCACCTTACATAAGGACGATTCGCTGTCGGTGGAGGACGACGGGCGCGGGATGCCGGTCGACGTGCACCCGGAAGAGGGGGTGAGCGGCGTGGAGGTCATTCTCACGCGCCTGCACGCGGGCGGCAAGTTCTCGGGGAAAAATTATACCTATTCGGGGGGTCTGCATGGCGTCGGGGTGTCGGTGGTCAACGCCCTGTCGGAGCGCCTCGATGTCTCGGTCAAGCGGGCAGGTCAGCTCTATCGCATGACGTTCGCGCACGGCGACAAGGTCAGCGAGCTGACGGTGGCGGGATCGGTTGCGCGCAAGGATACCGGCACCGCGATCCGTTTCTGGCCGGAGGCCCGTTATTTCGATAGCGTTAAATTTCTGCCAACGCGCCTAAAGCACCTGCTGAAGGCCAAGGCGGTGTTGTGTCCGGGCCTGCGCGTGACGTTTCGCTCGGAGCAGGATCCCGGCGATGACGCCGAATGGTATTACGAGGAAGGGCTTAGCCAGTATCTGATGGAGGCCCTCGACGATCGTCCGGCCATACCCGCCGCGCCCTTTGTCGGCGCGACGGCCGGCGGCGGTGAGCAGGTGGAGTGGGCGGTGGTGTGGCAAGGCGAGGAGGGCCCGACGCCGATCCGCGAAAGCTATGTAAATTTGATCCCCACCCCCCAGGAAGGTACTCATGTGAATGGCTTTCGCGTGGGGCTCACCGACGCCTTGCGCGAATTCTGCGAGTTTCGCAGCCTCCTGCCGCGCGGCCTCAAGCTCGCCGGCGAGGACGTGTGGGAGAAGATCGCGTTCGTTTTGTCCGCGAAGCTAAAGGAGCCGCAGTTTTCCGGCCAGATCAAGGAGCGGCTCACCTCGCGCGAGGCGGCCTCGTTCGTGGCCGGGGTAGTGAAGGATAGCTTTGCGCTGTGGCTGAACGCGCATGTCGCCGAGGGCACAGAGATCGCGAGAATTGTTATCGAGTGCGCGCAGGCCCGTGAGCGGCGAGCCAAGCGCGTCGAGCGCAAAAAGGCGGTCAACGGGCCGGCGCTGCCGGGAAAGCTCGCGGATTGCACGAGCCAGGATCTCGCGCGCACCGAACTCTTTCTAGTCGAGGGGGATTCCGCGGGTGGGTCCGCGAAGCAGGCGCGCGACCGCATATTCCAGGCGATCATGCCCCTGCGTGGCAAGATCCTGAATACCTGGGAGGTGGATTCGGGAGAAATCCTCGCCTCGCAGGAGGTCCATGACATCGCCGTCGCCCTGGGTGTCGATCCTGGTGTCGATTCCCTCGAGGGGCTGCGCTACGGAAAGGTATGCATCCTGGCCGACGCCGACTCCGACGGCGCGCATATCGCCACCTTGCTGTGCGCGCTCTTTGTGCGCCATTTTCGTCCCCTGGTCGCCGCCGGACGGGTGCACGTGGCCATGCCGCCGCTCTACCGAATCGACGCCGGCAAGGACGTCTACTATGCCCTGGACGACAACGAAAAGCAGGGGATCCTCGACAAGATCGAGGCCGGCCGCACGCGCGTGAAGCCCAACGTGCAGCGGTTTAAGGGGCTGGGCGAGATGAACCCGGTGCAGTTGCGCGAGACCACCATGAACCCCGACACCCGCCGGCTCGTGCGCCTGCTGCTCGCAGACGACGATGGCACCGACGCCTCGTTTGACATGCTGCTTGGCAAGAAGCGCGCGGCCGATCGCAGGCGGTGGCTTGAGCAGAGCGGCGACAAGGCGGAGGTGGCGTAATGGAACAGAGCGAACTTTTGAGCGAGCGCATGCCGGTTGCGGCCTTTACCGAGAAGGCCTATCTCGACTACTCGATGTACGTCATCCTGGACCGCGCCCTGCCTCATATCGGCGATGGCTTGAAGCCCGTGCAGCGGCGCATCGTCTACGCCATGTCCGAGCTTGCGCTCGCCGCCGGCGCCAAGTTCAAGAAGTCGGCGCGTACCGTCGGCGATTGCCTAGGCAAGTTCCATCCCCACGGCGACACCGCGTGCTACGAGGCCATGGTGCTCATGGCCCAGCCCTTCAGTTATCGCTATCCGCTCGTGGACGGCCAGGGCAACTGGGGATCGCCGGACGATCCCAAGTCGTTTGCGGCAATGCGCTACACGGAGGCGCGCCTGTCGCGGTTTGCCGAGGTGCTGTTAGCCGAGCTCGGGCAGGGCACCGTCGATTGGGTGCCGAATTTCGACGCGACGCTGGAGGAGCCGCGCGTCCTGCCCGCGCGCCTGCCGCATGTCTTGCTAAACGGCGCGGCCGGCATCGCCGTTGGCATGGCCACCGATATCCCGCCGCACAATGCGCGCGAGATTGCCGCGGCCTGCGTGCGGCTCCTGGATGATCCCAAGGCGTCCGTGGAGGCGCTTTGCGAACACGTGCTGGGACCCGATTATCCGACCGGCGCCGAGATCGTGACGCCGCGCGAGGACATCATCGCCTTCTACCGGAGCGGCAGCGGATCCGTGCGCGCGCGCGCCACCTGGGAGCAGGAGGATGGCGCCATTGTCGTCACCGCCCTGCCCCACCAGGCGTCGGGATCGCGGATACTGGAACAGATCGCCGAGCAGATGCGCAACAAGAAGTTGCCCATGGTCGAGGATTTGCGCGATGAATCGGATCACGAGAATCCGACGCGGCTCGTCATCGTGCCACGCACAAGCCGCGTGGATGTCGAGGCGCTCATGGGTCATCTGTTTGCGACCACCGATCTTGAAAAGAGTTATCGCGTCAATCTGAATCTCATAGGGTCGGACGGGCGGCCGCGTGTCTATGGTCTGCGCGACCTGCTCTCAGAGTGGCTCGTGTTTCGCGTGGATACGGTCCGCAAGAGGCTTACCTTCCGTCTCGACAAGATCAGCGACCGCTTGCACATTCTCGAGGGGCTGCTCACGATCTTCGACCACCTCGAGGAGGTCATACGTATCATTCGCAGCGAGGACGAGCCCCGTGAGGCGCTCATGGCGCGGTTCTCCATAAGCGAGCGCCAGGCCGACGCGGTCCTGGAGATGCGCCTGCGCCAGCTCGCCCGCCTCGAGGAGATCAAGCTCAAGGAGGAGCATGACCGGCTTGCCCATGAGCGCGCCGGTCTGGAGCGCTTGCTCGGTTCCCAGACGCGATTGCGGCGCTTTGTGAAAGACGAGATCGTGCGCGACGCCAAGGACTATGGCGACGAACGCCGCTCGCCGCTGCGCGAGAGGCCGGCGGCCCGTCCGATTGCGCCCGGTGATCTTGCCGCCGAGCCCGTGACCGTGGTGCTTTCGGCCAATGGCTGGGTGCGCCAGGCGCGCGGCCACGAGGTCGATGGCGCGGCGCTGTCGTACCGCACCGGCGATGGCTTCCGTCAGGCGGCGCGCGGCCGGGGCACGCAAGCCGCGATCTTTCTCGACAGCGCCGGACGCAGCTACGCGGTGCTTGCCCACAAGCTGCCGTCGGCGCGGGGCTTTGGCGAGCCGCTGTCAAAGACCCTGGAGCCGGGTGCCGGGGTGGCGTTCCAGGGCGTGTTGATGGGCGAGGACACGGACGAAGCGCTCATGGTCGGCGATGGCGGGTACGGCTTCAAGGTCCCTCTCGCCGATCTCCAGACGCGCGCCAAGGCCGGCAAGGCGGTCGTGCGGCTCGAGGAGGGGGCGTCGCTTCTGAGGCCCGTGCTAGTGGTCAAGGGTGGCTGGGTGGCATGCGCCACCGCGAGCCGCCTTTTGGTGCTGGCCGAGGCCGATCTGCCGGTGATGCCCAAGGGGCGTGGCGTGAAGCTTCTGGACGCGCAGGGGGAAAAGGTGGTGGCCGTGGCCTCGGGCGCCCCCGCGCAGCCGCTCGTGCTGGTCGGTCCGCGCCGCACGCTCACCCTGTCTCCCGCTGATCGGCGCCGCTTCCAGGGGGCGCGCGCGACGCGCGGCAAGGCCTTGCCGGAGGCCGTGCGCGGTCTGATCGATCTGTCCGCCGGGCCGTGACCCGCTGGGCGCTCGGTGTCGAGTACGACGGCGCGCGGTTTTGCGGCTGGCAGAGCCAGATCGGCGTCGCGACCGTGCAGGACGCCCTGGAACAGGCGCTCGCCAAAGTGGCGTGCGCGCCTGTACGGGTGATCGCCGCCGGCAGGACCGATACCGGGGTGCATGCGTTGGGCCAGGTGGTGCACTTCGATAGCGACGCCGAGCGCCGCCCCGAGGCCTTCGTGCGCGGCACCAATGCCCACCTCGGCGATGACGTGGCGGTGTTGTGGGCGCGCGTGGTGCCCGACGATTTCCACGCCCGCTTCTCGGCGCGCGCGCGCCGCTACCGCTATGTGTGGTTGAACCGGCGGGCACGCCCGGCGCTGTTTCGCGATCAGCTCAGTTTCGACTACCGCAGGCTCGATGCCGCGCGCATGCAGGCGGCCGCCGCCTCGCTCATCGGGCGCCACGATTTCACCGCGTTTCGGGCCGCGCAGTGCCAGGCCAAGACCCCCGTGCGCACGGTCCATTCGCTGGTCATCGAGTGCCACGGGCCGCTCATCGTCATGGTGATACACGCCGATGCCTTTCTCCACCACATGGTCCGTAACATTGCCGGCGTGCTGGCGGCGATCGGCGCGGGCGAGCGTCCAGTGGCTTGGGCGGGCGAGGTGCTCGCCACCCGCGAGCGCGCCATGGGCGGTATTACCGCGCCCCCGCACGGCCTCTATCTCGAGGCCGTCGAGTATCCCGAGCGCTACGACATCCCCGTGTCCCGGGGTGTGGTCGGTGCCGGGTTGCCGCTCAGCGGCTGAATCGCTTGTGCGCGGGCCGGGCCGCCATCGCCCGGGGCCCGGGGCCTTTAGGCTAGTGGCGGGGCGGCCGCCGCCATCGCCGGCGGGGTTGCAAGCGGTCCCGTTTGGCAATTTATATATTCTTTGTCATATATATGGAAAATGGAATATAATGGGCGCGTGACGACCGAGGACGATCTCTTTCCGGTATTGAGCCACGCCATCCGGCGACGCCTCCTTATGTTGCTCGAGGCCTTCGGGGAGCTTTGCGTATGCGATCTCACCATCGCCGTGGACATGCCGCAGGCGGTCGTCTCGCGCCATCTTGCGGCGATGCGCGCCGCCGGACTTGTGGCCGTGCGCAAGCATGGCACATGGGCGTACTACCGGTGCCGCCCGGGCCTCGCGCCGTGGGTGGCAGCGGTCATCGCCGCCCTGCGCGCGGCCCCGGGCGGCGATGCATACGTTGATGATGCGCGACGCCTTGGGGCGCGGCGGCGGTCCGGGCCGGTGTCCTGCGACACTGGTGACCGATGAACTGGTGGGCTCGATCCGAATGCGCCGCGCGCCCATCCATTCGCCCGGTCTTTGTCCGGAAATGGTGTTCCAGCGCGGTCCTTTGCCTGCGTGCGACCGGCATGGATGCGCGACACCACGAAGGGGCTTTGGGATGATGGGCGGCGCGCGGCCGGGACATCGAAGGGCAATTGCGGGCGATTGGGCCGCATAGGGAGGGGTGGGAATGGTATTGGCGGTGGCGGTCTTTGTGTTCACGCTCTTTTTGGTGATCGTGCAGCCCAAGGGGCTTGGCATCGGTTGGGGCGCGACCATAGGCGCGGTCGTGGCCTTGGCGCTCGGTGTCGTGCACGTCCAGAACATCCCCACGGTGTGGGGCATCGTCTGGAATGCCACCTTGACCTTCGTGGGGCTTATCATCATCTCGCTCGTGCTAGACGAGGCCGGGTTCTTCCACTGGGCGGCCTTGCACATGGCGCGCGCCGGGGGTGGGCGCGGCCGGCGGCTCTTCCCTCTCATCATTCTCCTGGGGGCCTTGGTCGCCGCGTTCTTTGCCAATGATGGCGCGGCGCTCATATTGACGCCCATCGTGCTGGCCATGCTCGTGGCGCTCGGCTTTTCGCCGGTGGCGGCGCTCGCCTTTGTCATGGGCACGGGGTTCATTGCCGACACCACCTCACTGCCGTTTGTGATCTCCAATCTCGTCAATATCGTCTCGGCCGACTTCTTCGCCATCCCGTTTCGGCGCTATGCCATGGTCATGGTGCCGGTGGACGTGGTCGCCGGCCTTGCGACGTTCGTCATGCTCTGGATCTACTTTCGGCGCGATATCCCGCAGGACTACGACCTGGGGCGACTCGAGGATCCGGTGGCGGCGATCAAGGACCCGTTGCTCTTTCGTCTGTCGTGGCCGGTACTCGCCGTGCTGCTCGCCAGCTATTTCCTGGCCGGACGCCTGCATGTCCCGGTATCGCTGCTTACCGGACTTGCGGCAACGATCCTTCTGCTGGTCGCGGCGCGCGTTTGGCGGGCGGGGAAGGGGGCCGTGGTGCCGGTCGGGCGCGTGCTGCGCGAGGCCCCGTGGCAGATCGTCGTATTCAGTCTCGGCATGTACCTCGTCGTCTTTGGTCTGCGCAATGCCGGGCTTACGATATGGCTCGCGCGGCTGTTTCAATGGCTTGCCGCCCACGGGCTCATGACGGCCACCATAGGCACGGGGTTCATGACCGCGCTCCTGTCGGCGGTCATGAATAATATGCCGACCGTGCTCGTGGGTTCCCTTGCCATCCACGATGCCGTGGCCATTCCGGCGGCCACGCGTGAGGCGATGATCTACGCCAACGTCATCGGCTGCGACATTGGGCCGAAGTTCACGCCGATCGGGAGTCTTGCCACGCTGCTCTGGCTGCACGTGCTGGCGCGCAAGGGGGAGACCATTTCGTGGCGGACCTACATGCGCGCCGGGTTCATCATGACGCCGGCGGTGCTGTTGACGACATTGACGGCGCTCGCGCTGTGGCTGCGCTACCTGGGGCCAGGGTGATCCGCGCGGGGGAGGGTGGTCCGCGCCCTATAGGGCGGCGGTGGCGTGGTCGGCGAGACGTGAACGCTCGCCTCGCTCGAGCGTGATATGCCCTCCGTGCGCCCAGCCCTTGAAGCGATCCACCACATAGGTGAGGCCGGAGGTCGTCTCGGTCAGGTAGGGGCTGTCGATCTGCGCGATGTTCCCGAGGCACACGACCTTGCTGCCGGGCCCCGCGCGGGTGATGAGCGTCTTCATTTGCCGGGCACTCAGATTCTGCGCCTCGTCGATGATGATAAACTTGCGCAGGAATGTCCGGCCGCGCATGAAGTTGAGGCTTTTGACGCGGATACGCGCGCGAATCAGATCGCCGGCCGCCGCGCGCGCCCATTGCGACCGGCCATGGCCGCGGGTCTCTCCCTGGTTCAGGATGTCGAGGTTGTCCTCCAGGGCCCCCATCCAGGGGCTCATCTTTTCCTCTTCGGTCCCGGGCAGAAAGCCGATATCCTCGCCCACCGGGATGGTGACGCGGGTCATGATGATCTCGCTGTAACGCTGCTGCTCTATCGTCTGTTCAAGACCCGCGGCGAGCGTAAGCAGGGTCTTGCCGGTGCCGGCGTGGCCTAGCAGCGTCACAAAGTCGATGTCCGGATCCATCAGCAGGTTCAGCGCGAAGTTCTGCTCGCGGTTGCGCGCCCGCACCCCCCAGACCGTGCGCTCCTCTTTCGTGTAATCGAGCACGGCCTCGAGGCGCGCACGCCCCGCGCCGATCTCGCGGACGATGGTGTCGGGCAGCGAGGCCTCGCCCCCGGGCAGGAACTGGCCCACAAACCAGCTCGCGGGGGCGTTACCGCGGACCTCGAAGGCCGGGCGCCGGGATTCCCCGGCCGCAAGCGACAAGACTGTGTCCGCGGGCGTGAGATGCAGTGCCCCGATCCCGCTGTACAAAAGGTCGGCATCGTCCAGCACCTGCTCGCTCGTATAGTCCTCGGCCCTAAGGCCCAGGGCGCGCGCCTTGATGCGCACGTTGATATCCTTGCTGACAAGCACCGCCTCGCGGCCCGGGTGTTCGCGGGCAAGCTCGCGCGTGATGGCCAGCAATGCGCCCCCGACCCCGGATGCCGGCTGCCCCTTCACGCGCTCGCGAGGCGCCACCTCAAGGGGAATGAAAAGTCGTCCGCCAACGGCGCCATCGGCATGCGGCAACGGCGCGCCGGCGGCCAGGTCAGCGGGTCCCGCCACCAGGATCTCATCGAGAAAGCGGCTGGCCTGGCGGGCATTGCGGGCGATCTCGGAGCCGCCCTGCTTGTGGACGTCTAGCTCCTCGAGCACCGCGACCGGGACATAGACGTCATGTTCCTCGAACCGGTACAACGCCGCCGGATCGTGCATCAGGACGCTCGCGTCGAGCACGAAGATCTTGCGATGCCCGGTCATTACCGTGCAACGATCTCGCGCAGATCCCGCAATACCGCGAGCACATGGCCGTCGACCTTGACCTTGCGGTATTCCCGGCGCAAGACCCCTTGCTCATCTATAAGGAAAGTGCTTCGTTCTATCCCCATGGATTTTTTCCCATAGAGGTTCTTTTCCTTGATGACGTCGAATGCTTGGCAAAGCTCTTCGTCGGTGTCGGCAATGAGGTCGAACGGAAAGCACTGTTTGCTCTTGAAGGACTCGTGAGACTTGAGGTCGTCGCGTGACACGCCCAGGACGACGGTGTTCAGTTTTTCGAACTCCTCGTAGTGATCACGAAAATCCTGTCCCTCGGTCGTGCAGCCGGGGGTGTTGTCTTTCGGGTAGAAATACAAGACCACGTTGCGGCCGCGCAGCTCCGACAGTCGAAAGCCTTGATCATCCGTCGCTTGCACCACGAGATCGGGGATACGTCCGCCGACTTCGATTTTGCTCATTTCGCGTCCACTCTCCGATGATTGTTCTCAGGGGGACCGGACGGGTCCGGTCGCAGGGCCGGTGCCGGCGGTCCGGCCGGGGTATTTCCCGAACCGCCGCCTATTATGGCCCGCGAGTCCCTTAGGCGGGCCCGCGGACGCCGCTTGGTAGGGCCGGCACCGTCGATAGTATTCAGTATCTTGCCATCGCCTACAAGACGAAAAGCGGGCCGAACGACAGGGCAAGGCCGATGATGGCGTCGCACTTTGCGGGAGGTGATGCCGTTCAGTACAATACGCGCGGGGCGGAGGCGGCACCGGACCATCCAAAACCTCCTTCATACAGGCCGGGCCGCTGTCGAAGCAACGAGCAACGGGCGTCATGGGCCCGGGACGTTGCCGCGCCTGGTCGCGGCGGCCGCTGCCCCGTATCCCTGGCAACCGCTCGCTCTCGATGAATCGAACGCTGATCGTTGAGGAGGAGTTTCGTGGCCACACGATTGAAAAGCAAGAGCGGGCGCGTGCTGCCGCAGGGTTCGGGGCGTGACCGGTCGCGGACACCGAAGGCCGAGGGCGAGGATGATGATCTTCAGCGCCTGCTCGTCGGTCTTAAGCGGCTGCATGATGGCGATTTTAGCGTGCGGTTGCGATTACGGGAGGGCCGCCGCGCCCAGCAAATTGCCCGGATCTTCAACTCCTTGGCCCGCCATAACCAGCGATTGACCCGGGAATTTGGGCGGGTGGCGAATCTCGTGGGACGCCGGGGCCGGATCGCCGAGCGCGCCTCTCTCAAAGGCATGCAGGGCGCATGGGCGACCATGATCGAGGCCCAAAACAGCGCCGTCGACGACCTGGTGCATACCATACTCGAGATCTCGCGCGTGATCCGCGCGGTTGCCGATGGCGATCTGTCGCAATCCGTGCCTTTCGATGTCGCCGGTCGGCCGGTGAAGGGCGACCTGATACATGTCGGCCGGGCGGTCAATACCATGGTCGACCAGCTGCGCTCGTTCGCGGCCGAGGTCACGCGCGTCGCCAAGGAGGTGGGCATCGAGGGGAAGCTTGGCGGGCAGGCGCGCGTGAAGGGCGTCTCCGGCACCTGGAAGGACCTCACCGAAAACGTCAATCAGTTGGCCGGCAATCTCACCTCGCAGGTGCGCAACATCGCGCTCGTGACCACCGCGGTCGCAAAGGGCGACCTCTCGCAGAAGATCACGGTCGATGCGCGCGGCGAGATCCTCGAGTTGAAGAGCACCATCAATACCATGGTCGACCAGCTGCGCTCGTTCGCGGCCGAGGTCACGCGCGTCGCCAAGGAGGTGGGCATCGAGGGGAAGCTTGGCGGGCAGGCGCGCGTGAAGGGCGTCTCCGGCACCTGGAAGGA
>JAKBUS010000073.1 GCA_021841585.1 Pseudomonadota bacterium | reverse complement strand
GTGAGGCGCTGGCATTTCGTGTCTCCTCAGTCTCGTTGCTGATACAGATAGGTGAATAAGGCAATACGATAGGCATGCCCGTGCCGCTCTATGCCTTCATGGGCGATCTGCTGGGCGAGCCTCGCCTGCAGTTGGACACGCGCCGCCTCCCGCTCACCCCCGTCCTCAATATGGCGATGCCGAGTCTCCGCTAAGCGCCGGGTGCGATAGGCAAAATAGGCGTGCCATATGGCGTTTTCCGGCCTTTCCTTGACCGCGCCAGCCATTTCAGTGAGCTGCAGCAGACCGTAGACATAAGCCGTGGACAACCCGTAGTCCTGTGCCGCCGAACGGAGTGCCGCCTCCCGCTCCATCAATCGATCCAGATCGGCCCAGGAGACGGTTTCGCCAAAGCATGTTACAGCGTTCTTGGGCGCTCGTGCTTTTCTATCTGGGTTATATGACTTGGCGTCCACCAGTGCGTCCTCCGCCAGTGTCGCGAGTTGCCGAATAGGCAGGCCGGGCTTTGTCATCGACAGCCCGGCAGAGAAGTGGATCTCCGGGTTTTCCGCCACGTAGCGACAAAAGTCGTCCTTCATGCGCTGCGCCAGGCGGATCGTGGAATTCCACGGCCCAATGAGAAAGAAGTCGTCACCGCCTGCAAAAACGGTGTAGGTGTTCGGGTATTTCTGCTTGCACAACCACGGCAGATACACAGCGAAAAACGCGTTCACCTGCCGGGAAAGCGCCGCCATCCGGGCAAAGGTGGGATGATTGAGTCCCTGCTCGAAAACCAGACCCAAATTGTCCACATCACCCTTCAAGGTCATAAGGGCCTCCGCGCCGACCCATCTCCCGCACTCACCCACGGTGCCATCGCCTGTATTCCGTCGCCAATCGTCACGCGCCAAGTGATTGAGGGACTTGATCTCGTCACGACGCCATTCCACCCTACCGGATTCCTCGATACCCGCATAACGGTCATCGTCTTGGCCATCCATCTCACCGAAATGGGCCACATAGGCATTGATGTGGCGCCGAGCGTAGCCGTTCCACAGGGCCCGCGTCCCCGACTCCGGTAGGGAGAAGTCCCAGGCGCGCACAAGATTGTCGGATGCCGCTTCAGCTCCGAACCGGCCCGTCTCCGCTTCATGCTTGGTGAAATTTATGCGATAACCAAAGATGGGCACACCTAGCGTGTCCTGACCCAGACTGGTACGGCTTATCAAAACACGGTTATTTGTCGCGAGATAGCGGCCAATGTCGATCTGATCCGCTGCCATGTCGCTCATCCAGACGCCGTCTTTTTCCATAGTAGCAGGGGAGCGTCCATCGATCCGGCATTCGCCGTGCGTAAAGTGGTCAAGGAAACCGTGAAACACAGGTGAAGGGGCCGCTTCTCCACACAGATCGAAACGATGACGCTTAACGTTTTCGAGTTGCGCGAAAAGCCGTTTCATGACGACTTGGAATGGTGGCTGCCCGCCACCGGACTGGCGGAAGTCTCGCCCAGCAACAGGCAGCCAGGCGAGGCCGAGACCACATTCGCCCCACGTGTGCTCGAGAAACCAACCATCGAGCTCGGCCTGCAGGGCTCTCAGGGCGGCGGCTGCATTAGGCGTATTGGGGGCCACGATCAGGAATTTTCCGGCGGCGTTGACTATTTGGCTCGTAGCAGGCAACGCCAAGGCTTCCAGTACCCTGAGGGCCGCCAGTTCAGTAAGCAGTGAGACGTAAAAGGAGCGCCCTCGAAGGAGCTTCGCGGCACTCTTCTGGGTGAGACTGCCTTCCGCGAAGATGAAGTTCTGGACACCAAAGAAATCACCCTGGATGAGCAGAAACTTCGGCTCATCCCAGACCGCGGCCGCCTCGGAACTCGCGGCCCGCTCCCAGTCCCATTGAAGACGCAGCATATCCCGTATTTCTCCCGGGTCATCCCCGCGATCAACATGGTAGCGCCACAACGCCACGGCCAAAGCGGCAGCCGCCTTGGAGTGATCGTAGAGCGACACATCCGGGCGCACCGCGCCCCCGATGCCGGCGGTCGCCGAAGGGATGGCGTGAGTATAGGTAAGCCAGAGACTCTCGAAGTGATCCAGCCATAGCGGCAGGCTGGCACGGTGGCTGGCGGGTATTGCCTCCAACCCCTTCTTGAAGGCCTCCCACAGCGCACGATATTCTTCCTGGGCGCGAGTCTTATCGCCATGCTCGCACGAACCGGCTCGCTCTGGGAAAATCGCCTCCGGGGCAAAGGCCTTGAGTGGATAACGCCACGCCGGTGGTGTCTGCGCGTGACTGTCCTGCCCGATGCCCTCTAGCAAGGTCCATTGCCGCGTGGTGTAGTGGTTAAGCCTCTTTTGCTCGTCATCCGGCGCGGCATTGTAGGCGTCGAAGGCCTCGCGCTCGAAGCCCGAAGCCAGCCGATCCGCGGTGGCAATGATCCATTGCAGGAAGGTATCCGGCCTGTGATGTCGAGCGGCCGTATTTATGAGCGAATCATCGGCATCCCTCCCCTCTGGCCGAGCGAAGGGTTCCGCCATCAGGAACTCACGGGGCGGCAACAATGTCTCGATGGCCATAAAACCTGCCGTTGTGTAGGCCGCGTGGATGTGGGTTGGGCGTCCGTCCCAATGCGGGCAGTCGAGCTGCTTCCACATCTCAAGCCGCCCCTTATCAACCTCGATGCGCGCCCGCTCGGCAAATTTTCCAAGATCATGTATAAGGGAGGCCAGCGCCACGCGACTGCTTGCAACCAGAGTTGCGGTCATACATCGCCTCCTGCTCGAAGCTGGTCTAGTCTCATCTCTCCCCTCCGTAACCGCAGTGGCATTGATGTTATCCTGCACCGACGACGTGCGCGTGGCGTCGCAAATTTGCCGGATTCCACTGGCCACGCGGAGCACCGCACATGGGCATGGGATCGACTGATGACTATCAGGGGCACGAGGAACTGCGCTATGCCTTCTGAGGTGTATGTGCGGCCCAGTGTCGTGCTCAATAGCCGCTTGATCCAACGGGCCATGCGTCTTGCCAAGGTAAGATCAAGCGCGAGGCCGTGAACCTCGTGCCGCGCGATTTCGTCACCCGCGCCAAGCGGCAGGATGTTCTGTAACTCGTCGGTCAGGGCCTGACACACCAGGTTACGATGTTCGCGCGGTCCGGCGTGTGCAGGGCCAGTACCCGAGTTGATTTGGCGGCCTGGATCGACGTGTTGCGCAAACTGCGGGTGCTGTCTACGGTAATACTCGAACGCTTTCCTAAACTGAGCGAGGCGACGATGGCACTTGCCATCGTCCAGAATACCCTCCCATCGACGCTCGACGGGTGCCGGAATACGGCCGGAAGGGGCGAACCCCGTATCCAGGATTGCGGCCCGCATCATTCCTCCCCTTCCAGTAGCCCCGCGCCATCCATCTCCAACGCCGGAATCACTGGCAGGCCTTGGCCTATGATGCCCGCTAGCGCACCGTACATGCCGGTCGTACTGGCTATAACGCGCTCGATCTGCTTCTCGCGCTCGGCCCAGTGTTTCATCATGGCGCGCCGTTCCCGGTCGAGTTGCCCGCGCATGGCGGTGAAGGCCTCGACAATGGCCTCGACGCGGTGACGAAATTCATCGCCGGCAAGGTACGCGTAGAGCATCTCCATCTTCTCGTTCTTGCCCTGCGAAGCGGCGCGGGCGAAGGCGACCTGCTGGAGTTGATCACGCAGGGCCACAGCCAGCGCCGGGTAATGGGTGAGATCGCATACCCAGACACCATCCATACGGGCGAAGCCGCGTACACCGTCGGGCAGGGCGACACTTACCAGGACGGCAAGCGCAGCGCCCGCCTCGCGCTGATCGGCCTTGAGCTTGTCGAGCCAACCCGCCTGCCAATGCTTAGTATTTTTCACTTCCCAGACTAACGCTCCGCAAGGATTGAAACCGCCGTCGCGCACCTCGTGAATGAGGTCGGCGCCGGTCATGCCTTTAGGTACGGGACGGATCGCATCCTGCGGAAATTGACGCTCCAGGGCCTCCTGAATATCAACCTCCAGGACCTCGCCCTGCATCTCCTGCGAGCCCTGCTCGCTCTTTCGCTTGAGATCATCGATGACATGCTTCATGGCGTCGATCTGCTTTTCTTTTTCTTTGAGCTTGAGATCCTGCTCCTGCCCCAGGGTCTGGCGCACGGTCTTCTCCCACTCGGTCTTCTTGGCACCCAACTGCCGGGCCACCTCGAGATCAAGCTCTCGGGCACGGGCCTCCAGGGCCTCCGCCTGTTGACGGAGCACAAGCTCAGCCCGCTCGGCGATCTCGCGCTTCCTTTGCTCCTCGGCCAGATGCCTCTCCAGGCGCTCGCGCTCGAGCGCGGCATCGGTCTTTGCCTTCTGTTCGACCTCAGCAACCCGGGTCTTCAGGGCAGTCTCGGTCTCGCGCCGCACCCGCTCCTCGACCTCGAGCCGCGTCCTTTCCACGACATGGGACTGGGCGCGCTCGAGTTCGTGGGCCTTTTTTAACGATTCGATCTCGCGGGCCTCGGCCCGACGGGCCTTTTCACCCTCGCTTTCAAGAAGCCGGTTCAAGGTCTCGATCTGTGTAGAGACCGTGCGCTCGGTGCGCGCCTGCGCCTCCGCTACCGCGGCCTGCAGCCGCGCCTCATGTTCGGCCTCCAGCCCCGCATGCAACTGCGCGGTAAGAGCCTCGCTCAAAGGAAATTGACTCCCGCAATGCGGGCAGGTTACAAGGGTATCAGTCATGGCGCCTTAGTCTCCGGTATCTGGATAGGGCCATTGTCGCACCTGGCAAGCATAGGTGGTCCGGCCGGCAAACTTGCCGACAAGGCAACGGCCATTGACCGGAAGCGGTGCTCAATCCCAGAACCCCGTTGGCTGCCACCCCCATCCCGAAGGGTCGTCTGCGCAAATGTCGTGGGTCGCGGAGAAAAAACGCGTTGCGGTCCATGCGATTCGCTCACGTAGGGCGGCGGGCCACGGGATCGGTATACCGCCCAAAGGTGTATGTCGCGTAGCGTCCCTTGTCATGCCAGAGCGACGCACAGGAATCGGACGACCTTTCTGTCTCATGATGGGGCCGATTTCCGGGACCTTGAGCGCTTGCGCAATAACGCAGAGGACTTGCGAAAAACTCGGGCCGGACGCGGCATAAACAGGGGGCGACAGCGGGATGGGCGTCAGTGGCGTATCCGAGTAGGCGCCCGTATTCACGACGGATTACTTATCTGGGGATCGAGGATATCGGGCGGGCCTGGCGCGGCCGCCGTGGTGACCCGATAGCTTCCGAATCCCATGGTCGTCAGATGGCCCGCGTGAACCCACTGCCCAAGCCATACATAAGGCCACAAGGCGGCCGGCATGTTGCTCGGCAAGGCCGCCACGCCGACAATCCCCCCGACGCGCATAAGGGCCTTCTGGCGCGACGAATATCGCCCCTCCTCCTTCCACCCAAGCCGTCGTTCGCCCAGATCCACGCGACGCGCCAAAGTCATGAGCGCCGCGAAGTCAGTTTCGAGCGGCGCTTCCCCATGAAACTCCATAAGCATTGAGACTCGCCGCAAGAGACTTCCAAAAAGATCGGCGAACCCAAGCGCCTCGGCTGCGACAAGCCGGCCGTCGCGCTTGACGCGCAAAGGGGTCTCGAAGACCAGACTTGCGCCTGACGAAGGCGGGGCGGGGCAAAGTGGGGTCTTTGGCGGTGTCGGAAAGAGGGTCTCACCCGGCGCGTAGATCCGCTCGCCTGACTCACTGGATCCGTCCGCGGACTGCTGAACAACCTCGGTCAGCGTCAGCCGCCCGCGACCGCGTCCGACCCCATGTTCCGCGCCACGCGTGAGGGCGTGGATCAGATAAGGCAGATGTTGATTGCCGCGCCCGACGAGGGTCAGGCCGACGGTTGCGATTTGTCCAGGGGCGATGTTCTGGCCGTCGCAACAGCGAGTGTCCAGGATATATGGGTGCGGCACTGTGCGGTAGCGGCGCATCTTGCGACTCGCGCGTGGCGGCGGTGTTTCGAAGATGTATGGGTAACTGCACGAATATTGGAGAAGGCAACCCGCGCATACCGGCGCGCGCGTCACGCATACGGCCCGCTTCAGCGCATGCCCCAAAACGCCCCTCCAGGCCGATCCGGCCATCGCCGGGAAGGCCACCGCGTCCTCCGCAACAAACGAGAAACGGTAGCGCGCGATCGGCAGCACGGGGGTTGGGAGCAGCGCGGATTCCGCTTCTTTCGGTGATAACGTCGTACTCATCCCCCCACCTTATGAATTTATAATTCGAGTCCCGTTATCGAAGTTGTACGCCCGATGAACATACATTAGCCTCACGGGCCGACGGTCGCAAGCACCGGGCCCTCGCGGCCTCGTGCCTACCAAGTTGGGAACATGGCCGGCGTACCAGGCAGTGGGCGAGGAGGGCTGGATACAACCCATCCGTGAAGTTACCAACACCTCCCCGATAGGCAACGAGGACATGCGACCCTTATCATTCCCCGCCTCGCCTCTCGATCTGACCGAGGGACAATGGCAGACGATAGCGCCGCGCGTTTCGCTCGCCTTCCTGCTGGATCAGATAACGCTGGGCGGCAGTCTCGGTCAACGCCTCTCTGAAGGCGCCCTTGATGCGGCTCAAGTGCGGCTCGAAGTAGCGGCCGATCGCGTCTGGGTCGCCCTTGCACGCCGCGAGCGCCTTTTCAGCCCTCTCATACGCGCCACTAGCCGTACCCAGCATCCTTCCCAGATCACGCAGGAATTCGCGGACCACATCCGGATCGCCCCAGCTCACTTCCGGGGTGCCATTGCAGACGCGCGAAGCAAACCACAACAAGACCGCCATCTCAGTCGGTTTCAGGGGGATAAGCTCATCGTCCGCCCAGACACCACCGTCGGCTGGCGCGAGCACGAGCCGCGGCGGAAGAGTGGCGCGCGTAGCGGCCGCCACCGCTGCGGAAAAGGTGACATGCCCCTCCGACAGGCGACGGGGCTGCCCCATCCGTAACCGTACGAATGGGATGTCGGCGAGATCGATCGTGGCGTTACGGCAGTCGTAGGCCACATCCTTGCCGCCCTGGGTCACGTGCACAGCACACTCATAAGGTGTCGGGTAATAGAAATCGCGGTTGTTCTCGTAAGGCGCGCTGACGAGGACGTGCGACAGCCGGTCCTGCTCGCGACCCAACAAGGACAAGGCATATCCCAGATAATACCCCATGGTCTTGCGGCCGCCGGCGATCGAGACGTGCAACGCGCTATCGGCGTCGGCCGTGAGATCACGGACCTGCTCGGTGATGAAGTCGGCCGCGCGCGTGTTGTCCTCGGGGCTGCGGATGTCGTCCATGGCCTCACCCGCAACTGTGGGGATGACACGGATACTCTCGGGCCCGAAGGCGATCTCTGGCAGGTGATAGTCCGCGCGCAGACGGTGAAACCAGCCGATCTGGCGCGACAAGAGATTGAGACGCGCATGCTCGGCCCCCTGGCGTGTCGTAATGATGCGCACCTCGGTCGGTACGAAAGGATTCGTCGCCTGTACCGCAAGCGCATACAGCGTTTCGGTCACGACCTGGGGCGAAAGTCCGGTCACGGCAAGTAGGACGCGGCGGGGATAATCATGAGGCTTCATGGGGCTATTGTCATTCACGTGACTATCCTGGAGGTGGATGGCAAGATTGTGGCCGGCCCAGAGCGTCTCGGGCAAGGTGGCTTGGGTCGAAAGCCGGGCCGAAGCGACCAGCACACGTCAGCACCTAGCATTACTGGCTCATGGCGACCAAGGGACGCGGCGGCGGCTTGGGTCTCAGCCCCGGCCTTGGTGAGCGAATCTTTCTGGTGAACGTCTCCGAAGGGATCTGGACTTCCCTCCACAATCCCTGATGGGTCGACCATGAGCCGGGGGCCCAAGACACGATTGGCCTTTCGGCATGCGACCATCACACGCTCGTGACGCGGCCCGCGAACATTCTCGGATCCTGCGAAATGCCGGCATGACCCACCTTCCCCCTTTGGCCGCAACCCTCTAGGCCCGGGCATGTCGGGTTGCTCGGCTCGGTGGCGCGTGGCTGCCATTCGAATGCGATATTGTGTTGCTCCCATCCGAGGGAATCGCAGAGAAGCTGCGATGCGGAGACCCGCTTTTCCACGACCCGCGGGTAGAAAAGAGGCCCTTGCATGATGTCTGTCCGACCAACTGAAAGGCAACGCCCGCTGGCTTTAAGCCACGGGAGGCAATGGGGAGGCCGCTTGGGTTCCCGTCGAACAAGGGATGCACACAGCCGCCTGCCTTCATGCGCAACAGCCCTCGAGAAGGCCTGCAGGGGGCTGTTGGCGGCCAACGGCCTTATCCCCGAAGACCCGTTCCAGCGAGGGACCCTCCACGATGGCGCCGATTAAAGGGGCTGGGAGGGACAAGGGCGATCAAGCTCGATCGCTCCTATATCGCCGCCCGCTATCTCGATGCCCTGCGGTTCCACTGCCACGCAAACATTACACGCAGAATAATGCCGGGAGACCACGTCATGGCGCGTGGAGACATGGATATCTTGTCGCGCTCGGCGTACTACTCGCCACCGGCAGACGTTCCTCGGATCTCACGGCCCACGCTAAAGAATCGGGATAAGTGTTCCGGTTCGCCATGAGGCCTTGGTCCTGTCTCTCACGGCATAGGCACCGACTTTGCAAACGCTCGCCGTGTATCATCGGGAGCCAGGCTCGGTCACGGCAAGCGGGATGCGGCGAAGATCATCATGCGGTTCCACAGGACTCTTGTCGTTCACGCGGATATCTCGCGTGGGACGACAAGATTGCCTGGGAGGCGCGACCGCGCCTAAACTGCCAAGCTCTGCGCAGTAATAACGGTTACGGAGCGATGACGACCTACTTTATAAGCCGACATCCGGGCGCCCGGCGATGGATAGCACGGCAGCCCCTGCGTATCGATGCGATGGTCACGCACCTGGATGTCGCGACCATCCGGCAGGGGGACACGGTGATCGGCTCCCTTCCCGCAAACCTCGCGGCCGCCGTTTGCCAGAGCGGCGCACGCTATTTGCATGTATCGCTCACGCTGCCGCCGACGGCACGCGGCCGAGAGCTGACCGCAGACGAGATGGATGGATACGGGGCACACATTGAAGAATACCGGGTTCTCCGGGTCTCGTTATGAAAGCGACCACGCACGTGCTATTGATATCCGACCAGGCGGCACCCAATCTGCTTGCGGCCCTCGACCCGGACCTGAAACCCAAGGAGGCCGTGCTCGTTACCTCCCGAAAGATGCGTAGGCGCGCGGTGGCCCTGGAAAGCGTGCTGCGGGACGTCGGAATAAAGGTGGAAACCGTCGACTTGGAGGACGAACATGACTTCGCGGGCCTCGAGTCGGCGTTGCTGGAGATAGCGAGCGTCCGCGATGGCCCATCGGTGGCCCTTAATGTGACAGGCGGGACCAAGCTCATGGCTTTGGCTGCCAACTCGGTCGCGGAGACAGCAAAATGGAGCGTCTTTTATATTGACGTCGACACCGACGAGATGATTATGCTGGGTAATGGCCGACATACTCGGCGCAAGCTCTCTGAACACCTCCGGCTCCGTCACTACCTCCGCAGCTATGGCTTCGAGATAGAAGGCGATATCGAACACCGCGGCGTCGAACCACGCCATCGTGACCTGCTGCAAACCCTCATAATCCAGGTGGGCCGAATGGAGCAGGCCTTGGGCCAGCTCAATTGGCTCGGCCAGGCCAGCGTACAATCAAGGAGCCTTCGGGCAGAGCTTTCGCTCACGCAACTCGACAATCATGACCTCAATGCCCTTCTGCGGAATTTTGAGGAGGCCGGGGTCCTTATGGTCACTGGGGATACGCTTCAGTTTAAAAGCGAGGCCGACCGCTCGTTCGCATGCGGAGGCTGGCTTGAGCAATACATGTATGACGCATTGACCGAGGCTCACGGCGAATTAGGGATCCGCGACAAGGCCAGCAATCTTACGGTCGTGGACGGAAACGACGTGAAAAACGAGATCGATGTGGCCTTTCTGGCCCGTAACCGGCTCTTTATGATCGAGTGCAAGACCGCGCGTATGGACAGGCCGGAAGCCCCCAAGGCCAACGAGGCGCTTTTCAAACTCTCCGAGATTAGCAAACGAGTGGGTGGTCTGGGGGCTCGCGGGATGTTGGCAGCCTATCGCCCGTTACGGGAGAGTGAGCGACGCCTGGCAGAGGCCTTGAACATCCAGGTGATATGCGGATCGGAGTTGACGCAAGCGAAAGAGCGACTCAAGCGCTGGGTAGCACCACAGATCGGGTCCTGAGCAGGCTAGGGCACAGATGGCATCGGGCCCCACATGGATGGAGGCAGACAGGGAGGCCGCGACCGGCGTGAGGGCGGTGAGCGGTCGGGGGCCGGTCGTGCCCGCATGCGCGAGGCCGTCGCCCGCCCGATCCCCGCATACCTGCACCCCGGGAAGGAGTGACCACATCCCGATATCGGCGCGATTGCCCGGCTCAAGGCCGCTTTCCACCCCCATGCGCTGGCCGGCAGTTCTTGCCACCCCACAGGTGAACAAGGGCGCAGCGGCCAAGGGGCGCAGTCGGTACCATCGTACAAGTGCGACGTCGTCGCGAATCGGTATTGGTACGCCCAAAGATCGGAA
>JAKBUS010000072.1 GCA_021841585.1 Pseudomonadota bacterium | reverse complement strand
CGATCATGATGCTGACCAACGATACCTGTCTCTCGGTGGGGGTGACGGATCGCCTGAACCCACGCCAGAGTATCGACGGAGGGGCACGTTACCTGCGCGCACTCCTCGACGCCCTGCCTTCTGATATCCCGCAACCCGACCGGACCTGGATGGCGCTGGCCGCCTACAATATCGGCCTCAATCATCTCGAGGACGCGAGGTGGCTTACGCGCGAGCAAGGGGCCAATCCGGATCGTTGGACGGACGTCGAGCAACGCCTGCCGCTCCTTGAGGATCCTTGGTGGTTTCGCAAGACCCGCTACGGCTATGCCCCGGGCTATACGGCCGTGCAATACGTCAACCGCATCCGGGTCTACTACCGGATCCTTCGCCACCTCCGCCAGACCTCGGGGACCACGCGCTCGCTACTCTTTCAATTGAGCGAGCCCGCGATCTGAGCCGTCGGCGCGGCGGGCCCGGAAGAAATCACGCAGGAGCGCCTCGCATTCCGCCGCCAAAACGCCGCCGGTAACCGACACGCGATGATTGAGGCGGGCGTCGTCGATGAGCGTAAAGGCTGAGCCCGCGGCCCCCGCGCGCGGATCCGTTGCACCAAACACGAGGCGCGCGACGCGCGCGTGCACTAGTGCCACCGCGCACATGGCGCAGGGCTCCAGGGTGACATACAAGACGCAATCCTTGAGACGATAATTGCCGATCCGCGCCCCACCGGCGCGCAAGGCCAGGATCTCGGCATGGGCAGTCGGATCATGGAGGGCGATCGGGCTGTTGCCAGCGCCCGCCAGCATGCTGCCATCGCGCACCAGAACCGCGCCGACTGGCACTTCGCCGGCGCGCCCGGCATCCGTGGCCTGCGCCAGCGCCAAGGCCATCCAATGCTCGTCGTGCCGCACTTCCGTCTCCTCGATATCTTTTGTCATTCGCGTGCGCCGATTCCTCCATAAAGCCCGATCCCTCGGGACTTGCTGGCACCCAGCCCGCCCAAAGCCCGGCGAGCCGCCCATCGCTACTCCTTTATAACTAACATAGCGATGTCGAATGCGCCGCCGCACACGACGGCCTTTTCCCGCGCTTGCCGAGGACCCCTATGCCTTTTGACCGCTCTCGCAAGTCACAAGATGCCTTCCCCAGGGCATCATCACGATAAGCGCGGCCTCCAATGGTCGCCTAAGCGCTCTCGTTTTCCGCCTCTTCGACGAAACTATGGGCCGAGGTCTCGGGTAACGCGCGAGGTGGGATCAGGAAAAACCACGCGATAAAGGCCCCCGCCAGACACAGCCACATCGAAACCCGCAGCAGGTTATCAAGACTTACAGTATGCGCCTCGACCGACAAAAATCCCTGCAGGGCCGCGAGCGATCCGCTGGCTGTGTGCCCATAACGCGAAACCTCCGCGGCCAAGGCGTTGCTCGCCCGCGCGCTACCGCGCGACCAATAGACCGCCAGCACGGTCACGCCGATATTGGCACTGAACACGCGTATGAAATTCGCGGTGGTGGCCGCCGCCGGTACCGCGGCGACCGCGATCTCGGACATGACGATCATGGTTAATGGCACAAACAGGATGCCGACCCCGAGCCCGAGGACGACCAGCGGCCAGAACAGGTCCGATAGGGCGCTCCCGGGATGCACCGACAACGTGCCATAGGCGCCACCCAGCAACAGAAAACTCAGGCTTGCCAGGCGTCGCAGACCGAACAGCCCCCGCAGATGGTCGAGGGCCGCCGACAAGGGTAGCGCCCCGAGGCCCACCGGTAGCAACAGGACCCCGCCCCATAGGCCGTTATACCCAAGGTCCTCTTCGGCCCACAACGGAAGGATCGACGCCCACCCCATGAATAACGCCCAGCCGAGACTCAACAGCAACAGCCCGAGCACATAATTGCGGCGTCTCAGATAGTGGAACTGCAGCAGGGGGTGGCGCGCCCGCGCCTCATACCAGCCGAACAAATAAAGGCAGACGGCGGCCGCGAACGAGGCGTCGCGAATGAACGGTGAGTACCACCAGCCATGCTGCTCACCCTGATCCAGCGTCACCTGTAGCGCCATGAGGCCCGCATAGAGGAGCGCAAAACCGAGGAAATCGAAGGGTGGCGCCTTGGATGCGGCGGGTAGCACCGGGGTCTCCCGGATACCACGACTGCCCGCCCACAGCGCGACGAACCACAACGGCACCGTCAACCCAAAGATCAGATGGAAGCCGACCGTGGTCGCAAGCCAACCGCCGATCGCCGGTCCAACGAAAAACGGCAGGAGCATGGCATTGCTCCAAAACACAGTGACGATGCCATGACGACGCGCCGGGGTGGCGGCGAGAAACGCGCTCTGACTCAAGGGAACGAGAAGGCCGGCGCCCAGGCCCTCCATTGCCCGCGAGATCAGCATGATCCATAGGTTATGAGTGAACGCACCCGCGAGGCTACCGGCCGCCGCCAACCCCACCGCCCCCTGAAAGACCGGGCGCCGGCCGAAACGGCGCGTGCTCCACGGCATGAGCGTGATGCCAAGCGCCCAGTGCACTACGAAATAGGTGAGTGTCCACAGCGCCCGATAACTGCTGGTAGAAAGACCACCCCCAATGTAGGGAAAGATGGCCTGTACTCCCGCCCCCTCGAAGGACCCGAGCGCCAGCGCCAAACCCACGCCCCCAAACAGGGCGACTAGTCGCGTGGGTTGGGGGTCGGGTTCGCGGGACATGGGGAGCGAGGACACGCTTTAGCATATCACTATATGGCTATATGTTGTAGATGGGTGCCGATGCAGCCGAAGCCACCAAACCCGCATGGCGGCCGCCTCGCGCCCCCGCTCGGCGCGCATACGCCAGCTATCCTGATGGTATCCCTCGGGAGACACGCCGCCGGCACCGCCCAACGAAAAGGCATGCCGCGGCCGGCAGCGACGCACGGGCCCAGGTGAGCCACAAGCTGCCGATATTTAAATTAGCGCCGCACACAGGCGTCTTTGTCAGAAGCCACGTACTGGCCCGCAAAAGCCGACGCCCCTTGAACTCGAAATAGGCACGACGAGGCGCCCATGATGGCAGGCTCAAGAGGGACCGATGACGTCAAGGCTACCCGCACGCCTACCCCCCATTCCCGCAACGGCCCGCGGCTCGGCCTCACGATATACCCTTTCGCCGGGTCAGTAATGACGGATTGGGCGCCGGGCTTCTTCGGTTTTACCTGGCCATCCGTGTCTCTTTTTGGCCGTATGCGCGACCGCCGCCGCGCCGGCCAGCGGGCCTACGGTGGCACCCGCGCCATGACCCGTCGCCGTCAGCGCCTCTTCCAGGCCGGTCGCCGGAACCATTGCGCCATACGTCCCACGCTCACCCGGAACACCGCCTTCACCGACGGGGGAAGGCGCGTGACCCGCGCCAGGAAATGCGCGAAGAACACGATCACGAAGGCGGGTATCAAGAACACCACGATGATCGCGATCTCCCACTTCATGGGCACGGCCCGGTTCGTGTCGGGCGTCGTCACATCGGAAGGGGTCGGCGGCTGCCACTGATCCTTCCCTGCCGCAGCCCCGCTTGGCAAAGAGGTGCCGAGCGCCCGTGCGGCCGCCGGGTATTGCTCGCGCATACGCTTTGCGGCCGCCACGTCTTCGAGATCCAACAACGTAGTCGTCGACGCCGTGCCCCGCCACACCTTGACCTCTGCACCGCCGGGCTCTATCCAGCGCGCCACTACCGGCCCGTGGGCCACGTTGCCGCTCACATCCGTAGGCCGCCCGTACTTATAGGCCACCATCGCGATGATGTTTTTCACCTGTCGGGTGTTGTTGATGCTCGGGAAAGTGTACTGTCCGATCGCAAAGCGGCCGCCACGCGTGAAATCCACCGTAAGCCGGCTTGCCCCCTGCAATTTTGCCGGTTGGCCGTTGACCCTGTAGGTATCGAACCACTGCTCCGACTCCTTCGCCGGCCCCTTGAAGCCCGCGCGCGCCAGCGCGGCATTCACGCTCGCGCGTGTCGCGCCGGCCACCGGTACCCCGAAAAAAAGCACCGAATGCGCGCTTGCCGTACCCACGCCCAACACCATTGAGACGACCGCCACCAACAACCGCCGTCTACACCATCCCACCTGTCTCACGTTCACACTCCCCCGCGGCTTCGCCACGGCATCCGCCCGCTCGACGCCGTTAAAGCTCCTGCCGCCCTACAGGTCGCGAATAATCCCCATACTCGTCGCTCTCAGAAACGCCCACGACACCCGAAATCCACTGCCAGAAATGCCAGGACACGAGACACATTGTCGGTAAAGACAGGCCCGTCATGACTGCCCCGGCAATATGCATATCCGCTACGCGCGTCATACCCCACACCAAAGGTGTGCCTATCGACGGGTTCATGCCCTTCATGGCGCTCCAGAACCACACCGTGCCCATGGCCATCATCGCAAACTCCATGGCCCATACATATAACCCCTTGCGCAAGTGATTCCGTAGATTCGGAAAAGCCGGCAGCGCCCGCAGGGATTGCATCCACACAACCATCCCGAGTGCCAGATAGACTCCCGGCAGCAAACCGAAGACCAGCGCATTATGCAGCCCGAGCGCCATTTGATCTGTCATATCCCACAACACTAAAATTATGGAAAGCGCCACGGCTGTAACGGCCGGCCGGTGCACTACACGCAAAATTGACCACCATGGCCCCTTGACACGTACCGAATCCACAAGCGAAAACGGAATGCCAAGCACCATCAAGGGTGCCGCGAACTCGAACTCACCCATGAGCTTTACCGTATAAAGCGTCATGGAGCGCCCGACGAAGCCGTTCAAGGGCGACTCCCATAGTGCCAAGGTCAGCAACAGTCCCGACACGAAGGACAACACGTGCCCCGCCGACCACAGCCGCGAGTCGCCGCCGCGCGCCCGATAATGGTCACGGCGCACCATATACACGCGTAGCATGGCTAGCCCAGCAAGCCATGGCACGGGGTTCAGGTCCACCATCCAAAATCGCCACGTCACGGCATCGAGCCCAGCGGCGGCATAACCTGCGTAATACACGCCTACCCAAACAATGCCCAGAAGCGCAACACCCACCCAGCGCCACGCACGGCTGTTACGATCCTCGCACGCCATCGTCCCCGTCCCGCTCATGTCTCACGACCCTCCCGCTTCCACTGTGCCCGACGCGCGGCGTCCGAAATCCGCGACCCGCCATTCACATACCTAAGCCGTCCGGCCTCGTCTTTACCGGCCAACCCTTTATCCTATCGCACATCAACCACCGCGGCGTCCCACGCGTCCCTCAACAGCCATTGCCGATATTGAGGCGCTGGCGTTCAATACCTCGGTGCACCCGCGTGAAAATATCCGATACCTGCCGACCTATGCGGACAATGGGGACTACGCTTCGCCAACAGCCCCGGGAGACTTATGCGTTTTTTACATGAAGCGCTGCACGCCCGCGCCATCCCGCAGACTCAGACTAAGGTCTGCTCGCGCACGTAGCACAAAAAAGCCGGGGCCATTACGGCGCCCCGGCTCTTTCTTAACACGTCAGGGGCTCGGTCTCATCCGCTCCACCCCTGACCACTTCCGCGACGCCGTCGCTTACTTGACGACAATCTTTCCGAACATGCCGGTCGCGGCATGACCCGGGATCTGACAAACATAGTAATATGTGCCAGCTGCCGGGTGCCAAGTGAACTTCGCATAACCAAACTTGCCGCCCGCAGGCACCGGCGAAAAGCCCGTCCCGACCAGAATCGGCGCGATCTGCGGCATCACCGCGTAAGGCGGGCCCTTCTTCGTCACGTCGAAGCTATGGCCGAAGCCCTTGTTGGTGTTGATAAACGTAAAGTTCACCGTCGCACCAGCCGGAAAGTCCAGCGTCGGGTTCTTCACGTGGTGAATCTCAAAGCTCGGAAACGGGAAACCGGGCAGCACGGCCGCCACTACGACATTCGCGGTCTTCCCGTAGGTCACGGTGTTGCCGCTCACCTTGCCATTATCCTTCCCAAGCATCGCCTTGACCTGCGGGAGGGTCGCTTCCTTGAAGGCGCTCGTTGGTACCAGCGCCGCGCACGCCACGCCCACGCTCAACACCGCGCCTGCCACCATGGCCATACCCTTGGCGACGCGTGTGTGCTTCATGCTCTCCATAGTTCCTGCATTGCTATTCATACATTCTCCTAAGTACACCACATGTGAACGTGACTCGATCCCGCTTTACGCCGAATTCCCAGCCACTCTGTCGTCGCCGCGCGGGCCTGCATCCATGCCCGATCGACGTTAGGTTTTGCGTACGCTAGGCCTAGGCACGCCCACTGCGGGCGTCCCGACCCGCACCGCTTAAGTCACCATTCGAACCGCGATGTAATATCCACCGAGGGCGATTGTCGCCCACGCCAACAGCAAAAGCAAGACGAGGTTGCCGCTCAACCACTGTCCATCCTCGGCTATCTCGCCGCTATTCATGCGCTCGATCTCGTTCATATGTTCCCCTTTATCTTGCTGTTCCTTCCCGCTTTGTCAGGCCACGCGCTCACAATCCCACCATGTAGTGATCCGCAAGCAAGACCGCAAACAGCATGGTCAAGTAAGCAATGGAATATCCGAACATGCGCATCGGATTGTGCCGGTCCGGCGCGTAAAGAAGCCGCAGCGCATGATATAAAAAGCCTATACCCAATATGTCCGCGCCTATAATGTAAGGCTTGCCGGCCATCCCGATCATGTACGGCACCTGGGTTGCAAGCACGGTTGCGACCGTATAGGCCAGGATCAGCCAGCTCGTGTGCCGAATGCCGCGCGTCACCGGCATCATCGGAATACCGACACGCGCGTAGTCATCGCGACGGTAGATCGCAAGCGGCCAAAAGTGCGCCGGGGTCCACAGAAAGACGATCAAAAACAGAACCCAGCTCGCGAGCGGCGCGTGACCTGTCACAGCCGCCCATCCCAAGACCGGCGGGATGGCCCCCGCGGCGCCGCCTAGCACGATATTTTGCGGCGTACGGCGCTTGAGAAAGCCCGTGTATATGCCGGCATAACCCACCAAGCCCGCCATCGTCAGAATTGCTGTCAGCTTGTTGACGAACACCGTAAGCACGACCACCGATATTGCCATCAGAACAGTGGCGAATACCAGCGCGCCTGTCACCGATATCGCATCGTTTGGCAGCGGTCGTGCGTGGGTGCGCTTCATCTGGCCGTCGATTTGCCGATCAACGACATGGTTGATGGCCGCTGCCGCGCCCGACGCGAACGCGATACCAATATTGGCCCACAAAATAACCCGCCAATTGATGTCCGCCATTTGCGCCGGAGAGGCAAGCAACATCCCGACCATCGCAGTAAAAATCAAAAGACTCACAACCCGTGGCTTTGTGAGCTCGCAATAGGACTGCACAACCGCAAAATCCAGTCCCAGGCTGCGTGACTGCGCCATCACACGCGAGCGCCAAGATTCGACCAGCACTCGTTCGTCACTCATACCCTAACCTCGCTTGCTATCCGTCGTTATCCCAGCCTTTAGCTGCTAGGCCGCCTCGATGTTGCCCCGCACCGCGTGCGTGCCATATTGCTACTCTTTCGCTTTGCCCTACGGGCACCGCGCAAAGATGCGTATCGACCACCTGATTACGCAACATGCCGCGCAATAAAACGGCGCCATCCATTCGAAAATCCTTGCCGGATAAGCCCCGTCGGGCGTCGTTTGGCCACCCGACGGGATCCGTTTTCCCCTACCACACCCCTAGTACTGATCTCCCTTGTCGCCTTCGCGCCTCAAAATGCGTACGCGATCCTCATTCGCTGCCTGCTTCAGAACCCACCAGAAGAACAGCGACAAAAAGGTGATCGGAAACCCGATGAAGCCGGTTAGCCAGAAAAACATCGGCGTATCGGCCCCCGTGGGGATAATGAATGACAAATGCGACAGGTTCATATTCGATTCCCTCCTTAGCTCCGCTACGCAGCCTACGCCATCAAGCCAAGTAGAACACAATGAAGAACACGGTCCAGACGAGCACCATGAAGCCCCAAAAGCTCACGACGTTGTGTGCCACCCAGCGTTCCGCACTGAACCGCGCCGGCACCCGCTTACCCTTCATGACGCTAGCCAGAAGCCCAAGCGTTCCAGCCAGGAAATACAGCGCAAGCCACCCGCTCGTTATGTCGTAGATGCCGCCATAGCCGAGCCCAATCGGAACCGCGCTCCAGGTGGAGATAATTCCCACGATCATAATGATTCCGACCACCATCAGGAGCATGAAATTCCCGAGAGCAGCGGCGTCTTGACCACGCGAGAGCTTCCCGCGCGCCCCAAGCATGGGACCCATACTAAGGAGCATGATCACCGTGAGGGTTGCGCCCGTGTCAAAATCCACGGTCTTCGGCACGCCCGATCCGCCCCAGAGAAAACGCCCCAGGTCGAATGCCGCACAGATGATTCCCATAAACAGCATGGGAAAGAAAAACGCGCCGCGCTTTGCCCTCTCCGGGGCCGGATCCATTAAAGATGCCGTATTTTCGACTGCCATAGTAATAACCCTCCGCTTCCTACTTGCCAGCCGCCGTCGGCGCCCAGACAAAGGGCTCCGGCGCACCATCCGCGTAATTGTCATTCGGGCCCACGACCGTTACCTCGCTTCCCTCAGGGAAGACGATATACGGGGTCGGTGACGGCGAATGCCACTCAAGCGACTTGCTCCCCCACGGGTTCTGCGGAGCCTTCTTGCCCGACCGCCAGCTGATAAACAGATTCGCAGCCGGAATCAGGAAGCCTGCGCCCAGGAAAAATGCCGAGATCGATACGAACTCATTCAAGGGGTGCAGGTAGGGCAGATACACGGCTATACGCCGATTCATGCCTTCGATACCCAGGATGAACATCGGGAAGAAGGTCATGTTGAAGAAGATAAAGAACCACCAGGCGTGGAACTTCGCCCAGAACTCATTGACCAGGCGTCCCGTGACCTTGGGGAACCACCAGTATAGACCCGCAAGCCACGAGAAGATGACCGCGCCCAGGATCGTGTAGTGGAAGTGCGCGATAACCCAATACGTGTTATGCAGCTGGAAGTCGGCCGGCACATCCGCATTAAAGATACCGGTAAGGCCACCGATCAAGAAGTTCATCATCGCCATGAGGCTTAGCAGCACCGGAGACGATAGCTTCAGGCGGCCACCCCAAAGCGTGCCGAGGGCCGCCAGAAACACAAAGCCAGTCGGGATCGACACGGTCTCGGTGATAGTCATAAAGATCGGCATGCGGACCGCGCTCACCGCCGTGAAGTAGTGATGCACGCCGAGCATGGCGCCGACCATGCTGACGCCGAGCAAACCGGCAATCGCCCAGTTCCTCGCAAACAGCGGCCGTTGCGCCGCAGCCGGCAGGATCTCGAGCCACAGAGCGAATGCCGGCAGAGCAAACACGTACACCTCAGGGTGGAACAGCCACCAGAACTGATCGTCATAGGCCAAAGGTATGCCCGTCGGACCAGTATAAAAATGGCTGCCAAGGATCATATCGGACAGATCCATCAACGTGCCGGTGAACGTGGCCGGCGCCTCCACAATCAGGATCGTCGAGGCGGCGAACAGGCCCCAGACAAACATGGGCACGCGTCCAAGGCTCATGCCCTTGGCGCGCATATAGATAATCGTACCCATGATGTTGAGCGCACCCAACAGCGAGCTCGTGAGCAGCGTGGCCGCACCCAGTGCGTAGAACACGATACCGCTACCGCTGTTCTGCGCAAGCGGCGGATAGCCCCACCAACCGGTCTGGAAACCACCGATCAAGGGGCTCAGAAACACCGCCACCGCGGCCGGCGGCAATAGCCACCAGCTCAAGCCCAGCAAGCGCGGATAGATCACCGTGCGCGCGCCAAGCATCAGGGGCAGAAGATAATAGCCCATGCCACCGACGATGACGGAGGCCGCAACCGCCAAAAGCATCATCAAGCCATGGATGCCGAAGGTCATGTTGTAGTGAACCTCAGACAACCACCAGCCGGTGGAATCCGGCGTTAGCAGCTCGATACGGATCGCCATCGCCGCCAGTCCCGCGAAGAAAAACGCCAGGACGTTAAAGATCACATAACGCACTGCCGTTGCCTTCGGGTCGGAACTGAACCGGAAGTAGCGCTCCACACCCGTCAGCGATGGCGCCTCTTCACCACCAAACGCCCGGCGAATCCATCCTTCCCAGATGCCGCTGCCAGCCACCCAACCCAGCAAGCCGAATATATAACCCATCGTGGCCGGCAAGGGGTTAACGATTACCGAATGGGTCAACATTGCGGTAATCCACGCCGCCGCGAAATACCCAGTAAACCCGAAAAAGCCCGCGCGGACCATCGGCAACACCATGGACCAGACGAAGGGTTGCCCCCCGCCGCCTGCCCCACTTACCGTCCGCCCCTGAACATCTGTAGTCGCCATCGTAATTTCCTCTTTCTATCCGGGAATCATGTCCTGCCGATCGTTCCGGCGCCTCAGAAACTGTTGTTCGATACCCAGGTCTTGAAGGCCGCCTTAGTCAATACCTCGACCGGCGCGCGCATCATGGGATGCCCATTGCCGCAGATCAACGAACACTGGACGCGGATCATCGGGTTTGTCTTTGTCGACCCTAGAACCGTCGGGGTCACATAGAGGTGCCGAATCTCGTTCGGAATAACGTCCTTCTTGACGCCCCAGGCTGGGACCCAGAAATCATGCATGACGTCCTTCGTGCGCAACACAAAATCGATGGTCCGACCGACTGGCACCACAAGCTTGGAAACATCGGTAATTCCCTGCTTGGGGTAGGAGAACGTCCACTTCCACTGCTGGGCGGTCACGTCCACCACCAGCGGATTCTTCGCCCTAAGCTGGATGCCCCAAAGCTGCTCCAGGCCCACCATACCCGGATAGATCGTGTAGATC
>JAKBUS010000071.1 GCA_021841585.1 Pseudomonadota bacterium | reverse complement strand
GAGCCGCTGCACCTCGTCGGCGCCGACCTTGTGGGGCATCACGCGACTCTCATCAAAGCAATGCTGTGCGGCATAACGTTGCGAGGCATGCCAATTGGAAAACGGGTTCCCAGGAGACAGGGTATATCCTGCCCCCTGGGAATGGCCGGAACGGTAGGTCTCGTAACGGTCCCACGCCCTCTCGACGTGCACGCGGTCGTCGTCGCGGGAAGGCGCGCCGTCCGAGACCCGCGTATCCATGCCAAACGCCACCATGAGGCACTTGAGACCACATTCGCACGCCAGGCCGTAGAGATGATCAGCATTGGCCCAACGTCCGGCGCCAAACAGTTGCCCCGCGTCATGCCAATGACGCTCATGGGCGTCCGCGAAATCGGCATTCATCTTGCTGATCTCCTTATGATGACCACGGACTTGCTGCCGAGGCTCGAACGCGTCATACATTATGGCGCGCACAGGGTGCCGCGACCACGCGCAGGACGGCCTCAATGCCCGGGCGTTCGAGCGCGCCCAAAACGGCGCGGGACGCGGGCCCCACGAAAGAACCCCGACGTCGGGTCCGGAGCCGATGAATCGTACAATATCCGGGGCGGTGACGCCAAGGCGAGCACAACCCGACCGATAGGTGGGGCTGCCGAGGCTCAAAATAGCGAGTAGGGATCGACATCCACAGACCAGCGCACACGCGGCGCATCCGGGATTTCGGAAATCCGCGAAAGCCAGACCTTGAGCCAGGCCTGAAGGGCGGCACGCCTTTGACTTGTCACCAAAAGCTGGGCGCGATAGTAGCCGGCGCGACGCGCAAGGACGGCCGGCAGCACGCACCCCAGGGTCACATCGGACGAGTCCGCGGCAAGCCGCCTCGCGGCCTCCAGAAAGCGTGTGGCCAGATTCGGCTCGCGCGCCTCGGCACGCATGAGCGCGCAGTGGGCGTAGGGCGGGAACAGGGTATCGCGGCGATCACGCAAGGCGAGCTCGGCGAAGGCCTCGTAGTCCAGGCGGGTGAGTGGTGCCCACAAGGGATGCATGGGGTGATGGGTCTGGATGAGGACCTCGCCTGGCTTTTCGTCGCGACCGGCGCGGCCGGCTACCTGCACGATCTGGGAGAACAATTGCTCGTCGGCGCGAAAATCGCTGCCGTGGAGACCTTGGTCGGCATCAATCACGCCGACCAGCGTGACATTGGGGAAATCATGGCCCTTGGCCAGCATCTGCGTACCGATCAGGACATCGATCTCATGCCCGTGGACCTGGCGCAGCAATGCCTCGAAGGCCAGCCGGCTTGCGGTCGTGTCGCGATCCACGCGCGCAATGCGGGCGCCGGGCACGGCGCGGCGCAAGGCCTCCTCGATGCGCTCGGTGCCCTCGCCGACACGCAGGAGCTTGGGATGGCCGCAACGGGGACACGCCGTCGGCACCGGCTGTTCTCGCCCGCAATGGTGACAACGCAGGCGCTGGCGGCCCAGGTGGACGGTGAGGCGCGCATCGCAGCGGTCGCAAGGGGCATGCCATCGGCATTCGGGACACAGCAACACCGGGGCATAACCGCGCCGGTTCAGGAACAAGAGCGTCTGCTCACCGCGCGCAAGCCGCGCGCGCAGGCCCTCCAAAAGCGGCGTGGACAGACCGCTTTGCGACGACTCGTGCCCGAGATCGACGAGGCGCACGGTCGGCAAGGCCCGCCGCGGTCCACGATTCGGCAAGGTGAGCAAGTGGTAGTGGTCCTGGCGGGCATGGCGGTAGCTTTCGAGGGAGGGGGTGGCCGAACCGAGCACCACCGGCACGCCGAGATGCTTGGCGCGCCATACGGCAAGGTCGCGGGCATGGTAGCGGAAGCCCTCCTGCTGCTTGAAGGACGGATCGTGCTCCTCATCGACGATAATGAGGGCGAGGTGGCGCATGGGGGTGAACACCGCAGAACGCGTCCCCACGACCACGGCCATGCGCCCGGCGGCGGCCGCCGACCAGATGCGCGCGCGCTCGCCGGCGGCGCAACCGGAGTGCAGCATGCCGACCACGGGGCCGAGCCGCGCGGTGAGGCGCGCGACGAGCTGGGGGGTGAGCCCGATCTCCGGCACCAGCACGAGCGCCTGGCCGCCGGCGGCCAGGACCTCCGCGAGGAGCTCGAGATAGACCTCGGTCTTTCCGCTGCCGGTAACCCCGAACAACAAAAAGGCGGCGTAGCGCCCGAAAGTGGCGGCCACCGTGGCGCACGCGGCACGCTGATCGGGGCGCAACACCACGGCAGGCGCGTGGGCCGCAGGTACGACCTTGTCCTCGGGCTCGCACTCCTCCACGAGGCCTTGCGCCAACAATGCCCGCAGAACGGGGGTGAGGCCCTGGCCGCCGGCCTTGAGCTCGCCTTCGGTCATCGCGCCCGCCGCCTTAAGGGTGGCCCATAAGGCCGCCTGGCGCTTGGCCCGCCCAAAATGCGAGACCAGCCGTGCCTGCCCGTCGGCCGTCAGCCGGTAGGCCTTTGGAGGGGCGACGCCCTGGCCGCGCTTTAGGCCGGCTGGGAGGGCCGCAAACAAGACCTCGCCCAAGGGATGATGGTAATAATCGGCGGCGAACCGCAACAGGCGAATCTGCTCGCCCGACAACAACGGCCGTTCATCGATGACATCGAGGATGGGGCGCAGCGCCACACCCGCTACGGGATCGACCGGCGCCTCAATCACGATCCCCGTCAGCACGCGGCGCCCGAGCGGGACGCGGACACGCACGCCGGGCGCGAGCGGGCGCTCGTGCTCATAGTCGAAACTCCGCCGCAGCGGAACCGGCAGACCTACGCGAATCGCGACCACATCCTCGCCCTCCGCCCCTTCTGGCTCACGGCCGGCAACCCAAATCGCTTGCGATGTCGGCGCTAAACGGCTGGATAAAAAAGCAATTCCGCCTTACCCACAAACTCTGTGGATAACTATGTTGAAAAGCGGCGGGAAGCGTTCCGGCCTTGGCCTGATTGCTGATTCCGCTTTAAACTGATGAAAAATTAAGCGGCCTATATTTTCTCTTATAATTCAATGTGTTATATAAACCCATGGGGAGCCGCACGGGCCACGGATGGGGCGGTCTCCGGGGGGCTTGACACACAGCCGAAATGTGAATAACCAACGGGATGCATCAGCAAAAACTGAAATAAGACCGCCCTAAAAGGGGTCCGGCTGCCCATTTCTAGGGCATGGTCCGGCAGCCGGGGGCCGCGCGCCTCAGGGATGCGGGCGCGCACTTACCGCGTGCACGGTATCGATGCACAGGCCCACCCGATCCGGGTCGACATCCGGCCGTACGCCATGACCGAGATTGAAGACATGCCCCGGGCCATCGCCGAAGTCCTCGAGCACCGCCTGAACCTCGGCCGTGAGCTGCTCGGGGGGGGCATAGAGGGCCATGGGATCGAGATTCCCCTGCAAGGCCACCGCGTCGGCCGTGGCCGCGCGGGCGGCGGCAAGCGAGGTCATCCAATCGATGCCCACGGCATCGCAGCCGGTCGCGACCAAGGCCGGGAGCCAGGATCCGCCACCCTTCGTGAACACCACCACCGGCACGCTCGCGCCATCGCGTCGACGGTTCAGGCCGTTCACGATGCGCGCCATAGGGTCGCGCGAATAACGCAGGAAATGATGGGCCGCGAGGCTCCCTCCCCAGGTGTCGAAGATCATGACGGCCTGGGCCCCCGCCTCGATCTGGGCATTGAGATAGGCGGTGACCGCCTCCTCGAGTACCGTGAGCAGGGCCGTGAGCAGGGCCGGATCGGAGTACAGCAGGCCCTTTACGCGCCGGAAGTCATCGCTCGCCTGACCCTCCACCATATACGTCGCGAGCGTCCAGGGAGAGCCCGAGAACCCGATCAGCGGGCACAGACCGGCAAGCTCGCGCCGCACGCGGCTTACGGTATCGAGCACATAGCGCAGACCCTCGGTGGGATCGGGGGCGCGCAGGCGCGTTACGTCATGGCGATCTCGGATCGGCCGCGCGAAGCGCGGACCCTCGCCCTCCACGAACGACAACCCGAGCCCCATGGCATCCGGGATGGTGAGAATGTCGGAGAACAGGATCGCGGCGTCGAGAGGGAATCGGCGCACCGGCTGGAGGGTGACCTCGCAGGCGAGTTCCGGTGTCTGGCACATCGCCATAAACGAGCCGGCGGCCGCACGCAGCGCCCGGTATTCCGGGAGGTAGCGGCCGGCTTGACGCATCAGCCACACCGGCGTCATGTCCACTGGCATGCGCATGAGCGCTCGGAGCAAGCGATTGCCGCGGTTCGAGGCCGCACCGAGGTCGGTCATGATGCGAAATAGTCCAATATGCCTTCGGCGGCCTGACGCCCCTCATGCACGGCCGTGACCACGAGATCCGAACCGCGCACCGCGTCCCCGCCCGCGAACACCTTGGCCTGGGTCGTCTGGTGGCGATATCGGCCGTCCGCCGGCGCCGTAATACGGCCAATGGCATCCGTCTCTATGCCGGACTCGGCAAGCCAGGCCGGCGGGCTCGGGCGGAAACCGAACGCGACGATGACGTCGTCGGCCGGGATCACCTGCTCGCTGCCGGGGACCGGTTCCGGGCGCCTGCGACCACGCGCGTCGGGTTCCCCGAGCCGGGTCTCGACCACCCGCACGCCCTCGACTTGCCCATTACCGACAATCTCCACGGGGGCGCGGTTCCAGACGAATCGCACCCCCTCCTCCTTGGCGTTCGCAACCTCGCGCCGCGATCCAGGCATGTTGGCCTCGTCGCGCCGGTACACGCAGGTCACCGAGGCCGCGCCCTGGCGTATCGCGGTGCGGTTGCAATCCATGCCGGTGTCGCCGCCGCCGAGCACCACGACCCGCCGGCCCTTCAGGTCGGCATGAGGGGCCTCGCCCTCGGCAAACGCGAGCTCACGGCGCGTCACCGCCGCCAGATAGGGGAGCGCCTTGTGGACCCCCGGCAGATCCTCGCCGGGGAAGCCCCCCTCGATATAGGTGTAGGTGCCCACGCCCACGAATACCGCGTCGTAGTCACGCAACAGGTCGGCGAATGGCAGGTCCTCGCCTATGCGGGTATTCAGCAGGAACTCGATACCCATGCCCTCGAACACCGAGCGCCGCACGCGCACGACCTCTTTCTCGAGCTTGAAGCCGGGGATGCCGAAGGTAAGCAGGCCGCCGATCTCCGGATTGCGATCATAAACCACCGCCTTTACGCCGTTACGCGCCAATACGTCGGCGCAGGCCAGGCCCGCGGGTCCGGCGCCGACGATGGCGACGCGTCGCCCGGTGGCCACGACCTGACTCATGTCCGGACGCCAGCCGCGCGCATAGGCCTCGGTGAAGATGTACTTCTCGATCGAGCCTATGGTGACCGCGCCAAATCCGTCGTTCAGTGTGCAGGCCCCCTCGCACAGGCGGTCCTGAGGACACACCCGGCCGCAGACCTCGGGGAGACTGTTGGTGCGGTGCAGAAGCTCCACGGCCTCGAGGATATTGTCCTCGGCGATCAGCTTCAGCCAATTGGGAATATAGTTGTGCACCGGGCAACGCCATTCACAGTAGGGATTGCCGCAGCCGAGGCAACGGCCGGCCTGCTCGGAGGCCTTGCTCGGATCGAAGCCCTTGTAGATCTCGTGGAAATCGTGGATGCGCACGACCACGTCCTTCTTGACGGGGTCGGTGCGTGGCTTGTCCAGGAACTGAAAGACGTTGGCCATTAATGGCTCTCCACGAGCAGGGTATCGATGCGCACCGCCTTTGGCTTTACAAGCCACATGTGCCGGGCGGCCTCCGACCAATCCGCGAGCAGGGCACGCGCATGGGCACTGCCGGTCGCCTCCCCGTACTCGTTGACGCGATCGCGCAGGAACGCCTGATAGGCATCCATGGATTCACCGGTAATGCGATGGATGTCGATAAGTTCGTGGTTGTAGCGATCGACGAAGGCCGCGGCCTTGTCATAGACGAACGCGAATCCCCCCGTCATGCCGGCCCCGAAGTTCAAGCCGGTCTCGCCCAGCACTATGACACAGCCGCCGGTCATGTACTCGCAGCCATGATCCCCGACGCCCTCGACAATCGCAAGCGCGCCGCCGTTGCGGACCGCGAAGCGCTCGCCCGCGAGCCCGGCCGCATAGAGCGTCCCGCCGGTCGCCCCGTAAAGACAAGTATTGCCGATGATGGCGGCCTTGTCGCTCGCAAAGCGTGAGTCACGCGGGGGGTAGATCACGACTCGTCCGCCGGCCATGCCCTTACCAACATAGTCATTGGAGTCGCCCTCGAGCTCGATGGAAAGGCCGGGGGCATTGAAGGCCGCGAGGCTCTGGCCGGCTGAGCCATGCAGCCGCAGGGTGACAGTCCCGTCCGCCAGGCCCTTGGCCCCAAAGCGCCGCGCGATCTCACCGGAGAGCCGCGCGCCGATCGAACGGTGCACGTTACGGATCGCGTAGCTTAAGACCACGGGCTCGCGGGAGTCGAGCGTCGGCGACACATCCTTCATGATGCGCTCGGCAAGCTCGCCCTTGTCAAACGGCGGGTTGCGTTCCGTCAGGCAATGCTGCGGCAGGCCGTGTTCGATACCGGCGTCCGAGATGATATCGGTAAGGCGCAGGGCCTTTTGGCGTGGCGTCAATCCCGGCAGGACCGTCAGGTAATCGGTGCGCCCGATGACATCCTCCAAGCGCGACACCCCGAGGAAGGCCAGCCACTCGCGCACCTCCTCGGCGATGAACCGGAAGTAATTCATCACCATCTCCGGCAGGCCGTGGAAATGCGCCTCGCGCAGGCGTTTGTCCTGGGTCGCGATCCCGGTCGCGCAGTTGTTCAAGTGGCAGATGCGCAGATACTTGCAGCCCAGCGCCACCATCGGCCCGGTACCAAATCCGAAGCTCTCGGCCCCGAGTATCGCGGCCTTGACGACATCCAGGCCGGTCTTCAGGCCGCCATCGGTCTGCAGGATCACCTTGTCGCGCAGGCCGTTGGCGCGGAGGGTCTGATGGGCCTCGCTCAACCCAAGCTCCCAGGGGGTGCCGGCGTACTTCACCGACGTAAGGGGGCTTGCCCCGGTCCCGCCGTCATAACCGGATATCGTGATATGGTCGGCGTAGGCCTTGGCGACGCCCGCCGCGATCGTGCCGACGCCGGGGCCGGACACGAGCTTCACGGAGACGCGCGCCGTCGGGTTCACCTGCTTTAAATCGAAGATGAGCTGCGCCAAGTCTTCGATGGAGTAGATGTCGTGATGCGGCGGCGGCGAGATCAGGGCGACACCCGGCTTCGAGCAGCGCAGGCGCGCGATCATCTCGTTGACCTTATGCCCGGGCAGCTGTCCACCCTCGCCGGGCTTGGCCCCTTGCGCAACCTTGATCTGCAGTATGTCGGCGTGCACCAGGTAGTGCGGGGTCACGCCAAAACGTCCGGAGGCGATCTGCTTGATCTTCGAGGTCTTGATCGTGCCGTAGCGCGCCGGATCCTCGCCGCCCTCACCGGAATTCGAGCGGCCCCCAAGGGTATTCATGGCGATCGCCAGGGCCTCGTGCGCCTCTGGCGAAAGCGCGCCAAGACTCATGCCCGCCGAGTCGAAACGCTTGTAGAGGGCAGTCGCCGGCTCGACGTCGCTCAGGGGAATGGCGGCACGATCGCCGCGCAATGCGAGCAGGTCCCGGACCATAGCCGGCTTGCGGTCATTCACGAGCCCGGCATAGACCTTATAGGCCTCGTAATCGCCGGAACGCACCGCATCCTGCAGGGCTTGCACGACGTCGGGATTGTAGGCGTGGTATTCGCCGCCGTGGATGTATTTCAGCAACCCCCCCTGGCGGACGGGCTTGCGGCTGCTGAACGCCTCGCTGGCCAGTGTCTCGGTATCGCGCGCGAAATCCGCGAAGGTGCTGCCGCCGATACGGCTCGTGGTCCCGCGAAAACACAGATCCACGACCTCGTCGGCGAGACCTATCGCCTCGAAGAGCTGGGCGCCGCGATAGCTCGCAATCGTCGAAATGCCCATCTTCGACATGATCTTCAGAAGACCCTTGTTGATCCCCTTGCGATAATTCTTGACGGCATGGGCCTCGTCTTGCGAGCGGATCTCGCCTCTACGCACCAGGTCGGCGATCACCTCATAGGCGAGATAAGGGAACACCGCCGTGGCCCCGTACCCAATGAGGCACGCGAAGTGGTGCGGGTCGCGCGCGCTACCGGTCTCCACGACGATGTTGGCCTGGCAACGCAGACCGGCCGTGACCAGCGCCTGGTGCACCCCGCCCACGGCGAGCAACGCATGGATCGGCAGGCGCCCACGGGTGACATCGCGATCCGACAGCACGATGACGACCGCGCCGCCTCGCACGGCGGCCGCCGCGGCATCGATCAGCGCCCGCAATGCCGTCTCAAGGGTCGTGGCCGCGGCCTCATAGTGCAGATCGAGACGGGCGACGCGGTAGGCCGGATCGTCCTGCGAGACGAGCCGCGCGAACTTGCAGCGGCTCAAGACCGGCGAGGCCACCTCGAGACGCGCGGCGTGATCGGCGGTCTCCTCGAAGAGGTTGCGCTCCGGCCCGAAGCTCGTGTTGAGAGACATCACGATCGCCTCGCGCAGCGGGTCGATCGGCGGATTCGTGACCTGCGCGAATTGCTGACGGAAATAATCGTATAGGGAGCGCACCCCGGTCGACAGCACCGCCATGGGCGCGTCGTCGCCCATCGAACCCGTGGCCTCCTGGCCATCCTCGGCGAGCACCCGGATGATCTGATCGCGCTCCTCGAAGGTCACCTGAAAGAGCTTCTGATACACAGCGATGTCGATCGCCGGGGCCTCGACCTCGTCGGGCTTGAGCGTACCCTCCAGATGCTTAGTGCGCGCATCCAGCCACTTCCGGTAGGGCTGGCGGGAGGCCAGGCGCGCATCGATCTCCGCTGGCAAGAGCAGTGCGCCGGTCTCGGTATCGACCGACAAAAGCTCGCCCGGCCGCAGGCGGCCCTTGGCGACCACGTCGCGGCTGGCGTACGGATGGACACCGGTCTCGGAGGCTATGGTGATGTGCCGGTCGCTGGTGATCACCCAGCGCGCCGGACGCAGGCCGTTACGATCCATCACGCACGAGGCGTAGCGCCCGTCGGTAAACACGATCCCCGCAGGGCCATCCCACGGCTCCATGTGCATCGCGTGATACTCGTAGAACGCGCGCAAATCGGGGTCCATGTGCGGGATGTTCTGCCACGCCGGGGGGATCAAAAGCCGCATGGCCCGGAAATAGTCGGCACCGCCCGCAAGCAGGGCCTCGAGCATGTTATCGAGACTCATGGAGTCGGACCCCGATTGCGAAACCAGGGGGCGCGCCTCGCTCATGTCGATGCGGCGGGACGACAGGGTGTACCCGCGCGCCAAGGCCCACGAGCGATTGCCCTGCACGGTGTTGATCTCGCCATTATGGGCAAGATGGCGAAACGGCTGGGCGAGTCGCCACTGCGGCCAGGTATTGGTCGAGAATCGCTGATGGAACAGGCAGATCGCCGAGGCGAAGTCGGAGGCCTTGAGATCGGGATAGAAGACCGGCAGATAGGCCGGCATGACGAGCCCCTTGTAGGACAAGAGACGCGTCGACAGGCTGGCGACGTAGAAATCCGCGTCGGCCGCTTCCAGGCGGCGCTCGCAACGACGATGCACGAGATAGAGCTTGGCATCGGCGAGTCCGGCGTCGGGCTCGGGATTGGCGACGAATATCTGCTCGATGCGCGGCATGGTCTGGCGCGCCTCGGCACCGAGCGCCGAAGGATCGGTGGGGACTACACGGAAGCCTATGACCGGAAAGCCGGCGCGCTCGCATTCCTCGCGCAGCACCGCGCGCGCGCTCTGCGCCCGGGCCTCGTCCGCGGCCAGAAACAGCATGCCGACAGCAAAACGCTCGGGAAGCTTCATGCCCTGCTCGGAGGCGACACGCCGCAGGAAATCTTCCGGGGTCTTCAGGAGCAGGCCGCAGCCGTCCCCGCTCTTGCCATCGGCGGCCACCGCCCCGCGGTGGGTAAGACAGGAAAGCGAGCCCATCGCGGTCTGCACGATCCACGAGCTCGCGACCCCATCGAGATGCGCTATGAGGCCAAATCCGCAGGAATCTTTCTCAAATTCAGGCCGATACAGGCCCGTCGGCTGTTGCGATCGTGTCACAGGTCAGGGTCGGTCGAAGCCGTCGCAAAAAGGCTAATGAGTATACTGCCTGAAGGCTAATCAGTACACTGCCCGGCCGCGCGGGGGCAATGAAGTCCGGCATGCCGGGCCGCGGCGGGGGATGGGGCGCGCGGGATGGCGCTAGGCTTCGCTTAGGAGCGCCATGAGCGCATCCTCGGGGACATCGTCGGTCAGGAACGCCTCACCTAGGGCCCGCAACAAGACGAATCGGGTGCGCCCGCGGGTGGCCTTTTTGTCCACGGCCATGAGCTCCAGAAAGCGCTGCGGGGCGATGGCGGGCGGGGCGAGCGGCAGGTGCGCCCGCTCGATGAGCGCGCGCAGGCGCTCCCCCTCGTCGGCGGGAAGCCACCCCAAGCGCTCCGAGAGGCGCGCCGCCATTAGCATACCGACCGCGACTGCCTCGCCGTGCAGCCAGCGCCCGTAGCCCATGGCCCCCTCGATGGCGTGGCCAAAGGTATGTCCGAAATTCAACAGCGCCCGTACCCCGGCCTCGCGCTCGTCGGCCATGACCACCCGCGCCTTGTCCCGGCAGGAGGTCTCGATGGCATGCGCCAAGGCACGCGGATCGCGCCGCATAAGCGCCTCCATGTTCTGCTCGAGCCAACCCAGGAACTCGCGGTTTCCTATGGCCCCATACTTGATGATTTCGGCCAGGCCCGCGGACAATTCACGGTCGGGGAGCGTCGCAAGCGTAGCGGTATCGATGATGACGGCCTTGGGCTGGTAAAAGCAGCCGATCATGTTTTTGCCGAGGGCATGATTCACGCCGGTCTTGCCCCCTACCGAGGAATCCACCTGCGACAACAGGGTGGTCGGGACCTGCACGAACGGTACGCCGCGCTGATAGACGGCGGCGGCAAAGCCGGTGATGTCACCGACCA
>JAKBUS010000010.1 GCA_021841585.1 Pseudomonadota bacterium | reverse complement strand
CGACTAGGAGCTTACATGCATAAGAGGTACGCCGCGTTGGCGGCTATAGGCTGCCTGTTGGCGGCCCCCGTCATGGCCAAGGGCCTCTCACCCAAGGCACAGTTGAGTTACAGCCTCGGCTATCAGTTCGGTGAGAACCTGCGCAATAACGGCATTCCCGTCGAGCCTGACATCTTCACACGCGCCATTAGCGACGCCCTGAAGGGTGCGAAGCCGCTTTTGCCGCCGGCGCAGATGGCGTCGGTGGTGGCCAAGTTCCAAAAACAGATGCAGGCCCACAACATCGCGATGTTGAAGGCCCTGGGCGCGCGCGAGCAGGCCGCGGGCCGGGCGTTCCGCGCGAAATATGCGAAAAAGCCGGGCGTGAAAATGCTTCCCGGCGGCGTCGAGTATAAGGTGCTGACCGAGGGTCGCGGGCCGCGACCGACCTTGCAGGATACGATCAAGGCCGACTACTGGGGCCGCTTCATCAATGGCCGGCTGTTTGCGACGAATCAGAAGACCGGCAAGCCGGCGGTGTTTCCGCTGAATGGTCTCATCGCTGGCCTGAAGGAGGCCTTGGTCCTGATGCCCACGGGGTCCACTTGGCAGATCGTGGTGCCGGGTCATCTGGCTTACGGACCACAAGGGCGTCCGGGCATCCCGCCCAACACCACGCTGGTGTTCACCATGCATCTTTTGGGTATCGCGAAGTAGCCGGAAGCGCTGCTACAAGCGTGAAATAGGGGCCCCTCTGGGGCCCCTATTTTTTGTCATCTCGGGTACCGGTATCGTCCGGGACTCGGTCTAGCGCATCGGTCGCACATGAGTCGCCTGCATTCCCTTCTGGCTCCTGGTGCTCTCGAACTCGACCGCCTGCCCTTCGGAGAGATTCCGAAACCCGTCGCCCTGGATGGCGGAATAATGCACGAACACATCCGGGCTCCCGTCCTGGGGTGCTATGAAACCGAAGCCCTTGGCCTCGTTGAACCACTTTACTGTTCCCATTCGCATCTGCGTCCGCCTCTTTTCGTGAAGATTGAAGTGTCCGTAACGGGTGGGCCGCCTGGACCATAATACTTTATCCCGCGGTCCTAACCCCCGGTACCAGCGAAAGTCCGAGAGGCTTGGAATGTTAGGAAGGACTCGGCGATGACGGATGATCTTCGTAAATCACCCGGCCCTGCTCGTCGGTGACCGCTACCTTGATCGGAATTCCGGCCCTGACGCTTTGCGTGACCGTGCAGTAGTTTTCAAAGAGGCTGAGGCATCTTGGTGTCGCGGCCGGCGCGGTCAGCGTTACGTCGATGCCCGTGAGGCGCAACCGGCCGGCGGCATCGCGCCCGGTGTGCCCCTCGGCGCGGGCCCTGAGCGGTGCGGATGTGACATGGGATTTGTTCAGACAAAAGAGTAGGCTTGCCATCAGGCAATTCGCGACCGCGGCGGCCAGAAGCTCGGACGGTTGTGGCCCGCTGCCGGCGCCCGTGGGCGGCGGCTCGTCGGTCATCAGGTCCGCTTGCGGGAAGTGCACCGTAAACCGGAAATCCTCGGTCTGCGTGATTTCCACGACCAATCCGTCTTGCGCCATGACATGATCTCCTGGGCTTGCCCGTTGAGGCTTTGCTCGGCAGTATAGGTCCCATGAACGATATTGCAGAGTCCAACCGGTGTCCGTGGCCCGCGGCCTTCATGCGACGCCTGAAACGTATCTTGCCAGCCGACGGCCTTCTCCAAAAATCCTCGGATGTGACGGTATACGAGTGCGACGGCCTACCGGTCTACCGGGCGCGGCCGTTGGCGGTAGCCTTGCCACGGACCGCGGCCGAGGTCGGGCAGGTACTGGCCTTGTGCACGGAGTACGATGTCCCGATCGTGGCGCGCGGCGCCGGCACCGGCCTGTCCGGCGGCGCCCTTCCTCACCCAGAGGGGATCGTTCTCGGGCTTGCGCGCCTCGATCGCATCGTGGCGATAGATCCGGACAACCGATTGGCGCGCGTCGAGCCTGGGGTCCGCAATCTGGCGATCTCCGAGGCCGCGCGATCTTTTGGTCTTTTTTATGCCCCAGACCCGTCCTCGCAGATCGCGTGCACGATCGGCGGCAACGTCGCCGAGAATGCCGGCGGCGTGCACTGCCTCAAATATGGGCTGACCACGCACAATATCCTCGCGCTCAAGTTTTTCACCGCGGATGGCACCCTCCACGAGATCGGCGGGCCGACCGGCGAGGCGCCCCTGGACCTTTGCGCCCTGTTGACAGGCTCCGAGGGCTTGCTGGGGGTGGTGGTCGAGGTCACGGTGCGACTGTGGTCCCGGCCGCTCACGACAGTGGCATGGCTCGCCGCCTTCCGGTCGCTCGAGGCGGCGGCGGCAAGCGTAAGCCAGGTGGTCTCCGAGGGCATCGTCCCGGCAGGGCTCGAGCTCATGGATGGTCTGGCGCTATCGGCCGCCCAGGACTATACCGGCATCCGCTATCCCGAGGGGTCGGCGGCGGTGGTGTTGGCGGAGGTCGATGGTGACGATCTAGCGGTGGCCTTGGACGGGGAGCGGCTGCGCGCGATCTTCGCCGCCCATGGGGCATTTGCCCTGCAGCAGGCATCGCGCGACGAGGACCGGCGCCGGTTGTGGCTGGGGCGTAAATCGGCGTTCCCCGCGGTGGGGCGGCTGGCGCCCGATTATTACTGCATGGATGGCACGATCCCGCGCCGGTCCCTGGTGTCGGTATTGACCGAGATCGCGGCGCTTTCGCGCAGCTATGGGCGGCCGGTCGCGAATGTCTTTCATGCCGGCGATGGGAATCTCCATCCCTTGATCCTGTACGACGCCGCGGTCCCCGGCCAACTCGAGCAAGTCGAGGCCCTGGGTGCCGAGATCCTGCGGCTGTGCCTGCGGCATGGGGGCACGATCAGCGGCGAGCACGGGGTCGGCGTCGAAAAACTCGACGGCATGTGCGCACAGTTCTCGGCAGCCGAGCTTGCGGCCTTCCATGCCCTGAAGTCGGCATTCGATCCGCATCATTTGCTGAATCCGGGCAAGGCGGTGCCCACGCCGGCGCGGTGCGTGGAGCCCGGCGGCATGCATGTCCATGGGGGGCGCCTGCCGTTCTCGCGCCTCGAACGGTTTTAAGATGACGTTCATAACCAATGTGGGTACGAGGGGCGCATGAAAGACAACGACAGCGCTCAGGCGTTTGCCGCGGCGGTACGCGCCGCCTACGACGCCGACACCCCCTTGGAGATCATTGGCGGCGGGACGCGCAGGGCGTTTGGACGGGAACCGGCCGGGCAGCCGCTTTCGGTGGCGGCGCATACCGGGATCGTGGAGTACGATCCCGCGGAGTTCGTGGTGACGGTTCGCGCCGGCACGCCCGTCGCCGCCCTCGACGAGCTTCTGGGCCGCGAGCGGCAGACCCTGACGGTCGATGTTCCGCGCCTGGGCGCGGCCTCTACTATCGGCGGGGCGCTTGCCGTCGGGCTCACCGGTCCTTCGCGCCCCTATGGCGGGGCGTTGCGCGATGCCGTCCTCGGCGTGCGCATCGTGTCGGGAACCGGCGAGATCCTGCGGTTCGGTGGGCAGGTCCTGAAGAATGTCGCCGGCTTCGATGTCGCGCGGCTCATGGTCGGGGCGTATGGCACGCTGGGGCTTTTGCTGGATGTCAGTCTGCGCCTGGCCCGGCGCGCCGAGGTCGAGGAGGTGCGCGACCTCGCCGTCGATTGGCGCGCGGCGCACGCCGCCTTGCGGCGCTGGGAAGGCGCCTTGCCGGTGACCGGGGCCTGTTATGCCGACGGGGCCTTGCATGTGCGCCTGGCGGGGCGCGAGGAGCGGGTGGCTGCGGCCCGCCGGGTCGTCGGCGGGGAGACCGGGGAGCCCGCGCTTTTCGATGATCTGCGGGATCTGCGCGGGTCGTTCTTCGCGCGACCGGGCGATCTGTGGCGCCTACTGGTGCCGTCGGATGCGCCCTGGGAGCCCCGGGAGACCTTGATCGATTGGGCGGGCGCGCAGCGCTTCTGGCGGCTTTCGGGGGACCCCGGGCCGGTCTTCGAATACGCCACGCGCTGGCGTGGGCAGGCCATGCGCCTCATGGGGGCCGATCGCAGTCAGGGCCCGTGGGCACCGAGTGCGCCCGCGACCATGGCGCTCATGGGGCGCATCAAGGCGGCCATGGATCCGCGCGCCATCTTTAATCGCGGTCGGCTCTATCCCGATTGGTGAGCGCGTCGTAGACGAGGTCCAGCCAATGGTGGACGGGGCGGTCGCCGTGTCGCGCCAGATGCTGCTGGCAGCCGATGTTGGCGGTCACGACTATCTCCGGGTCGGCGCCGGTCAAGGTGCGCCATTTACGCCGGCCGAGGGCCGTGGCCAGGCGCGGATGACGCACGGAATAGGGTCCCGCTGAGCCGCAGCACAGGGCGCTGTCGGTGATCGGGACGAGCGTGTGGCCCAGCGCCCGCAGAATAGCCTCCACGCGTTCAGTCTCCTTTAGGGCATGCTGCAGGCTGCACGGGGCATGCCAGGCGAGGCGCCGCTGCTCTTGTTCCGGGACGCGAGGGAGGCGCGCTGGATCGATCCACGCGGCGATATCGGTCACGGTGGCGGCGAATGTCTGGGCCCGTCCCGCGGCATCCGTGTCCTGGAAGAGCCGTGTGTAATCCTTCAGAAACGCCGTGCATCCGCTGGCGGTGCTGGTCAGGCCCTCCCAATTCCCGGCCTCGGCCAGCCCCAGTGTCGCCCGCGCCGTCGATCGACCCTCGTCATGGGCGTGAAGATGGTAGGGGAGTGCGCCGCAGCAGCCCGGCCCTACCGGCTCTGTGCTGATGCCGAGCTGATCCAGGACGAGCGCCGCCTTGATGTCGAGGTCCGGACGCAGCGCGGGTTGAACACAGCCGATGAGCAGCCCGACGCGGCGGGTGTGGCGCGCCGCCGGCCACTCGAGCCCTGTGGTGCTCGGCAAAACGCGCTGCCTCAAGCCCTTGGGGGCGAATGGCCGCAGGCGCCGCGCGCCGCCCATGATCGCCGCCAGCGGCCGGCGCGCCGACAGCGCCACCAACGAGAGCTGGTCCAGGACGCGCTGTCTCCTCGGCCGGTCCTCCTGGGTGCGCTCGCGCACCGTGTCCAGGATCTCGCTGTAACGGACCCCGGCAGGACAGGTGGTCTCGCAGGACCGGCAGCTCAGGCAATGGCTGAGCGGTTTGAGATCGGCACCATCTGCGTGGCCCGAAAGCAGGTCTTTCATGAGGTAGAGACGGCCACGCGGACCCTCGCGCTCATCACCGGTCAAGGTGTAGGTCGGGCATGTGGCGTTGCAAAAACCGCAGTGCACGCAGGCGCGCAATAGTTCCAGGGCGCGACGGGCGCGGTCCTCGGGCGGCGGGGCGATCGGGTGGTTCGATGGATTGCTCATGGGCTGAAGGCGACCGTATACTGGGTCCATAGTAAAGGGGGCCCGGCGCCGGGTCAAAATGATTTGCGGCGCGTGGGGGCGCGCCCAATGATCGCGCTAACGGTTTTCGCGGGACGGGTTATGACGACGATAGTGGTGGTGCGCAAGGGCGATACGGCGGTGATCGGCGCCGATACCCTGGGTACGTATGGTGACCAGCGCGAATCGGCGGACTTCATCAAGAATGCCAGCAAGCTCATCCGCGTCGATCATAGCTGGCTTGCCGTGACCGGGCACGCAGCCATGGACATGGCGCTACGCAACATCTTTCAGGAGACCTCCTGCCGGCGCTCGTTCAAGGATGTGAACGACATCTATAAGACGAGCCTGCAGCTGCATGCGATGTTGAAGGACCATTATTTCCTGAGACTCGACGGGGACAATGGCGAGGAGGCCTTTGAATCCATGCAGGTGAGCCTTCTGATCGCCAATGCCCATGGGATTTTCGGGGTCTGCTCCAAGCGCACGGTCCTCGAATACACCAAGTTCTATGCCTTTGGTTCCGGGGAACAGTACGCCCTCGGGGCCATGCACGCGGCCTACGACCGCGAGACCGACCCGGAGCAAATCGCGCGCGCCGGCCTCGAGGCCGCCGTGACCTTCGATACCGGCAGCGGGGCACCGGTGGAGGTGCGGCGCGTCACCCTGAAGGGCGCCGCCGCCTCCTGATCCCCTAAGCTCGGTGTAAAGGCCGATGGCGCGGATGTCGGTGCGGGGCAATATGGGCCCATGCCCGAGATGACCCTGGTACAGATCAACGACAGCCACGCCTATCTGTATGAGCACCCCGAGGCGTTCGCGAGCGCCGGCGGCACGGTGTACCGCAATGCCGGCGGCTACGCGCGTCTGGCTACGCTGCTTGCGACGTGGCGGCAGGGGGCGCCGGTCTTGTTTCTTGATTGGGGCGATACCCTGCACGGTACATGGCCGGTGGTGGCGACTCAGGGCGCGCTCCTGCCCCCGCTCTTGAATCGCCTCGGGATCGCCGCCATGACCGGCCACTGGGAGTTCGCCTATGGCCCGAGGGGGTTTCGGGACCGGGCACGCGCCCTTGGACTACCCGGTATTGGCCTGTAACGTCTACGATGAACGCTCCGGGGCCCCTCTGTTTTCCCCCTGCGAGATCTTCGAGGTCGGCGGCTGCCGGGTGGGGGTCATCGGCGTGGCCTGCAATATCGTCGACAAGACCATGCCGAAGTCCTTCAGCGAGGGCGTGTTTTTTACCTTGGGTATGGAGGTCATAGCGCCGCTCGCCGCGCGCCTGAGGCGCGATGACGGGGTCGACCTCGTGGTGTTGTTGTCGCACCTAGGCCTGCCGCAGGATCTCAAGCTTTTGGGCATGACCCCGGGTATCGATGTGTGCCTGAGCGGGCATACCCACAACCAGTTATTCGCGCCGATGCGCGCCGGCGGCGCGCTCGTCATCCAGTCGGGCGCGCAAGGCGTGTTTTTGGGGCGCCTGGACCCGAGCGGGGAGGGCGGGAAGATGAGGGCCTACCACTACGAGCTCGTCGAGGTGGCGGCCGGGATCGCCCCGGATGCCGCCATGGCGGACGCCGTGAGCGAGGCCCTGCGTCCGAGCGTGATGCCGTGCTGAGTGAGGCCGAGGGCGGCTTCGATCGTTTTGCCATGTGGGAGTCGACTGCCGACAATCTCCTTTTGGCGGCGATTCGCGCCAAGACCGGGATCCCGCTCGCCTTCACCAACGCCTCGTGTTATGGCGCACCGATTTCATCCGGTCCGGTCACGCGCGGTGCCTTGCGCGACTGGGTCCCCATGAACCCGCCGGTCTCCGCGGTCACCATCACCGGCGCCGAATTGCGCGCGCTCCTGGAGCAAAACCTGGAGCGCACCTTTGCCGCTGACCCCTTTCGGCAGATGGGCGGCTACGTGAAGCGCGCCCTCGGGCTGCGCGCCTATGTGAAGCTCGAGAATCCGTGCGGGTCGCGGCTTGCGGTGCTATTCGTGAGCGCTAAGCCGGTGCGCGACGAGGCCCGCTACGAGGCCTGTTTCCTGACCGAGCAGGCGGTCCCCAGGGGGATCGGGGAGAACCGCCATGCCTTGGGTCTGGGGGCGGCGATGTGCTTTGTGAGTATGCTGAAAGCCGTCGTGTCCTGCGTCCCGAGATCCACGGGACCTATACTCTGATCTAGGGGCGCTCATGGTCCCTTGTCCGCGATGTCGGCGCCCCCACTCACGATCACCGAGCCCGGCCGTACCCAGCTTTCCCCCTATCGTCTTCGTGGTGGTAATTCCCTCGGAAGGTCGGTATTGTAAATCCCACTTCAAGGAGCGGGAATGGCGGGCGCTGTCTATATCAAGACCTACGGTTGTCAGATGAACGAGTACGACTCGGCCCGGCTTGCGGACCTTCTGCGGGAGACCCATGGGCTTGAGCGCGTGGACGATCCGGCGCAAGCCGACGTCCTGCTCGTGAACAGCTGTTCGGTGCGTGAGAAGGCCCAGGAAAAGCTGTTCTCCGACCTCGGCCGCCTGAACGAATGGAAGGCGGCGCGTCCCGGGGTCGTGATCGGCGTCGGTGGGTGCGTGGCGAGTCAAGAGGGCGAGGAGATTCGCCGCCGCGCGCCCTATGTCGATCTCGTGTTCGGTCCCCAGACGCTCCATCGCGTGCCGGCACTGCTTGCCGACGCGCGCGCCAAGAACCCGCGTGTCGACGTTGCGTTTGTGGAGATGGAGAAGTTCGACAGTCTCCCAGAACCACGCGCCGACGGGCCGCGGGCGTTTGTCTCGATCATGGAAGGGTGCAGCAAGTACTGCAGTTTTTGCGTAGTGCCCTACACCCGCGGCCAGGAGTTCAGCCGCCCGTTTGACGACGTCCTGGCGGAGATTGCCGCGCTCGCCGAGCAAGGCGTGCGCGAAGTCACGCTGCTCGGCCAGAACGTCAATGCCTACCAGGGCCGCCGCCGCGACAAAGGCACAGCCGATCTCGCGACCCTCATAAGCTATGTCGCGCACATCGACGAGATCGGGCGCATTCGCTTCACGACCTCCCACCCGCTGGAGTTCGGGGACACCTTGCTCGATGCCTTTGCCGCCGAGGACAAGCTCGTAAGCCACCTCCATCTGCCGGTGCAAAGCGGGTCGGACAAGATTCTCGCGCGCATGAAGCGCGGGTATACCGTGGCCGAATATCGCGACAAGATTGAAAGGTTGAGGTGCGTGCGTCCCGACATCAGCCTCTCGACCGACATTATCGTGGGCTTCCCGGGTGAGACCGACGAGGATTTCGCCGCCACTATGGCGTTGATCGAGGAAATGAGATTCGATTTGTCCTATAGTTTTGCCTATAGTCAGCGGCCGGGTACGCCGGCTGCCTCGCTTCTGGACGACGTATCGGCGCCGGTGAAGGCCGAGCGCTTGGCACGCGTGCAGTCGCTCAATCTCGAGCACGCCGCCGCCATCAGCCGCGGCATGATCGGGCGCATCGAACGGGTGCTGATCGACCGGCATGCCCCACGCGGACGCGGCGATCTCTCGGGACGGACCGCGAATAATCGCGTGGTGAATTTTCCAGGCGGCGGCGAGGACCTGGTCGGCCGTTTCGCCACGGTTGAGATCCTGGAGGCGCGGCCCAATTCCTTGCGCGGCCGCCTCGTGGGGGTCGAAACCGATGTTCCATCAATGACAGTGAAGCAAAGGGAGGCCGCCATTCCTTGAGCACAAAGCCCCAGGCGATACAGTTTTCCGTCCAACCCCCAGACAGCGAACGGCTGTCCCGTCTTTGTGGTCAACTCGACGAGCATCTGCGCCAGATCGAAGGCAGTCTTGGGGTGGAAATCGCGAACCGCGGCAATCAGTTCCGCATAACCGGTCACCATGATCAAGCCCGCCACGCCCAACGTCTGATCACCGCCCTCTATGCGGTTACGGGTCAATCCCAGGCCATCACACCTTCGGGGGTCAATATGGCACTGAAAGAGGTATCGAGGACGCGCGACGACCGCGAACCGCCCACCGAGTTGCGCATGCCCAAGCAGCGCGTCTATGGGCGCACCGATGCGCAGCGCGATTACATTCGCAAGATCCTCACCCACGACGTGACCTTTGGGGTGGGGCCTGCCGGTACCGGCAAGACCTTCCTGGCGGTCGCCTGCGCCGTGGATGCCCTGGAGACCGGGCGCGCGCAGCGCGTGGTCCTGGTCCGTCCGGCGGTGGAGGCCGGCGAGCGCCTGGGATTCCTGCCGGGCGATCTCGAACAGAAGGTCGACCCTTATCTGCGGCCACTCTATGACGCATTGCATGACATGCTCGGCCCCGAGCGTGTCGCCAAGCTGGTCGAAAAAGGCGTGATCGAGATTGCGCCGCTGGCGTTCATGCGTGGACGGACGTTGAACGAATCGTTCATCATCCTGGATGAGGCGCAAAACACCACCGCCGAGCAGATGAAGATGTTCCTGACGCGCCTGGGTTTCGGGGCCACCGCGGTGGTTACGGGTGATGTCACGCAGATCGATCTTCCGCGTCCCGAGATGTCCGGCTTACGCCAGGCCTTGAATATCCTGAAGGATGTGGAAGGGATAGCGTTCACGCATTTCGCCAGCGCCGACGTTGTGCGCCACCCGTTGGTCCAGCGTATCGTCGAGGCCTATGAGGCGCGCGAGCACGGCGTACAGGACCTGTCCTAGGCGTGCGCCGTGTGCATATCGATCTCGCCGTGGCCTGCGACGACCATGCCGTTCCGTCACGCCCGGCGCTGGTCCGCTGGTGCAAGGCGGCGCTCACGGAGATCGAGGGCAGCGTGCGCGTGGGGCTGCGCGTGGTCGCCGAACCGGAGGCTGCGGAGCTGAATGGGCGCTTTCGGGGCCGGACCGGACCGACCAATGTGCTGTCCTTCCCTTATGATGACGCGCCGCTCGGCAAGACCCGCTTTCTCGGTGACATCGTCATTTGCGCCCCGCTCGTGACGGCCGAGGCGGCGCGGGCCGGGTGCCCGGAAAACGCCCATTGGGCGCATCTCGTCATTCACGGTATACTGCACCTTCAAGGGCTCGACCACGAGACAGATCAGGATGCACGGGTAATGGAAGCGCGGGAAACACGCATATTGACGGGTTTGGGGTTTACGGACCCTTATCGTTGAGCCATGGGTCAGGACGATAATGGCCACGGATCTGGACGGTCGTTTCTCGACCGCTTGGGGCACGTCTTATGGGGGGCGCCGGAGGACCGTGACGCGCTGCGCGAGACGTTGCGCGAGGCGCACGAGCGCGGGCTGATCGGAAGCGACGCCCTTGACATGATCGAGGGGGTGTTCCAGGTTGCCGAGATGCGGGTCCGCGACATCATGGTCCCGCGCGCGCAGATGGATGTGATCGATCGCGAGGACCCGCCCGAGAGCTACCTTCCACGGGTGATCGAGACCGGTCATTCGCGCTTCCCGGTCATCGACGGGGACAAGGACAAGGTGGTGGGGATCCTTTTGGCGAAGGATCTGCTGCGGTATTTCCATGGCGAGCAGCGCGCGTCGTTCAATGTCTATGATTTGCTACGGCCGGCGGTATTCGTGCCGGAGAGCAAGCGCCTCGACGTCCTGCTGCGTGACTTCCGGTCCAGCCGCAATCATATGGCCATCGTCGTCGATGAGTACGGCGGCGTGGCGGGTCTGGTCACGATCGAGGACGTCTTGGAGCAGATCGTGGGCGACATCGAGGACGAGCACGACCTCGACGCCGATGACGTCATGATCATGCAGCGCGCCGAACACGAGTTTGTGGCCAAGGCCCTCACGCCCATCAAGGAGTTCAACGAATACTTTGGCACTCATTACGGTGACGAGGAGGTCGATACCATCGGCGGCCTCGTCATGACCACGCTCGGCCGCGTGCCCAAGCGCGGTGAGCGCCTCGAGATCGGCGGCCTGCGGCTTGAAGTGCTGCGCGCCGATTCGCGCCGGGTCCATCTCCTCAAAGTCGTTCCGATTGCTGAAGAAAGCGAAGTGGCCAGCTAGCGGATTTCCGCGGTGGCTGGCGGCGTTCCTGGCGGGCGCGGCCTTGAATCTGGCCTTTGCCCCCTACCGTCAGCCGTGGGTCGCGCCGCTCGCCCTGGGGATCCTTTATGCACTCCTCAAGGCCACGCCGGCGCGTCCCGCCTTCGGCCGCGGGTTTGGCTTCGGCGCGGGGCTCTTTGCCTTCGGCGTGCCATGGGTCTATTTGACGCTTGCGCGTTTCGGTGGCATGCCAGCCCCCCTGGCGGCGCTTGCCTGTGCCCTGTTCATCGCCATATTGGCCTCCTATGCGGGACTTGCGTGCGCGGCCTTTGCGCGCCTGCATGGCCGCGACGCCCTCGATCCGTGGCTCTTTGCCGCGATCTGGGTGCTCGGCGAATGGGTGCGCGGGGTATTCCTCACCGGGTTTCCGTGGCTTGATGTCGGTTATGCCGCGAGCCTGCCGCCGCTCACGGCCTGGGCGCCGCTCGTGGGCGTCCTTGGCCTGTCATTCCTTCTGACCGCATCAGGCGCGCTGGCGGTGGAAGCCCTGCGCGGGCGTCGGCGCAGCCTCTTGCCGGTGCTGCTCATGATGGGTGTGACGCCGGCGCTTGCGGGGCTCTCCTTCGTGTATCGCGTCGGCGCGCCGATTACCGCCTCGCTGGTGCAGGGCGATGTCTTGCCCACCGTCAAATGGCATCCAGGCACGTTGCGCATGATCGTACGGCGCTATCTGCGCCTGACCGCCAAGAGCGACGGCCGCCTGGTCGTGTGGCCCGAGACCGCGATTCCCGCCTATTCGCATCAGCTGCGGCGGCGGTTCATACCCTACATGCAACGCCTGGCGCGCGTCGGCGGCCGTCACTTCCTGTTCGGCCTCATCGAGGGCAATGCCAACGATCCGAACGGGCCCATCTACAACGCGGTCATGAGTATCGGACGCCATGACGGCTTTTACCGCAAGCGCCACCTAGTACCGTTCGGCGAGTATCTGCCGTGGCCGGCACTCTTGAATCCGGTCCTCGATATCCTGCACATCCCGATGGCAAGCTTTACCCCGTGGCATGGCGCGGAGGCCCCCTTGCCGGTCGCGCACGCACGCGTCGGTGTGACGATCTGTTACGAGGTTGCCTATGGCCCCCTGGTCACCCAAAGCCTGCCGGGCGCGACCCTGCTCGTGAATGCCAGCGATGACTCGTGGTATGGGCATTCGAACGAGGCCGCCCAGCAGTTCCAGATCGCGCAGATGCGCGCCGCCGAGGCCGGGCGCGACATGATGATCGCGACCAATGACGGCATCACCGCGCTTGTCGGCCACACCGGGCAGATCCGTGCCCGGCTCGCCCCGTTCCGCGAGGGCGTCTTGACGGTGGTCGCCCAGCCCTACGCGGGGCTCACGCCCTATGACCGTTTCGGCAACACCGGCGTCCTGGCGGTGCTTTCACTGATTGTGGCCGTGGCCGGATGGCGGCGATACCGCGCAAGGTCGGTGTCTTCGGGCTGAGGCCGGATTTCGGGATGAAGCCCCGGCCCTCTTGTATGTATCGGCGGCTCACCTCGGCGGAAACGCCCCCGGCCGCGCCAACGTAGTAGGCCTGCGTCCATACGGTTCTTTCCCGCATAATCGCTTGAACCCCGGGAACTGCGCGCGCGGCCTGCGCGAAGTAATCCCCTTGAGTAACGCGACCATCACGGGCGAAGATCATCTCGGCTGCGCGGATACGACACAATGCACGTCGTCTGTGTCCGTTTCTGGGTCCGGCGCGACGAATCCGCGCCGAGCGCAACATTCTTCGATGAGTCTTTGTGCAGGCCGCCTCCACCTCCCCGGTGGGAATCCAACCCCCGATATCTCGGGATCCTTACGAAATGATAAGAAATCGGGTCGTACCTACCGAGGTTTTCCTGTTTGGTTTAATGTTTATGCGGACACAATATCCGCCAAGGGGCGTGTTCGTATAGCCTCACGCGAGGGCATCCGTAAGCGGTCATCCGCCCTGATTCGCACCGGTCAAGGCACGGTCTGGATGCCTGTCGAGACCTCCACCAGACGGCGCGACAGGGCCATAAGCCGTAGCCATCGAGGCCCTGCAAAAACGCCCTAAAGATCACCGAGAAACCCGACAGACGGAACATATGCGGCAGGACAGAAGCCTAAAGCCGGCTAGCGGTCTTTTCCCTTTGGGTACGGCTCAAAGGCGTTGTTGTCGTGGGTAAGGAGCTTCATGAGCTTCGGATGAACAAAGAGTTTCTCCTTCCCGAGGACGTGCTCATCTAATATTTTTAGAGAAACAAACGCTTTAAGGTAGCGCGACGCAGCCTGGCGTCCAGCGATTTGGGCCTGTACGAGGTTTGTGATCCGGCAGTAGGGTTGTTCGAAGATGAGATCCACCAATTCGCGACTGTAGATTTTGGGAAGTCGTTCGCGCACATAGTCGCGGGTCTCGTGGGCCAGGGCGCGCACCGCTCCGATCTTGGCTTTGGTCCAAGCCGCAGTCTCTGCGACGGCGCGCAGCATATACAGTAGCCAGGGTTCCCAGGCCCCGTCGCGCGTCACCGCCAGCAGAAGGCGATAATAATCCGTCTTGTTGGCGATAATGTAGCGGCTCAAATAGAGGATGGGAAGCGATAGCAGGCCTTGGTCGACCAGGAACAGGCTGTTCAGTATGCGGCCGGTGCGCCCATTGCCGTCGGTAAAGGGGTGGATCGCTTCGAACTGGTAATGGGCCGCAGCCATCCGGATGAGCGGGTCGATTGTGTCTTCCTCGTGCAGGAACCGTTCCCAGTTTGCGAGTAAATCGCGGATACGGGTTTCGCCCTCGGGCGGCGTGTAGATCGTTTCGCCGGTGGCACCGTTGGCGAGCGTGGTGCCGGGCACCCTGCGCACGTGCATCGCCACGCCTTTGATTTGCGTACAGATTGATTCGGCCGTGCGCGTCGTGAGAGGTTGGATCTTCAGGGCTGCAACCCCCTCGAGCAGGGCGTGTCGATAACGCAAAGCCTCCTTGGTAGCGCTATCGGCGCCCCCGTCAGCCTGCAGGTGCCGAAACAGGGTGTCGGCGGTGGTGACGATATTCTCGATTTCCGAGCTGGCCTGCGCCTCCAGCAGAGGGAGGATATTTATCAGCATCGCGGGGTTAGGAATCCGCTCCGCGGCCTGGTTCAATTCGGCCAAGGCGACTCGCGCCGCGAGGCATTGCTTTAGGACCGTTCTCGTCTCAAGCTCCACGCCGGGAGGTAGGGGGGGTAGGTCGTTGTAGGCCCTGTTCGGTGCCCAGTTCGAGGCGATTGTCATGTTATTGAATAGCCTTTTTTGCACCACGTCCGCAGGGTATGTCGCAAGAGACAACACGTCAAGATGACGTGTTGTCGAGATGCCGTTACTGCGACACGAAAGGAGACTTTAGAGGCAGTCGCAAGGTGTGCGCCCCCTTGAAGTCTGGCGTTCCTGACGCCCTGCACCCGTTATGGGGGGGTCACCGGGCCTTTGCCCTTTTTACCGTGGGACCCGTGAGAGGGCCTTGTGAACGCTGGCGCGAAAACAACAGAATTTCGTCTGTGCCGTCTCTCCTGACACTCTCAACCCACTAAAGCGGGTTAAGAGTGTCACGGTCCGTTCACCGCTCATGGCGAAATCGGCCAAGGCGATGTCTGTCATGCAGGCCGCGCTCGGTTGCTGTTGGGGCCTCCCGGAGGTTGATCGGAAGGCCGGGCACCGCGGTTTCCGCGACCAGGGTCTGCCCCGATTGCGCGACTTCGTGACCGGTTTCATCGCCCGCCACGGCGGCGGCGCCAAAGGCCGGGAGGCCCGAGGGTGGGCGGCCCAAAGCGGTGCGCCTCCCCCAAGACGCGCCGGGCGAATCCATGGATAATAAGGGCCTTGCCAAAGTGAAGCGAGCCCAAGGTTCGATGGACGACCGTTATTCCCCGATCGATGTAGAGCGCGAGGCCCAGGCGTTCTGGGCGCAGGCCCGGAGTTTCGAGGTGACCGAGGATGACGCGCGCCCGAAGTTCTATTGCCTGTCCATGTTTCCCTACCCGTCCGGGCGGCTGCACATGGGGCACGTGCGCAACTACACGCTCGGGGACGTGATCAGCCGCTGGCGGCGCATGCAGGGCATGAATGTCCTGCAGCCGATGGGTTGGGACGCCTTCGGGCTGCCCGCCGAGGGCGCCGCCGAGCGCAACGGGGTGCCGCCCGCGCAATGGACCTATGACAATATCTCCGCCATGCGCGATCAGCTAAAGCGCCTGGGCCTCGCCTATGACTGGCGGCGCGAGATCGCCACCTGCCGTCCCGAGTATTATCGCTGGGAGCAGTGGCTGTTCACCCGGCTCTACCGCAAGGGGCTCGCCTACCGTGCCACCGCGCCGGTCAATTGGTGCCCCAAGGACCAGACCGTGCTCGCCAATGAACAGGTCGTCGATGGGCGCTGCTGGCGCTGCGATACCCAAGTCGAGCGCCGTGAGATCCCACAGTGGTTCCTGCGCATCACCGCCTATGCCGATGAGCTCCTGGCCGGGCTTGACGCACTCCCGGGATGGCCGGAGCGGGTCGCGACCATGCAGCGCAACTGGATCGGACGCTCCGAGGGGGCCGAGATCCGGTTCGCGGTGGAGGGCTTTGGGACGCTCACGGTGTTCACGACGCGGCCTGACACGCTCATGGGCGCGACCTATCTGGCGGTGGCCGCCGAGCACCCGCTGGCGCAGGCGGCCAGCGCCGAGCACCCGGAGGTGGCGCGGTTTCGCGAAGAGTGCCGCGTGACGCAGACCGCCGAGGCGGCCGTCGAGACCATGGAAAAACGCGGCGTCGACACCGGCCGGCGGGCGATCCACCCCCTCACCGGCCGCACCCTGCCGGTCTACGCCGCCAATTTCGTGCTCATGGGCTATGGCGAGGGGGCGGTGATGGCGGTCCCCGCGCACGATGAGCGCGATTTCGCGTTCGCGCAACGTTACGATCTGCCGGTGGTTCCGGTGGTGGTCCCGGAGGACTATAAGGGTCTCGCCAAGGATCTCGTGCGCGATGCGGCCTACACCGGCGCCGGGCGCCTCGTCGACTCCGGAGAGTTCACGGGGCTTGCCTCGGACGCGGCGCGCGCGCGCATCGTGGAGGCGCTGGCCTCGATCGGCGCCGGCGCCCCGCGCGTGCAGCTGAGGCTGCGTGATTGGGGCGTGTCGCGGCAGCGTTACTGGGGTACGCCGATCCCGATGATCCATTGCGAGGCGTGTGGCGTGGTGCCGGTTCCCGACCAGGACCTGCCGGTGCGCTTGCCGGAGGATGTGGTCATCACCAAGGGCGGCTCGGCGCTCGCCCAGCGCGCGGACTTCGTAAACGTCGCCTGCCCGCAGTGCGGTAACGCGGCGCGGCGCGAGACCGACACCTTCGACACCTTCATGGAGTCGTCCTGGTATTACGCCCGTTACTGCTGCCACGACAACGATAGCGAGATGCTCGATGCGCGCGTGCGCCATTGGTTGCCGGTCGATCAGTACATCGGCGGCATAGAGCATGCCATCCTCCATCTGCTCTATGCGCGGTTTTTCAACAAGCTTTTGCGCGACGAGGGGCTTTTGGGCAACGACGAGCCCTTCACCCGCCTGCTCACCCAGGGCATGGTCCTGAAAGACGGGACCAAGATGTCCAAATCCAAGGGTAATACGGTCGACCCGCAGGCCCTGATCGAGCAATACGGCGCCGATACCGCGCGACTCTTCATCATGTTCGCCGCCCCCCCGGAGCAGTCCCTGGAGTGGAGCGACGACGCCGTGGCCGGTGCCCACCGGTTCCTGCGGCGGCTGTGGGGCCTTGCGCGCGCCGCCACGCAGCGACCACGTCCCGCGGATGGGGGCTATGACGAGGCCCATAGGCCGCTGCGCGCCGACATGCAGGCCCTGCTCGATCAGGCCCTGCGCGACTACGAACGCTATCATTTCAATACCGTGGTGGCGGCCGGCATGAGCCTTGCCAATATGCTGCAACGGCTCTTGGATGAACCGGTGTCGGACTCCGGCACGCGGCTCTTGTACGAGGGTTTGAGTCTCTTGTTGCGCCTGCTCGCGCCGATCGTGCCGCATATCGCCCATCGTCTGTGGCGGGACCTGGGATTGGCCCCGGAGGCGATCGTCGATGCCCCGTGGCCGGCCGTCGATGCCGAGGCCTTGAAGCGTGCTACCGTGCGTCTCGTCGTCCAGGTCAACGGCAAGCGCCGCGCCGAGATCACGGTCGATGCCGACTGCGACCGGGAGACGATCGAGGCGCGCGCCCTGGGCGATGAGGCTGTGGTGCGCCATCTCGAGGGCCGATCTGTGGCCAAGGTGGTGGTGGTCCCCGGGCGCCTCGTCAATATCGTCAGCGCATGAGGCGCCTTGCGGCCGCGGGGATTGCGGCGTTGCTCCTCGCGGGCTGTGGTTTTCACCTGCGTGGCGCCCGAGAATTCGCGTTGCCGGCCTCGCTATCGGTGCTGCGCGTGCGCATGCCCTCAAGCGGCCTCAAATATCCCGGGCTCGTGCTTGTCGTGCGTCACGCCCTGGAAGGCCGCGGGGTGCGGATCGTCGACCACCGCAAGGCCCCGACGGTGGTCCTGGGCGGCGAGACGATGAACCCGGTGATCGTGACCCTGAACAGCAACGGGGGGGCGAGCGCCTACCTCCTCGATTATGCCGTGACCTTCAGCCTCGTGGGGCCTCGCGGGAGGCTCCTCATGGCGCCGCGCACGGTGCGCGTGCAGCGCGAGTACAGCTTCAATCCCGAGAACCTGCTGGCGATGGCCCGCGAACAGAGCTATCTCGAGCGGCGCATGCGCGCATCCGCCGCTCGTCAGATCGTTTGGGCGCTGGTCTCCTATAAAGGGCCGCCGGCCCAGAAGTCGCCGCCGGCCGCCCTTGCGCATCACAAATCCCATGCTCCTTAAAGCCGAGGATCTGGCCGCGCGGCTGCGTGATCTGCGTCGCGTCTACCTCGTATGCGGGGACGAGCCATTCCTGGTGGAGGAGGCCGTAACGCGCATCGTCGAGGCGGCCATCACCGCCGGGGTCGGCGAACGTCAGCGTTTCTTTCTCGAAAGCGGGTTTTCGTGGGCGCAGTTTCGCGAGGCCCTGGCCTCGCCCTCGCTGTTTGCTGCGCGCAGCCTCTATGAGCTGCGCGCCCGCGAGGCGCGCGAGGGTCTGGGCCGCGAGTTGCCCGCGTGCCTGCCGTTGATCGCCCCGGACGCCATTTTGCTGGTGGTGACCGGCGCGCTCGACCGGGCCGCGCAGAAGGCCGCGTGGGTCGAGGCCGTGGCGCGTGAGGGCCATGTGGTGATGGCCACCCCATTGACGGGTGAGCCGCTATTGGCTTGGGTGCGTGAGCGGCTAGCGGACGCCGGGATCGTGGATGAAGAGCTCGCGCGGCGCATCAGTTATTTCACGGAGGGCAACATGGGGGCCGCGGCTGATGCCGTCGCGCGCCTGCGGTCCGAGCCGCACCCGGGTGTCGAGGCCCTGGCGGCGATCATGGGCGATGAGGCGCGATTCGATGTATTCGCGGTGACCGATGCCGCCCTGAAGGGCGATCTGGCCGCCACCCACCGCTACGCCAATCGCTTGCGCATGGAGGCCCGCGATCCGATACTGGTATCATGGGCGCTGGCGCGCGAGGTGCGTCTGCTCGGCCGCATGGCCTCCCGGCAGGCCCGCAAGGCGCCGCTCGCCGAGCTCTTCCGGAGCGAGCGGGTATGGGCGGCGCGTCAGGCGTTGCTGCTCGCGGCCCTGCGGCGGCTTTCGGCGTCGCGTCTGCGCGATTTGCTCCAGGCGTGCACCGAGCTCGACCGTGCCAACAAGGGACGCTCGGACGGGGACGCATGGGTCTTGATAGAGCGCGTGGCCCTGGGGCTTGCGGGTATGCAAGGCGGGGTGGGGTAGAGTAATGACGGATATCGTGACTTATATGGATGCGCTCGGGCGGGCGGCACGCGAGGCCGCGCCGGCCATGGCGCGCGCGTCGACGGGGGCCAAGAACAAGGCGCTTTGCGTGGCCGCCGACAGCATGCGGGCGCATGCCGCCGAGATCCGCGCGGCCAACGAACGCGACGTGGCAGCCGCGCGTGGAGCCGGTCTCGATGCGGCGCTCGTCGACCGTCTCACGCTCACCCCGGAGCGCATCGAGCAAATGGTCCAGGGGCTATTGGCGATCGCGGCCCTTCCGGATCCGGTAGGCGAGATCACCGGGCTTGCGATGCAGCCCTCGGGTATTCAAGTGGGACGCATGCGCGTGCCGCTTGGCGTGATCGGCATTATCTACGAATCGCGGCCCAATGTGACCGCCGATGCCGCCGGGCTGTGCCTCAAGTCCGGCAACGCGGTCATCCTGCGCGGGGGCTCCGAGGCCATGCATTCCAATGCCATCATTGGCCGCCATGTGCGCGAGGGCTTGGCCGCGGCCGGCCTTCCGCCAGGGGCCCTGGGGCTCGTAGAGACTACCGACCGGGCGGCCGTGACGCACCTTTTGCATATGGAGGGCGCGGTCGACCTCGTCATTCCGCGCGGCGGCAAGGGGCTGGTCGAGCTTGTCGCCCGCGAGGCGCGCATGCCGGTGTTGAAACACCTGCACGGGGTATGTCATGTCTATATCGACGATGACGCCGACGCCGCCAAGGCGCTGGCGGTGGCGGTGAACGCCAAGACCCAGCGCTATGGGACGTGCAATACCATGGAGACCTTGCTGATCGCCGAGCGCCGCGCAGACGAGCTGCTGGCGCCGCTTGCCCGCGCCTATCGCGAGCACGGGGTCGAGTTGCGCGGTTGTCCCAAGACCCGCGACCGGGTGGCAGACATGGTGTCGGCCACCGAGGAGGATTGGGAGACCGAGTATCTGGCGCCGATCCTCGCGATCCGGGTGGTGGCCGATGTGGACGAGGCGATTGCCCATATCGGCCGCTATGGTTCTCATCATACCGACGCCATCGTGACCGAGAACTGGACGCACGCCCAGCGTTTCATGCGCGAGGTGGACTCGAGCTCGGTGATGGTCAATGCCTCGACGCGCTTTGCCGATGGCTTCGAGTATGGCCTGGGGGCGGAGATCGGTATCAGCACCGACAAGCTCCATGCGCGCGGCCCGGTCGGACTCGAGGGTCTCACGTCCCAGAAGTTCGTGGTTTGGGGTGACGGGCATATCCGCCGATAGCCGAGCGCTCGTGGGGGTTTTCGGCGGGACCTTCGATCCGGTGCACCGCGGACATGTCGCGGTCGCCGACGCCCTCATGCGCGAGTTACCGCTGTCGCGCATCGTGTTCGTCCCCGCCGCCCGTCCGCCGCACAGGCCCGCGCCGTTCGCCGACGCCCGCCATCGGCTGGCGATGCTGCGCCTGGCGCTGGCCGACGACCCCCGCTTTGGCATCGACGAGACCGAGTACGAGCGCGAAGGGCCTTCCTACATGGTCGATACGCTCGCCGTCCTGCGTGCCCGCCATGGCCGGCCATTGACCCTGATCCTCGGGGCGGACGCCTTCATCGGTCTGCCGGCCTGGCATCGCTGGCGGCGCATCCTGGGTCTTGCCCACATCATCATCGTGAGCCGCCCGGGTTTCGACGACAGGCTTCCGGAGTGGGTCCGGCCACGGCTCGTAAGCCGCGGGGCGGATCTGCTGGACGCCGATCACGGCCGGGCCTTGCGGTTTACCGCCAGCGCGCGCCCGGAATCCGCCACCGCCCTGCGCCAGGCGCTGGCCGACGGCATTGCCCCCGAGGCGTGGCTGCCGCCCGGGGTACCGGCCTATATTGAGGCCCATGGACTGTATCGGAGATCATCGCATCATGACGAAGGTTGAGCGGGTACTAGAGGCGCTGGAACAGGCCAAGGCCGACGATATCGTGGTCCTCGATGTGCGGTCCTTGACCGACATCACGGACACCATGATCGTCGCCAGTGGAACATCCACTCGCCATGTGACGTCGATCGGCCGCAAGGTCGACGATGCGCTGCGCGAGGCCGGCTACAAGCCGCAGGGCGTCGAGGGGCTGGGCGACGGCGAATGGGTACTCGTCGACTGCGCGGATGTCATCACGCATGTCATGCATCCGAAGACCCGGGCGTTCTACGCCCTGGAGAAGCTCTGGTCCGAGGAATTCGGGGCGCGGGAGGATGGCCGGCGCGAGCGTGCTCCGCGGCGTTGACCGGTGGCCATGCGTCTGCTGGCGGTCGGTACGCGGGTGCCCGCGTGGGTGCAGGCCGGATTCGTGGACTACGCCCGTCGCCTGCCTGGCCCCTACCGCCTGGAGCTGACCGAGATCGCGTCGGCGCGATGGACGCGCGGGGGTGACCGGGATAGGCTCAGGCGCGAGGAGGGCGAGCGGCTTCTTGGCGCCGCGCCGCGCCATGCCCTGTTCGTGGCGCTCGATGTCGCGGGGCGCATGCGCACGAGCGAGGCGTTGGCCCGCGACCTCGAGACGTGGCTTGCCGCGGGCCGGCCGCTCGCCTTTCTGATCGGGGGCGCGGAGGGGCTGGCGGATGCCTGTCTCGAGGCGGCCTGCGACCGCTGGTCACTGTCGCCGCTCGTGTTTCCGCACGCCCTGGTGCGGGTCATGCTGGCCGAACAGCTGTACCGCGCCTACAGCACCCTGAGCGGGCAGCCTTATCATAGGGGGTCGTCTTGATTTATCTGGCCTCGGCCTCGGAACGCCGGCAGGAGCTCTTGAAGCAGATCGCGATGGCGTTCGTGACGCTTGCGCCGGCAATCGACGAGACGCCGCAAGCGGGCGAGGCGCCGCTTGCCTATGTGCAACGGATGGCCCACGAAAAGGCCGCCGCCGGGGTACGCGAGCGCGACCGCCGGGGGCTCGCCAGCGCGCCGGTGCTGGGCGCCGACACCATCGTCGTGCACGAGGACGTGATCCTGCATAAGCCCGCCGACGCCCCGGCGGCCCGCGCGGCCCTGCGCCGCCTGTCGGGGGCCGAGCATACCGTTTATACCGCCCTATGCCTGCTGGGCCCAGGGCATCACGAGGCGGTGGCGCGTAGCGACGTGACCTTCAAAACGCTTCGCGAATCCGAGATCGAGGCCTATTGCGCGACCGGGGAGCCGATCGGCAAGGCCGGGGGCTATGCCATCCAGGGGCGCGCGGCGCTATTTGTCACGCGTCTCGTGGGGAGCTATTCAGGGGTCGTCGGTCTGCCATTATACGAATGCGGCCAGTTGCTGGCGGCCGAGGGCCTTTTGTGAGCGAGGAGATCCTGATCAATGTGACGCCCCAGGAGACCCGTGTCGCGGTCGTCGAGAATGGGGTGTTGCAGGAGGTCCATATCGAGCGCGCTAGTCACCGCGGTCTGGTCGGCAATATCTACAAGGGCCGGGTATCGCGCTTCCTCCCGGGCATGCAGGCGGCATTCGTCGATATCGGGCTCGAGCGCACGGCGTTTTTGCAGACCGCGGAGATGAAGTCCGGCAACGGTGCCCCCATGCTTATCGAGGGTCAGGACCTGACCGTGCAGGTCGTCAAGGACCCGATCGGGACCAAGGGTGCGCGGCTCACGACCCAGATCAGCCTGCCCGCCCGCTACGTCGTATACATGCCGACCAGCGATCATATCGGCATCTCCCAAAAGATCGACAACGAGGAGGAGCGCGAGCGGTTGCGCGCGGCGGTGCGCTCGGCCATGGGCGATGAGCCCGGGGGCTTCATCCTGCGGACCATGGCCGAGCAGGTGAGCGAGGAGGAGTTGAAGCGCGACATCCTCTACCTGCGTAAGCTCTGGGCGCGTGTGTCCGAGCATGTGCGCGAGCCCGACCGGCGCGGCCTGGTCCACGAGGACCTGTCGCTCGTGCTGCGCGCCATGCGCGATCTCGTGCGCGACAATATCGAGAAGGTGCGCATCGATTCGCGCGAGATGTATACCAAGGCCCAGGAGTTTGCCCTGGAATTCGTGCCCGACGTGGCCCCGCGCATCGAGTATTACCCGGGCGAGCGCCCGATCTTCGACCTCTATTCCGTGGAAGACGAGATCAAGCGCGCCCTGGATCGGCGGGTGGCGTTGAAGTCCGGAGGCTATCTCGTCATCGACCAGACTGAGGCCATGACCACGGTGGACGTGAACACCGGCACCTATGTCGGGCATCGCAATCTCGCCGAGACCATTTTCAAGACCAACCTCGAGGCCGCGCACGCCATCGCCCGCCAGCTGCGATTGCGCAATCTCGGGGGCATGATCATCGTGGATTTCATCGACATGGGGGATCCCGATCACAAGCGCCAGGTCTTGCGCGCCCTCGAGCGGGCGTTGGCCCGCGACCGCGTCAAGGCCTCGATCGCCGACATGTCGGCCTTGGGCCTCGTGGAGATCACGCGCAAGCGCACCCGCGAGAGCCTCGAGCACCTGTTGTGCGAGACCTGTCCTGCGTGCAAGGGGCGTGGCGTATTGAAGACCCCCGAGACCGTGACCTACGAGATCTTCCGGGAGATCCTGCGCGAGGCCCGGCAATTCGGCACGGACCAATACCTGGTGGTTGCCTCGCAGGTGGTCGTCGATCGGCTTTCAGACGATCAGGCGCAGAGCCTGGCGCGCTTGCAGGAGTTCATCGGCAAGCCCATTCATCTCCAGGTCGAGCCGCTTTACAATCAAGAGGAGTATGAGGTCGTCCTGACTTGAGTCGCGGATGGCGATGCACAGACGACGCCCTCGAGAGGAATCTGGGTTGGTGATTTCATGGTAGGGCTCAGGCGGCGGGCATATACCTTCTGGCATAACCGAAGCCGCGGCGCGCGTTATGCCCTCGCAACCATGGGTGCGCTACTGGCGGTGCTCGCCGTGGCGCTCGCTACGAGCCCGTTGTGGCTCACCCCGCTCCTGCGGACCGAAAAGCCGGCAATCGAGGCGGCCCTGACGCATGCCCTAGGCGCGCCGGTGCGCGTGGGCGCGGTCGCGGCGCGGGTCAGCTGGCGGCCGGGTATCGTGCTGCGGGGCGTCACGGTCATGGGCCGGGCAGGCCCGGCCGTGGCGCTGCGCGCCGTGCGCGTCGATCTGTCGTGGCTGGCGTTGGCGCGTGCGCGCCTGTGGCCGGCATTCATTGGCATCGACGGCGCGCGTCTCAATCTCCGCAAGACCGCGCACGGCATGCATGTCGTGGGACTCGTCCACCATGCGGGGCGGCCCTTCGATTGGCGCCGATTCCTTGGGGCGATGCATGCCATGAGCCTGCACGGCGGGCAGGTCACCGTGGCCATGTCCGCGCGGCGCATCGTCTCGTTCCAAGGGCTCGACGCGAGCTGGGCTGCGGGCATCAAGAATCATACCTTGACCGGCGTGGCCACGGTCCCGGGGGTATGCGGCCGGTGCCGGGTGACCGTTCAGTTTTCGGGTCATGGGTTTTCACCGGCGCATTTCCGCGGCGCGCTCGGCGTGCATGCCACGGCCCTCGATTTGCACGCCGCCGCGGCCCTGACCGGGCGGCGTTGGCTGCGTCCCCTGGCGGGTACCGTCGGCGGACAGCTGTGGACCACCTGGGATCGTGGCCATCTCGGATTTGCGGGTGGCGATGTGGCGCTGGTACAGGCCTTCGTGCCCGCGAATCGTTTCACTCGCGCGCTGGCGATCGCGGACCTCTCCGGCCGCTTCAGCCTGAAGATCGGCCAGCAGGGTTTCCGCTTTTACGCGGCCGACCTGCTTTCGTCGGTCGCCGGGGTGCGTTCGCGCACGAACAGCGTCTATGTCGCGCGCCGAGGCCCCTCGTGGGATGTGAATACCGAGCGCCTGCGCCTCACTCAGCTCGCCTATGTGGCCTCGCGCCTGCGCGCACCGAACCCGAAGGTGACCTCGTGGCTGGCCTTGCACCCCAAGGGCACCCTCACGCACCTGCATCTGCGCCTGGGCGCGCGCTGGCACTATCATGTGCGTGCGCGCTTCTCGGGCCTTGGTCTGGGACGCGCCCGGTCCGGGCCGTTCTTTGCGCATGCCGCGGGCAGGCTTGTCGCCAGCACGGATTCCGGGCGTATCGTGATAAGCGGCCTGCACGGCCCCGTTCGCGGACCAGCCTCGGTGCCCGGCCCGCTCGCCGTTCAGGCCCTGACCGCGGAGCTCTCCTGGCACAAAAGCCCGCAGGGCCTGTCATGGGACCTTTCCGCCCTGCACCTTATGTCGGATGCCGGGACCGTTGATGCCGCGGCGAGCGGCGCGCGGGAGGCGGGTCAGGGCGGGGTCCTGCTGCTTGGGGCGGCCTTGCATAATGTCCGCATTGCCGCCCTGAAGGATCTGTATCCGCGAACCTTGCGCGGTCATCTGCGCCAGTGGCTGACGCGCACCCTACGCGGCGGTGTCGTAACGGACGGCCAAATCATGTTTAAGGGGCCGCTCAAGGGCTTTCCGTTCCGCAACGGCGGCGGCGTGTTTAAGGCCACGTTGCACGTCAAGCATGGCCGTTACCGTTTTCTGCCCCGGTGGCCTAGCGCGCGCGATCTGGCGGTGACCGTGACCGACCATGATGCCCAGCTTTCCGTGCAGGGATCAGGGGTCCTCGGCGGGGTCGCGGTACCGCGCCTTACGGTGCAGGCCGGTCCGCTCGGAACGCCGACCGGCATAGCCACCGTGCGCGTGCATGCGCAAGGCGACCTGGGTGACCTGCTCCGTGTCGTCCTGCCGCATGTCCGCCCCGGGCTGCGTTCCGTGCTCCCCACCACCATCTCGGCTGCCGGGGGCGCGCATCTCACGCTCGCTCTCAATATCCCCTTCTCGCGCCGCCAGGGGCCGCTTCTCCATGGGCGTGTCGATCTCACGAACGCGACCCTGCACTATCCGCTGGGATCGAAGGTCCTGCACTGGCGGGCACTCACCGGTTGGGCCACGTTCAATGACGCCGGCCCCGAGCACGCACAGCTCTCCGGCCGCCTGCTCGGGGGTCCCTTCACGCTCGCCTTGGCCCCCCGCCGCCACGGCGGGATACAGGGGCAGGCCACGGGCCTCGTCGATGCCGCGCACCTGAAGGCCCTGGCGGGCCCCGTCCGGCGCTACGTCCATGGTGCCATGACCTGGCATCTGCGCGTGAGGGAGGGGCGGCGCCTGCGCGCGCAGGTCACCGCCCATCTGCGCCAGTTGGCCCTGCAACTACCCTACCCGGCGGGCAAGGCCCTCGGGGTCCCGGCGGTGGCGCATTTCACGCTGGTAAGCGGCCGGCGCGGGCTATTCGCAAGCGGGGGCGTGGCGCGCCACCTGACCATGGCGTATGCCAGTCCGAGCGGCGGTCACCGGGGTCTATGGGTCGGGATCGGGTCGGCAGTGGCCCCCAAGACGGTCGGCCGGGGGCTTGCAATCGGTGTGCGCAGCGGCTATCTCGCGGTCGCGCCGTGGCTTGCGTTCGCTGACACCCTCGCGCAGACACATCCCAAGGCGGCCATGCGCTCGTTCGTCAGGCCGCGTGCCTTCACGGCCTATGTCGGGTCATTGGCATGGGCCGGTCGTTTGTTTGGGACCGTCCATGCGCGATCCCGGCGCCAAGGCCCGCGGTGGACGGGCGCGCTCGAGGGGCCCGATATCGCCGGGACGGTGATTTGGGATACGCGGCCGCGGCCGGTCGTCGTGTTGCAGCTCGAGCACCTGACCATACCGGCGCCGTCCCACAAAGCGGCCGCCGCGGGCCGCGGGCCTTCCATCCGCGATCCGCAGCACCTGCCGACGATCCGTTTTACCGCCAACAGCCTCACCGTGGGCCGCCACTACATCGGCCGCGCCGTGATCGACGGCGCGCCGTATGCGCACGGCTTTCGCTTTGCGCACATCGGGCTCGTGCGAGCGCATGCGAGCTTGAGCGGATTCGGACAATGGGCCGTGCATGGCGGCCTCCCCGAGTCCTCGTTCACGCTCGCCTTCGACAGCCAGGATCTAGGACATACGATGATCGCCTGGGGACTGCCCCATCAGGTCGCGGGCGGGACCCTGACCGCGCACGGGACCTTGAGCTGGCCCGGGAGCCCGGCCGCCTTCGCCGTGCAAGCGCTCAAGGCCAACATCCATTTTCTCGCGCGTAATGGCCGTTTTGTCAAGGTGCAGCAAGGGGCCGGCAAGCTGCTTGGGATCTTCAATGTGGACTCCATTGTCCATTACCTGACTCTGGATTTCAGCAGCATCTTCGGGCGCGGGTTTGCCTTTAGTCGCATCGATGGCAATCTGATCGCCAAGAGCGGCGTGGCCAAGACCCGCGGCATTGATATCGAGGGGACGTCGGCCAATGTGGTCGTGTCCGGCCAGACCGACCTTGTCGCCAAGACCTTCGATCTGCAGGTGCGGGTGCAGCCGCATATCCAGAACAATGTCACGCTCGCCACCGGTCTCCTGGGCGGTCCGATCGCGGGCGCGGCGGTACTGCTCATGCAGAAGCTATTTGCCCACGAGATCGATCAGGGGACGCGTCTTACCTATTACGTCAAGGGACCATGGAGCAAACCGAGCGTTCAAGAGAAGGCGGACAAGGACTAACGGCCGCCGCCGTGCAGATGAGTTCGGGACGGGATGTCGGCGCCAATCTCGCCGCCGCCGAGGCCGGCCTGCGCGCGGCCCACGCGAGCGGCACGCGGCTTGCGGTGTTGCCGGAGAACTTTGCGCTTATGGCCGATTCCCCGGAGTCGCGCCTGCGTCACGCCGAGGGCGATGAGGGTGGACCGATCCAAGACGCCATCGCGCGCCTTAGCCGGACACTGTCCATGTGGGTCGTGGCCGGGACCATCGCGCTACGTTCTTGCGATCCCGCCCGGGTCCGGTCGGCGTGCCTCGTGTTCAATGACCGGGGGGAACGCGTCGCGCGTTATGATAAGATCCATCTTTTCGACGTGGATCTGGGCCCTGGCGAGCGCTACGCCGAGTCCGACGCCTTCGAGGCCGGCGACGCGGTGGTGAGCGTGGCCACGCCGTGGGGCCGTCTCGGGCTTGCCATCTGCTACGATCTGCGTTTTCCTGAACTGTTCCGCGCGCTGCTCGACGCCGGTGTGGAAATCGTGGCCTTGCCCGCGGCATTCACGGTTCCGACGGGCGCGGCGCACTGGGAGGTCCTGGTGCGTGCCCGGGCTATCGAAAACAGTTGCTATATCGTGGCGTCGGCGCAAAGCGGGCAACACGACAACGGCCGTGCCACCTATGGGCACAGCCTGATCGTCGATCCCTGGGGCACGATCCAAGCCGAGCGGCCCGAGGGTCCCGGGATCGCGACCGCGCGGATCGATCCGGCAGCCGTGGCTGCGGTTCGCCGCCGCCTTCCCAGTGTCATGCATCGGAGATTGTGATGACGACAGAGACCTTCCATAACCGCAACCTGGACCGCGCCCGTGAAGCATTGCTGACCCCCGCGGGGATCGGCACGGGCGAGATCGATCAGGTCATGGGCCGCATGCTTGGCCACCAGATCGACTACGCCGATCTGTATTTCCAGTACAGCCGCCAAGAGTCCTGGTCCCTGGAAGAGGGGCAGGTGAAGTCGGGTAACCGGCACATCGAGCAGGGTGTCGGGGTGCGCGCGATTGCCGGCGAGAAGACCGGATTCGCGTATTCCGACGAGATTATCCTGCCGGCACTCCTCGATGCCGCGACCGCGGCGCGCGCCATCGCCCGCGACGGACGGGAACAGACCGCGGCGGTGGCCACGCGCGATGGTGGCGCGTTGTCTTTGTATCAGCCGCTCGATCCGCTTCTGAGTCTCGATGATACCGCCAAGGTGGCGCTGCTCGAGCGCGTCGAGCAGGAGGCACGCCGTCTCGATCCGCGCGTGACGCAGGTGATGGCGAGTCTGGGCGGATCGCAGGAGACCATACTGGTCGTGCGCAGCGATGGCGTCATGGCCGCAGACGTCCGGCCGCTCGTGCGTCTCAACGTGACTGTTATCGTGGAGCAGGACGGACGCCGGGAGCATGGCACGTCGGGGGGCGGCGGACGCACCGATTACGGCTACTTCCTGACCGAGGAGCGCGCGCTCTCCTATGCCCGCGAGGCCGTGAGGCAGGCACTCGTGAACCTCGAGGCCTCGCCGGCGCCGGCCGGGGCCATGCAAGTGGTGCTCGGTCCGGGGTGGCCTGGCATCCTGCTGCATGAGGCTATAGGGCACGGGCTCGAGGGCGACTTCAACCGCAAGGGGACATCGGCCTTCGCCGGGCGGCTCGGTGACAAGATCGCGGCCGATACCTGCACGGTGGTCGATGACGGGACCTTGCCGGGGCGCCGCGGCTCCCTGAACATCGATGACGAGGGGACTCCGACCCAAAGCACCATCCTGATCGAGCGGGGCGTGCTGCGCGGCTACATCCAGGACCGCATGAATGCGCGCCTCATGGGCATGGCGCCCACCGGCAACGGGCGCCGTGAGTCCTATGCCCACCTGCCGATGCCGCGCATGACCAATACCTACATGCTGGCCGGACAGACGCCGCCCGAGGAGATCATCGCATCGGTCAAGAAGGGTCTGTATGCCGTGAACTTCGGCGGCGGCCAGGTCGACATCACCTCCGGCAAGTTCGTATTCTCGGCGTCTGAGGCCTATCTCATCGAGAACGGCCGGATCGGGCGGCCGGTGCGCGGCGCCACCATCATTGGCAATGGGCCGGATGTCTTGACGCGCGTGGCCATGGTCGGCAACGACCTGGCCCTCGATAGCGGTGTCGGGACCTGCGGCAAGGACGGACAGAGCGTGCCGGTGGGGGTCGGCCAGCCGACCCTGCGCATAGATGGCATGACAGTGGGCGGAACGGAGGAATGATGGATTCCATGATCACGACAGCCAAGACCGCGCCTTCGCTTCAGGATTTGGCGGCGCAGGCCCTCGATCTCGCCCGCCGCCAGGGGGCGAGCGCCGCGGAGGTAAATACCGGGCTCGGGGCCGGGCTTTCGGTGACGGTCCGCAAGGGCGAGGTCGAGACCGTCGAGCATCACCGCGACAAGAGCCTTTCCATAACGGTCTTTTTCGGGGAGCGCAGCGGATCGGCGAGCACCGCGGATTTCCGTCCGCAGGCCCTGTCGGAGGCGGTCATGGCGGCCTGTGCCATCGCCCGCCATACGGCCGCCGATCCCTATAACGGCCTCGCCGATCCCGCGCACCTCGCGCGCGACATCCCCGATCTCGATCTTCACCACCCCTGGCCGCTGTCGATGGAGGAGGCGATCGATCTCGCCCGGCGCTGCGAGGACGCGGCCTTTGCCACCGATCCCCGCATCCGCAATTCCGAGGGCGCGAGCATCACCACCCATGACGGCACGGATGTCTATGCCACCAGCGACGGTTTTCTTGGGACCGTGCGCGCAAGCCGCCATGGGATCAGCTGCGCGGTCTTGGGCGAGGACGGCAACGGCTCGATGCAGCGCGATTACGACTATGCCGCGGTGCGTGATCCCCGCGACCTGCCGGCGCCCGAGGAGGTCGGGCGGAGCGCCGCGCGGCGTACCATACGTAGGCTCGGCGCCCGCCAAATCAAGACCTGTCAGGTGCCGGTCCTCTACGAGGCGCAGGTGGCGCGCAGCCTGGTATCGCACCTGGTGTCGGCGATCAGCGGCCCAAGCCTTTACCGGCGCTCGTCCTTTCTCCTCGATAGCGTCGGCAGCGCCTTGTTTCCGGCCTGGGTCCATCTGTATGAGGAACCGCACCGCAAGAAGGCGATGGGCAGCGCGCCCTTCGATGGCGAGGGTGTGGAGACCCGCTATCGCGATCTCGTGACCGACGGCGTATTGCGCCGTTACTGTCTGGACAGTTACGCGGCGCGCAAGCTTGGGCTTGTCACCACCGCCAATGCCGGCGGCGTGCATAACCTGATGGTGGCGCCAGGCCAGGAAGATCTGACCGGTCTTTTGCGGCAAATGGGACGCGGGCTGTTCGTGACCGAACTCATAGGGTTCGGGATCAACGGTGTCACGGGAGATTATTCACGCGGGGCGGCCGGCTTCTGGGTAGAGGGCGGCGAGATCGTTTATCCGGTCGAGGAGATCACCATCGCTTCGAACCTGCGGGATATGTACAAGGGGCTTGTCGCGGTGGGACGTGATGTCGACGCCCGCCACAATGTATGCACGGGCTCGTGGCTTTTGGAGCGGATGACGGTGGCCGGCGGCTGATCAGCCGCCAAGGTCCATCTCATAGGCGTTGTCGCTGATGGGGAGGTCCAAATCCGCCACGAGCTCGTGCGCGTGCCGGGACAGGGTCGCATGGACGCGCGCACGGACGCGCATGTCCTCGAGTATCCACGCGATATCGGCGGGATGACATGGCCGGCCCGCGGAATGCAGGTGGCGGATCGCGATGGTTGTAGGCCCGACGTCGCACAGGACCGGCAGCGGAAGATCGAGGGGCAGGATGAAGCGGTGCGCAAGCCACGACACCGGGCTGTGCCGCCCAGGGGGCTTGCGTGTGTCTATGCGAAAGTGTCCACCCCCGCCCCCGAGCTTCAGGAGCTCCTCCAGCCAGTCGAGCGTAAGGCCTTGATGGATGATGAGGGTGCGGCCCTGGTAGCGGGCAAAGAACTGATCGAGCAGGCGCGCGTCGCGACGCCTTGCGAACATACGCATCAAGGCCTTCATTCGACGGATCATGCCAAGGTCGCAACGCCCGCACAAGCCGGCGCGACCGGGAAAAGCAAGAGGGGAGAGGCGGGATGGAATGTGATGTCCTTGTAATCGGATCCGGGCCCGGTGGTTATCGGGCGGCGGTACTGGCGGCGCTGCGCGGGCTTGGCACCGTCATCGTCGAAGAGGCCACATGGGGCGGGTGCTGTCTGAACCGCGGGTGCGTGCCCAAAAAGGACTGGTACCATACCGCGCGTGTGCTTGATTCCCAGCGTCATTTCGAAAAGCGCGGCATCGTGGGCGGCTTGCGCGGCGATCTCGCGCAGGCGTGGCGCCATCAGCGCAAGGTGGTCACCGCGGTGCGCGCAAGCTACCAATCGTATCTGAAGCGCCTGGGTGTGACCGCCATCGAGGGGCACGCGCGCTTCCAGGATCAAAACACGGCCGTAGTCGAGCCTAGCGGCGGCATTATCTCGCCGCGCGCCGTGATCATCGCCACCGGCTCCGCGCCGCACATCCCCGAGGGGCTCGTGGTGACGCCAGGACGCATCCTTCACAGTGATCTCTTGTTCGACGAGCCGGTGCCGGAAGGGGCGCGGGTGGTCATTGTGGGGGGCGGGGTGGTGGCGCTCGAGTTCGCCTATATCCTGCATGCCTTCGGTCGCGAGGTGCTGTGGTTGGCGCGCCAGGATCCGTTCGCGCGCGGCGAGTTCAGTACGCCGGCCATGAAGCTTTTGAAGACCACTATGGCCGATGCCGGGCTTACGCCGATCCGTGCCGGCGCGCGCACGCTCGCCGCCACCGATGCCGGCGTGTCGGTAACGACCACCGACAACGAGGTGCTGACGGCCGATTGGGCGTTGCTTGCCACCGGCCGGCGGCCGGTCACCGAAGGTCTCGATCTAGCGCGCGCCGGCGCGCGGCTCGATACCCATGGCTACATCGTGGTCGATGCCGAGATGCATGCGGCCGGCACCGCGATCTATGCCATCGGAGACTGCGTGGCGGGTCCCATGACCGCCAATCGCGCGCTCTACGAGGCCGGCGTCGCGATCGACAATATCCTCGCGCCGGGGAGTCATAAGCGCGACCTCAGGCGCGTGCCCGAGGCGGTCTATAGCGCCATCGAACTGGCGCGCGTGGGTCTTACCGAGGAGCAGGCCGAGGACGAAGGCCATGAGCCCGGGGTCGGGTTCGCGGCGTTCGAGACCTCGCCGCGGGCGCTGGGCCAGGATGAGCCGGAGGGCTATGTGCGGCTCATTGCGGATCTCGACAGTGGCGCGCTGCTCGGGGGCGAGGTCCTGGGTACGGATGCCGGCGAGTTGATCCATATGCTCACGGCAAGCCCCTCGCTCGGGGCGTTGCGACGCATCGCCGGCGCGGGTTTCAATCATCCTTCCCGTAGCGAGGAATTCCAGAATGCCGTCGAGACCTTGGCCGCGAAGTGGAATCTCCAGGGGTACGTGTTCGGTGTCGGCGACGGTGCCCAAGACGCGTCCTGATCAGGGCATCCTTATGGCCGGTCCCGCGCCTTTGTCGGGCGTCGTTGCGCGCCTGCAGGTTTTAGGCCATAGTGATATTCGCTTGTTTTTACCATGACGGGAACGAACTTGGAACAACTGCGGGAGGGGGGTATGGCGGGAGACGTCTTGAGCGTTTTCAAAGAGGCCGTGCAGTCCCGGTGTTGCTGCGCGTTGCGTTATCGCGATCAGATCCAGGTCCGGGTGGTGGAGCCGCATGCCGTGTATGAGGACGCAAGCGGCGAGATCATCGTGGATTGCTATCAGATCAGCGGTTATTCGGAGTCGGGGCGCACGCCGCCGTTTTGGCGGCCGTTTCGCATGCGTAAGGTCAGCGCCGCGGCACTACTGAAACAGACATTCGCGCCCCGACATTCGGAGGGCTTCAGCGCCACCCGCTCGCGCTATCGTAACGGACTCATCTGCGCGGTCTCCGATGCCGGGGCGCCGGCCATGCGCGCCCCTGCCGCGCCCACCGCGCCGGTAGGACCGTTTCGCCCGGCAAAGACCCTGCGGCGTTGAGGCGTACCCTGCATCGCGGTCCTATCCAGCGGGATGCGCGCCAATCTTCGTCGTCATAGGCGAAAAGTGACGGCGCCGCGCCCCTCGCGTGGACCAGTTAATCCTGGGGGACACGATCGATGTCGGCGTTCGTCATCTCTGAGGTGGCGTTTCTAGACGAGGACCCAGCTGCTCAGTATCGGGAGCACGCGGCGGCACCCATTGCCGCGCCTGGGGGTCGTTAGCTCGTGCGTGGCGCCGAGCCCGTGGTCGCCGAAGGCGAGGCGGCGTCCCTTCGCATCGCGGTCGTCGAGTTCGACTCCATGGAGCCTATACGCCGATGGTACGCGTCGCCCGAGTATGCCAAGGCCTTGCGCTTGCGGACCGCCGCGCTTGAGCGCCGGCTGGTGTTCGTGGACGGTGTGGACCGGCCGAACATCCCGCGGGATTCATTTCATTCCTAGTGTCACGCCCGCGGGCGCGCTCCGACCGGAGGAAGTCCCTATGGGATCCTTCCCCACCCTGGTAGGCCATGGCGGCCTACAAGGACGGCGGGGCTTGTCTGCGTACCGGGTCATGACCGTGGATCCCGCTGGCAAGAATCTGTACGCCGGGCGTTATATGACCCATGGGGGCGACATACGGACGATCTCCTCGGTGGGGTGATCGGGTCCCGCGGCCGGCTTACGCCGATCGCCCTCGTTGCCGAGGGCAAGGGCCCAGTATCACTCACGATCACCCGTTACTGAACCGCGTGCCTCGGGCCCCGACGCGGGATGGGCGCATCGGCGCCCCTGCCTGCATGTCAAGGCCCGGGTTTCGCGGGCCCGCAGGATGCAAGCGTTTCATATTTACAAGTTACTCTCTGATGTCGCCGTCGCCGTTCATGCGGTCCACCAGGAGCTGCAGGACACGCGAATCGCGGGCTGCCATGACTTGGGCGGACTGCTGTTTCAAGTCGGCGATCGCGCTCTCGCGGACAATCTTTTTGATCTCGAGCAGCGCCGATGGGTGCATGCTGAATTCCCGCAGGCCAAGGCCCAGTAAAAGCCGCGTATAGCGGGTGTCGCCGGCCATCTCCCCGCACATGGCCACCGGTATCCCTTGCTTGTCGGCGGCGTCGATGGTCATGGCGATAAGCCGCAGCACCGAGGGGTGGAGCGGGTCGTAGAGGTAGTTCACGGTGTCGTCGACGCGGTCAATGGCAAGCGTGTACTGAATGAGGTCGTTGGTGCCGATCGACAGAAAGTCGAGGTGGGCGGCAAACAGGTCGGCGGACACTGCCGCTGCCGGGACCTCGATCATGCCCCCTATCGGTATGTTGGTATCAAAATTGACGCCGATGCGCAGCAGTTCCTCCTGGACCTCGCGCACGATCTCGATGACGCGCGCAATCTCGTCGATGTTGGAGAGCATCGGAATCATAAGGCGCACCGTTCCGAACGCCGAAGCGCGCAGAATGGCGCGTAACTGGACCTTGAAAAGCCCAACCTCCTGCAGGCACAGGCGCACGGCGCGCAACCCGAGCGCGGGATTGACGGCAGTGGTCGGCAGGTCGATGTCGGCCTGCTTGTCCGCCCCCAGATCCAGGGTGCGGATGGTGACCGGTCGCCCAGGAAGCTCGCGTATCACCTTGACGTAGGCCGCGAACTGCTCCTCCTCGTCGGGCGGCGTCTTGCGGTTCATGAACAAGAATTCGGTGCGGTAAAGCCCGATGCCGCTCGCCAAGGCCTGATGAACGCCGGCCATGTCCTCGGGAAGCTCTATGTTGGCGAGCAGCTGCACGGTAACCCCGTCGCGGCTTATGGCCTCGCTCGTGCGCAAGGCCTTGAGCTCGCGTTGCACCCGCTCGATCTTGCGCGCGCGCTTCTCATATTCGGAGATCACGATCGGGTCTGGGGCCACGAACAGGATTCCGCGCTTGCCGTCGACTATGAGTTCGTCGTTATTGTCGATGTAGCGGGTCGCACCGTGAACCGCAACAATGGCCGGTATCCCGAGACTGCGCGAGAGAATGGCGGTGTGCGAGATCGGTCCGCCGAGGTTGGTGACAAACGCCGCGATGCCCTTGTTTTTCAGGGTGACGGCATCGGCCGGAGCGAGGTCGTTGGCGACCACGACGCGTCCGGCCAATTCATCCGGTATCAGCTCGGCCTCGCCTTCATCCGGGTTTAGGAGGTTGCGAAGAACGCGCTCGACCACCTGCGCGACATCGATCTTCTTGTTGCGCAGATAGGGGTCTTCCATGCCCTCAAACACCGCGACCAGGCGATCGCTCTGGGTCTTTAGCGCGAACTCGGCATTCCACTGATTGTCGCGGATGTCTTTTATGGGCGCTTCCGAGACCATGGTGTCATTCAAGATGAGCAGATGGGTGTCGAGGAAGCTTGCCGCCTCGACCGGCGCGTCCGGAGGGATGTGGTCGCGGATGTCGCTCAGCTCCTGGCGCGTGGTCTCGACGGCCTCCAGGAAGCGCTGTACCTCGTCTTCCACGAACGCCGCCGGTATGACGTATTCCGGGATCTTCAAGCGTTCGCGCTTCAGTACGTAAGCGCGGCCTATGGCGATGCCGCTGCTTACGCCCTTGCCGTGAAGCGCGAGCATCAGGCCTGTTCTCCGAATCGCTGTTCGATCAGCCGGCACAAGGCCTGGCTCGCCTCACCCTCGTCGGGTCCTTCGGCGCAAATTTTCAGGGTTGTTCCCTGGCCGGCCGCCAGCATCATGATGCCCATGATGCTCTTGCCGTTGACGCTGCGTCCTTCGCGGGTCACGGTGATCGCGGATTCGAATGACGAGGCAAGACTCACGAGCTTCGCCGAAGCCCGCGCGTGCATGCCTAATTTGTTGATAACGGCGACCTCAATGCACTTCATGCTTGGCGTCATCCAGAAGACAAAATTCCGTGGCACAGACGATCCCCTCCATTCCACCGCTCAAGGCCTTCCCGATAAGGTCGTCAAGCGGCAGATCGCGATAGTTCAATACGCGAATCAGCATAGGTAGATTGAGGCCGGTGACCAGCTCCACCCGATGGCGCGCCAGCAGGCGGCAGGCGACGTTGATGTGAGTGGCCCCATAGATATCGGCGAGGATCAGGACCCCTTCGCCCTGATCGATCGCGCGGATCGCCTTGGAGAGCGCCGCGGTCAGTTCATCCGGCGGGGTCTCGTAATGCACAGGGAAGGCCGCAAGCGCGGGTGGCCGCTGGCCCAGGACATGGTCTACCGCCTCGAGAAGGCCGAAGGCCACGTCTTTTTGTGCCAAAACCAGAAGTCCTATCATGAGGCTTTCTGCCCTCCGTTACCGCCATGATGATCCTTGTCCACCGGTGCATGTCCCAAGGCGCGCGGCCTTCGTGCATTCGTCGGTCTTGCAGCCAACGCGCCTCAGGGTGCCGCCGAGGCAATCCCCTCGGTGAGTTCCCGGTGCCGGATCTGGGTATTTATGCCTTGTTTGCGAAAGTGCGCCGCAAGCCTTTCGGCCAGATACACCGACCTATGTTGGCCGCCGGTGCAGCCGATCGCGACCGTAAGGTAGCTGCGGTTCTCCTGTTCGAAGCCCGGCAGCCACCGCGCCAGAAAGTCCGCGATGTGTTCCTGCATCGCCGCCACCTCCGGGTGGCTCTCTAGAAACGCCGCAACCGCCGGGTCCCGCCCGGTGAGTGCGCGCAGGCCCTGTTCCCAATAGGGGTTGGGCAGGCAGCGGACATCGAAGACGTAGTCGGCATCAAGTGGTGTCCCGTGCTTGAACCCAAAGGACTCGAACAGCAACATGATGCCGCGCGTGCTCGCGCCGCGCGCGAACTCATAGATGAGCTGGCGAAGTTGTTGGGCCGTCGTATGGGTGGTATCGATGCGCCGCGTGCACGATAGCGACAAGGGTTCGAGCCGCGCCTTCTCCAGCCGTATGCTTTCGAGAAGCGGGGTCTTGGTATCCGTCAGCGGGTGCCTGCGGCGCGTCTCCTTGAAGCGCTTCATGAGCACCGCCTCGTCGGCCTCAAGGAAGATGATCCGGTAATCGACGCCGAGCGCGCGGAGTTTTTCGAGATTCATGGGCGCGGTATCGAGGAACAGGCGATTGCGGGCATCGATGCCGACCGCGATGTCGGAGAACTCGGAGCGCACGTCGGCCATTTGGTGGGCGAAATGCGGCAGCAGCGCCGCCGGGAGATTGTCGATGCAGTAGAAGCCGACATCCTCCAGCGCCTGGAGTGCGATACTTTTTCCCGACCCGGATAGGCCGCTTATGATGATAAAGCTCATGGGGACTTCATGGCGAGACTCTGCCGGTGCATGAAATCCTCAAGGGCGTTGATGCCCCGGCGCCGCAGGATGTGGCCGCGGGTCGCGACCTCGACGAGCACCGCGAGATTGCGGCCGGGGGCCACGAATAAGGCTACCTCGGCGACCTCGATGCCGAGGATTGCCCGGGTTTTCTGCTCGGCCTGCAGCCGGTCTATCCCGGATTGCGGGTTGGATGCGTAATCCTTTAGGCGCACGATCAGGTGCAGGGTCTTTTCATGGCGTACCGCGGTCTCGCCGAACATGGCACGGATGTTCAAGATGCCAAGCCCGCGGACCTCCAGGAAGTCGCAGAGCATATCCGGGCAGCGGCCCTGAAGGCCGTCGGGCCCGATGCGGAAGAATTCACAGGCGTCGTCTGCGATCAGCCGATGGCCGCGGCTCAAAAGCTCAAGCGCAAGTTCGCTTTTCCCGATCCCGCTCTCGCCTGTCAGGAATACCCCGAGACCCATGACCTCCATGAACACGCCGTGCAGGATCTCGCGTTCGGCAAGCGCGCGCGCGAGGTAGTACTGGAGGTCATGGATGACGCGCGGGCTTGGCAGCGAGGAGCTGAAAAGCGGCATGGACGCGGCGTCGGCGGCGCTACGCATCTCATCGGGGATGTCCTGGCCATTGGCGATGATCACGATTGCCGATGACGGTGACCCGAAGAGCTCCTTTAGCGCCAGCTCACGCGCCTCCGGGGTGATGTGTTCGTAGAGGTAGGCGGTCTCGTGGGTGCCGATGACCTGCACGCGGTTGGGGTGGACGAAGTTCAGGTGGCCTACGAGCGCCATTCCGGGGAAGCGCGCGGTGGCGAGCTCCAGCAGACGATTGGCGCCAGCCTTTCCGGCCTGCCAGGCGAGCTTCAAGGTCTCGCGCTGGGCCTCGTACACATTTTGCGCCGTCAGTATGGTGCTCATTGCGCCCTATGGTCCATCCGCTCCGCCGCTGCCCCGTGGCGCCAAGCCCCGGGGACCGGGGCTTGGCGTTGCGACCAGTATATAACCCCGCGCGCGGATGGGCGAGGCGCTCATGGCTGATCCATGAACGGGGTGCCGCCCAGGCTCACCCCGACCGGTGCTGATCCATGACCTTTTCCTTATGACGGAGAATCTGCCGGTCCAGCTTGTCGGTGAGCAGGTCGATGGCGGCATACATGTCCTCGCCGGCGGCATCTGCATGGATGACCGCGCCCTTGGCGCGTACATTGGCCTCCGCGGTATAACGTTTCTTCTCCACGTGCAATACGATATCCGCGGTGATCGCGTGGTCGAAATGGCGCTGGATGCGCCCAATCTTCTCGAGGGCATAATCGCGTAACGGCGGGGTGATCTCTACTTGCTGTCCACTGACCGTGATATCCATCGGATTCCCCTCTTCTTTCGATTAAACGAGCGATTTTCGTTGACTGGACGGTGGGATACTAAGCGATTCCCGGTACTTTGCGATGGTCCTCCTGGCAATATTGATACCCTGCTCCAAGAGCAGGTCGGCGATCTTGCTGTCACTTATGGGTCTATCAGGCGGTTCGGCCTCGATGATCTTGCGAATGAGCGAGCGGATGGCGGTCGCCGAGCAGGTTCCGCCGTCGGCAGTGCCGACGTGGCTCGAGAAGAAGTATTTGAGCTCGAATATGCCGCGCGGCGTCATCATGTATTTATTGGTTGTGACCCGCGAGACCGTGGATTCGTGCATGCCGACCTCGCCCGCGACGTCATGCAAGACCAGGGGCCGCATGGCCTCGGGCCCGTGATCGAAGAAGCCGCGCTGGCGGTCGACGATCACGCGCGCCACCTTGAGCAGGGTCTCGTTGCGGCTTTGTAGGCTCTTCAAAAACCAGCGCGCCTCCTGAAGGTGGTCGTGCAGGAAGCGATCCTGCGCGGATCCGCGTCCGCGCTGTATCATGCGTTCGTAGTGGCTATTGATGCGTAGCTTCGGCATGGCGGCAATGTTGAGGTCGGCGCGCCAGCTCCCGCGCCGCTTCTTCACCAGGATCTCCGGCACGACATAGGCATTGGGGGCCGTCGAGACATGTGATCCCGGCCGCGGATTGAGGCCTTTCAATAAAGCCATGGCCGGCCCCAGCGCATCCGTGTCGAGGTGTGTCAGGCGCTTTATTTCCTTGAAATCGCGCTGGCCGAGGAGCTTCAGGTGGGTGGGATCGGCCAGTATGCGCGCGGCATCCCGGTAAGGTGTCGCCGGGTCCAGGCGGCGGAGCTGCAGATCCAGGCATTCACCCAGGTGGCGTGCCCCGACCCCGACCGGGTCGAAGTTCTGCACCTGGTGCAAGACCGCCTCGACCTCGTCTGCGGTGAGCTCCAGATCCGGGAGGGTCGCCAGGATATCGTCGATGCCCCCCACGAAATACCCATCTTCGTCGATGGCGTCGATGATCGCGATGGCCACGAGCCGATCGCGGTCCGAGAAGGGTGTCATCTGCAGTTGCCAGAGGAGGTGGTCCCTGAGGCTCGTCGGGCGGCTGTTGCGCGCCTCGAAATTGGTGTCGTTGTCCTCATCGCCGCTGCCGGAACTCGCTGGCGCGACTTCATAGTCGCCCTCCCAGTCGAGCTCGGCGGGGTCGGCGTCGCCCTCGCCATCATCCCGGACCTCGTCGGCGGTCACCGCCTCGTTTGGTTCCTCGGCCGCCGTCTCTTCGCCGTCGGCGTGGTCGGTTTCTTCCAGGAGCGGGTTTTTCTCCAGAACTTCGCGTATCTCCTGCTCGAGCTCAATCGACGACAGCTGCAGCAGGCGGATCGCCTGCTGCAGCTGGGGCGTGATGGTGAGATGTTGCCCGATTCTGAGGTCGAGTGTCTGTTTCATAAGATCCTTGAGACCTATTTTAGTCTATTCCCGCGGTTTCCAGAAACCGTGGTTAGAGGACGAAATTCTCGCCTAGATAGACGCGCCTGACATCGGGATCGGCAAGCACGGATGCCGGCGCCCCCGAGGCCAGGACATGGCCGTCGTTGATGATGTAGGCGCGGTCGCAGATCTTCAGGGTCTCGCGCACGTTGTGGTCTGTGATCAAAACGCCGATCCCCAGGCTGCGCAAGTGGGAGATGTGTTTCTGGATGTCGATGACCGAGATCGGGTCGACACCGGCAAACGGCTCGTCCAAGAGCATGAAACGTGGCTTGGTGGCGAGCGCGCGGGCGATCTCGACGCGGCGGCGCTCGCCACCCGACAGGCTCATGCCAAGCGTCTCGCGCCGGTCGGCGATATGCAGGTCCGCGAGGAGCTCCTCGAGCCGCGCCTTGCGGGCGGCGGCGTCGAGACCCTCGATGGTCTCGAGTATCGCGAGGATGTTCTCCTCGACGCTCAGTTTCCGGAAGACCGAGGCCTCTTGCGGGAGGTAGCCGACCCCAAGCTTGGCGCGCTTGTGCATGGGGGCATTCCCGATATCGACATCGTCCAAGAGGATCTGCCCCTGATCCTTGTGGACCAGCCCGATCATCATATAGAAGCACGTCGTCTTGCCGGCGCCGTTGGGCCCCAGGAGTCCGACCACCTCGCCGGCCGTCACCGTGAGGCTCACGTCCTTTACCACCTGGCGCTTCTTGTAGGCCTTGGACAGATGCGTGGCGGCAAGCGTGCTCAATGTCCACCCCCCGCCTGTGGCGCGCGGCTGTGGGGCACCACGCGGGCGCGCACCCTTTTATGCAGGCCGCGCAGCGCTGTTATGCGCTGCGACCGGACATAGTAGTGGACGATATGGCCGTGCAGGACATTGACCCCCTGGTGAAAGACCACATGCCCGATCAGGGTAACCTCGTCGGGCCCCGCCGCGAAATGCAAAGCGAGCGCGGTCCCAAAGAGCGGCAATCCGCCGGTCTTTTGGTCCTCCATGTGCAAGGGCGTGCCATGCGCGTGGATCGACACGACATGGCCATGCAGCGAGTGCACGCGCACGCGGTCGGCGCGCACCGTGAGTCCGTCCTGGACGATGCGCACATGGCCTATGTATACGCTCATGCCGGTGCGCTCGTCCACCTGGATGTTATCCGCGCGCACGCTTAAGGGTTGCGCGAGCCGATGATTGCGCGCGATCGCCCCGGAGGCGACGAGGCAGAGCGCCAATAATACCGTAAGCCGCCTTGTCATGACCTGGTGAGGCGGACGGTCAGGGTGTGCGTATGGACCACGGTGGGGCCAAGTTGCGCGGTCCGACCGCGGAATACCCGTACATGGCCGTGCATAGTCAGCACATGTCCGTGCGGGGATACGTAGCCCCTGCGCGCGACGGTGGTGGTGATGGCATGCCGGCCGAACTGGGTGAGGTGCGGTTCGATCAGCAGGGTGCGTTTGCCTCGCGAGAAATGGATCAGCCGTACGGCGGTTAGTATGAAGCGTGGCCGGCCATGGCGATTCATGGCCGTGAGTTCGGCGTGATCGATGTAGTAATCGGGGCGCGCGGGCGCCACTCGGGTAAGTGTCAAAGCCGGACCCACAAGTGCCTCCGGGAGCCACCAGAACAGCCCCGAAAACAGCAGGAGGCCGGCCAGCAGCAGGAAGCGGCTCAGCCACCGGCCCATGAGCACTCCCCTTGATAGGCGCACCCGAGCTGCCCCTCCAGCGTGCCTTGGGCGCGCATTAGCAACTCACAGACCTCGCGCACCGCGCCCTGGCCTCCGTTATGTTCCGCGACCCACCGGGCGCGCGCACGTACCAGCGGATGGGCGTCGGCTACGGCGAGCGGCAGGCCCACGGACTCCATGGCCGGCAGGTCGATGACGTCGTCACCCATGAACGCCGCCTCGTGGGCCGCCACCCGCTGTTCCTCGAGCAGCCCGAGGACCGCCGCGCGCTTGTCGCGGCAGCCCTGCACGACGAGCGCGATACCAAGGTCGTCGGCGCGCCGTTGCACGACTTGCGAGCGCCGGCCGGTGACCAAACCCACGCCCACCCCGGTGGCCATCAGCATTTTGATGCCATGCCCGTCACGGCTATGGAAGGCCTTGAACTCCTCGCCGGAGTCGCTCAGAAAGAGTCGCCCGTCGGTGAGCACCCCATCGACGTCCAAAAGCAGCAGGCGAATGGCCTTGGCCGCCGCCACGATCTCCACGGCGCCCGGATTGTGTTGTCCGGTCATACCACGCCCGCCCGCAGGAGGTCATGCATGTTGAGCGCCCCGACGATCCTATGGTTGCAATCGACCACGAACAGGCCGCTGATGTTATGAGTGCGTAGCAAAGGGACGAGTTCCGCGGCCAGATGGTCGGCGGATGCGGTCTTGGGATCGCGGGTCATGACCTCGTCGATGCGCGCCTTGTAGACATCCACGCCGCGATTCAAGGCGCGGCGCAGATCGCCGTCGGTGAAGATGCCGCACAGCCGCTCGTCGGCATCGACCACCGCGGTCATGCCAAGCCCCTTGCTGGTCATTTCGATAAGGGCCTCGGGCAGCGGCGCGTGCGCCGACACCTTCGGTATTTTCTTACCGGTATGCATGATATCGGCGATATAGACGAGCAGGCGCCGGCCGAGGCGGCCGCCGGGATGCGAGCGCGCGAAGTCCTCGGGCGTGAAGCCGCGCGTCTCGTATAGGGCGATGGCAAGCGCATCCCCCATGGCCAAGGCCGCAGTGGTGCTGGCGGTGGGCGCGAGGTCCAGTGGGCAGGCCTCCTTGGCGACCCTCACCGGGAGGTGTACATCGGCCTGGCAGGCAAGGCTCGACCCCGGGGCGCCGGTCAACGCCAGAAGCCGGACGCCCATACGCTTGATGATCGGTAAGATCGTCAGGATCTCGGCGGTCTCGCCGGAATGCGAGATCGCCAGCACCACATCCTCGGGGGTGATCATGCCGAGATCGCCGTGGCTCGCCTCGCCTGGGTGCACGAAGAACGCCGGCGTGCCGGTGCTCGCGAGGGTCGCGGCGATCTTGCTGCCGATATGCCCCGATTTGCCCATGCCGACCACGACCACGCGTCCCCTGCAGGCAAACAGCAGTTGGCAGGCCTCGGCGAAGGCGGCCTCGAGATCGCGGGCCAAGGCCGACAGGGTCTCGGCTTCGAGCGCAAGCACCCGTCGGCCGAGGGCGATCAGAGAATCCCGGTCCGGGTCGAGTCGTAAGGGGTTGTGGCGTGCCATTGGCGGAAGTATAGCGAATAAAGCCGCCCTGATCCCCAATCGGCCTCTAAAAGACTATAATGGCCCGCTGCATCGGGGGGTATCGTGGAATCTTTTCTCATCGTGTTGCGCGACCAGGCCCGGGACCCAAGCCGGCGACCGGACGAGGCCCTGGACGACGCCCTGGCGCGCTTGAGCCGTATTCTGTCGCAGCTCGCGCCGGCCCTCGAGGTCGAGTACCGCGGGCCGTTCGTCGGGATCGGTGCGGGGCGCGAGGCCTTTTGTCTGGCGGTCCGGGCCCACGAAGAAGGTCCGAATACCTCGGTATGGGCGGCGCGGGTATGCAGTGCCGCACCCCACCGGGGGCTCGCCGCCCACTGGGATCTCGCTGCCGTCTCGCGGTTGCGCAAGCCGCTCGTGGCGCAGGCCTTGCCGGCGTTTCTGGCGGGCTACCATGAGGCGGTGGCGGGCGCCGCGCGCGCCGATACCGCCGCCGGCCGCCGCCTCCTGGCACTGGCCCAGGCCCTGGATCTCAACCATTGACCGACCCCGCCATCTCGGTGACGGATTTGAGCAAACGCTACGGGACGGTCACCGCCGTCGCGTCGCTGAGCTTCGATCTCGCGAGCGGTCGGGTGTTGGGCCTTTTGGGGGGCAACGGCGCCGGCAAGACCACGACGCTTTCGATGCTCATGGGCCTCTTGCTGCCGACCACAGGATCGATCCGGGTGTTGGGCGAGGACCTCCTGCGCCACCGCTACCGGGTGCTGCCGTGGATCAATTTCTCCTCGCCTTATGTCGATCTGCCGCACAGGCTTACGGTCTATCAGAACCTGCGTGTCTATGCCGGGCTCTATGGGGTGCGCAACTCCCGGGCACGCATCCAGGAACTGGCCCGCGACCTGGATCTTACTGATCTTCTGGATCGCCCCTATGGACGGTTGTCCGCCGGCCAGAAGACGCGGGCCTCGCTCGCCAAGGCGCTCATCAACCATCCCCGCCTGCTGCTGTTGGATGAGCCTACCGCATCCCTCGACCCGGACACCGCCGATCGGCTGCGGACCTATCTGCGCAATTACCAGAAGGCGAGCGGCGCGGGCGTGGTCCTGGCCTCACACAACATGCTTGAGGTCGAGCGCTTGTGCCACGAGGTGATCATGCTGCGCCATGGACGGATCTTTGATCGCGGGGCGCCGGCCGACCTCATCGGCAAGTACGGGCGCGAGACGCTAGAGGAGGTGTTCCTGGACATGGCGCGTGGGCGGTCGCAGTTATGAGCGGGGGCGCAATGGGTAGTCTGCGGCGGATCGGCGCCATGATCGAGCGCTATGTCTACCTCCTGAAGGGCTCGTGGCCGCGCATCATCGAGCTCGCCTACTGGCCGACCATGCAGATCGTGTTATGGGGCTTTTTGAGCGAATACCTGGTTCACCACAGCAGCTACCTGGCGCAGGCCTCGGGCGTGCTGCTGGCCGCGGCCTTGCTGTGGGACGTCATGTTCCGTGGCCAGCTCGGGGTATCAGTGGTGTTTTTCGAGGAACTCTATTCACGTAACTTGGGCCATCTGTTCGCAAGCCCCCTGCGGGCCTACGAACTCGCCGGCGCGCTCTTCACCATAAGCCTGCTGCGCACGCTCGTGGGCAGCGGCATGGCGGCACTGTTCGCTTACTGGTTTTACCACTTCCCGATCTGGGAGATGGGCGTGGTGTTGGCCGCGCTCTTCATGAACCTGATCGTCATGGGCTGGTCGATTGGGCTCGTGGTCGCCGGGCTCGTATTGCGCTACGGGTTGGGGGCGGAGAATCTGGCGTGGGCGGCAATCTTCGCGATCGCACCGTTGAGCGGTATCTATTATCCGATCTCGGTGCTTCCGCGGGCGCTGCAGGTCGTGGCCCACGGCCTGCCGGCAGCCTATGTGTTCTCGGCCATGCGCGCGCTCATGTTCCATCACGTGGTCTTGTACGGCTCACTGTGGAAGGCGGCGGCGATCAACGTCGTCTATCTGGGGCTTGGTCTGGCGGTCTTTCTGCGCACCTTCCGCGATGCCCGTGTCCACGGGCGACTGTTGAACCTCGGCGAATAAATCGTCCGCCGTTCCTACGGTCGCGTCATGGCGCTGGTGTCGCCCGGCGGCTGCCCGAAGGTCGCGGCGAGCACGTCTGCGACCCGCGGGAAGCGTGGCCGCCAGCTAAGTGCCTGGCGCGCGCGGCCGCTATCCAGGATGAGCGGCCGGTCGAGGCCCGCGCTCCATGCCGGATCGGGGCCGATGCCAAAGAGGTGGAAGGCGGCGCGCGCGGCCGCCTGCGCAAGCCCCGGGTTCACGCCAAGCACGAAACGGTGCAGGGACCTTTGCATGGCCTCGAATGACAGCGAATCCTCACAGGCGAGATTGATGGCACCCGTGACCGGCGAGAACAGCGCCGCACGGATGGCCGTGGCGACATCCTGTTCGTGGACGACCTGCAGGGGTGGGGCCGGGGGCGGCAGGCGCGGATAGAAAGGCAGCCTCAGCACCGTCCGCAGAAAGGGCTGAGCCCGAGGCCCGAGGATGATGTGCGGGCGCAGCCGCACGGCACTAAGCCCCTCCCTTTCGGCGGCGATGACGACCTCCTCGGCTAGCACCTTGTCCTCGGCGTAACGAAAGCCGGGTAGGGGCTTCAATCCCGCGGATTCGGTGATCGCCTCATGGCTCGTTCCGTATACCGAGGCGCTCGAGAGCTGGATCAGGCGCGCCCCGGGAGCAAGTGCGTCGACCACGGCCCGCGTGCCGTCGATATTGATGGCGCGCGCCAATACCCGATTGCCTCGCTCGCGGCCGAGGTCGCTTTCGATTACCACGAATGCCATGTGCACCACGGCATGGGTATGCTTGATTGCATGAGCCAGGGCGGGGTCGCGGATGTCGCCGCGCAAGGTCTTAAGCTTGGGGTGATCGCCGACGATGGCTCGCCAGTCGTGAACGACGAGCTCGGTGATACGTGGGTCGTCCAACAGCATCGGCACGAGGACCTGCCCGAGGCAGCCCGCGGCGCCGGTGATCAGGACGCGCACGAGGAGAACGCCGGAAGGACCTGCTCGCTCAAGAGCGTGAGTGCCTGGCGGTTCTGGTCGGTGGGGCTTGCCCCGGCGCCCACCGCGCACAGCAGATGATCGACGCCGGCCTCGGCATAGGTCCGTAGCCGCTTACGGCAGTGCTCAGGATCGCCGGCCACCACCATGCCGAGGCGCTCGAGGATCGGCAGATTCACGCCCCCCTTCAAGAGCGGCGCCAGCGCCCCGAAGCGCCGGTAGTATTCGTAGCCGTCCTGGAGCCGTGACAGCAGCGGGGCGGTCAGGCGCAACAGTTCCCGATAAAACCACGTGATGTTGGTGCGCGCGATGGCCCGCGCCTGCTTGCCATCGGCGAGACAAAAGATCCCGAGGGTCATACCCACGCGCGGCGCTCGCGCGGGATGCTCCCCATGGTGCCGCGCATAGGCCGCCCGATACCGGCGGATGTCTTCCTTGACCATGAACCACGGCTTGAAGGGGCCGGCCAGCACCCCGAGGCCCAGGCGCGCCGCAAGCTCAAAGCTTTCCGGGCTCACTGCCGCCATCCACAAGGGCGGGTGGGGCTGCTGGAGCGGACGCGGGCGCACGGCGATATCCGCGAACCGGAAGTGACGCCCCTCGAAGCTGATCGGCCCGGGCTCGGCGAACGCCTTGATCAGGATCTCCAGGCCCTCATCGACGAGCGCACGGCCATCCTCGGTGCGTACCCCAAAGGCCTCGTACTCCTTGGGGGAGAAGCCCCGGCCGATGCCAAGCTCCAGCCGGCCCCCGGACAAGATGTCGAGGGTCGCAGCGCGCTCGGCGACATGCAACGGGTGGTGGTACGGGAGCGGCACGATGCCATGACCCAGGCGGATGCGGCGGGTCCTCTCTGCGGCTGCCGCCAGAAACAGGTCGGGGGCCGAGCTATGACCATATTGCGGCATGAAGTGGTGTTCGGTGAGCCATGCCGCGCCAAACCCCAGGTCATCGGCGAGCGCAATCTCCTCCAGGGTCTCCTCGTACACCTGCCGCTCGCTGCGTCCCGCGAAATCCGGCACCGCCAGCTCATAGAAAAGATCAAACTCCATCAGCTACTCCCAAGCCCTGAGCCTACGCATCGGCATTGTAAGGGCGGCCAGCTGAGAGAGTCGACCTCCACGCGGCGCGACCGCGCCGCAGAAAAAGCCAATGTCCGCGACCGCGACGAAACGATCCCCGATGACTGGCGGGCGTCAGGAAGTGTTTCAGAAGACTCCGGCCCCTGAGGGGCCGCCGCATTGCGCGTAGTATGCCATCACCGCTCCCGAAAGGGGGCGGCACTAGACACCGTCTGGTTCGTAGGCGCCAAAACGAACTCCTGTGTAAGCTTTCGTTTTCGAACGGTGGGGCCTTGGGACCAAGCCAGCCTTGCTCATTGGCCTGTCGTTACATTCCAAGCGACGGCCTTGTGGCCCCCGCTGGGCGCGGGCCACATCACGATCGGATTTGCCCGATCATGGGCGTTGTATCACTTGTCGGCCCTTGTACATCTCAAACCTCCTGTTACTCATCGCGTCTTTTCTCGATAAAGAGGCCTCGAGGGGGTAACGCACTAAGGGCTCAAAAACGGAAATCGACAACTCGACGTGGCCTCTTCAAGGCGCAAATCGGCTGGCGCCTTTAGGCCGCAAACGAAATGGCTCCATAAGGTCGCAAGTTAACAGGCGCGGCTTTCTCTCGGCGATGTCGGCAGTTTCTGGTCGCTTCCGACCGCTCAACGCGCTACACAACCCGAATTACGAGAAACACAAAGAGATGCACGAATGAGTCGCGACAGAATTCCACAAAAAACTGTTCGATCTCGATAAGGTCACAAAAAGCGCGTGCTTATAGGCCCGATATCGCCGACGAAAGAGAACCATAAGAAACCAATAAGTCAACTCAGCAATCTAAGCCCGACTGCGGAGGCGGCGGCATTCAGAGCATGGTTGAAAGAGGCAAAACGCAAGAAGCCGCTTCCATGCCCGACAATCAGCGATTCCGCCGCCGCCAAATGCACGTTGCCGTAACCACGCAAGTTGTGATGCTCGGAAAGATCGCCCGCCAGTCGCATCATGCGCTCATCGAGGACGATGCGCAGTGTCTTTCTCCAGTCGGATTCGAACACTTTCTTGATCGACGTGACTTGCCGCCTGGTCAGGCAATCCATGCGAAGCATCTTCGCCAGCGCAGCCCGCATTTCGGCATAAGCAATCAGGTATACAGCAATCTGTTACGCCTGCGACACGATTTCGTGGCCTTCTTCTTGAACATAAAGACGGACATATGCCGAGGTATCGACATGTAAGATCATTCCCGGTCCTGGAACACCATGGCCGCCGCCGTAAGTCCTTTGCCGCGAAGCGCAACACCTTTTCTTAAACCCTTCGGTTTGCCACCCTCACCCGGCCGCACCCACGGTAACGCGCTAATGCGGGCGACGGCTTCCTCCTCAGTTTCCGCGCCAGACTTGATCGGCGTTAATTGCGCAACCGGTTTACCGCGGTCGGTAATCACCACTTCCTTACCCGCACGCACGAGCTTCGAATACTTTGGATAGGTGGTTTTTCATGTCGCGGATCGAGATGTGCGTTGCTGCTTCTCTATGTAGCTACATCACTCATAATTGTAGCCACGTAAGACCGGTCGATCAAACGCCGGGAGGTACCGGCCTCGCGGCCCGAACCGTCTGGCCGCAAACAGGCTGCCCGAAGTCTTGCGCGATTGGAAACGCGGGCAGCACGAAGGGGCCGAGCGGGTCGCGGTGCTCGGACCCGTGCCGCGACGGTAATTCCCGCCCGAACGTCCGTCACGAAAAGCCTTTATTCCAGCCGGCCCGCGAGGCGCGGATGGGATGTGGCTCAGCAGGGCACCCCTATTTCAGGCGTGCTTCGGGACGTCATGGCGTGTGGGTGACGACCCACGGGCGGCGCCCTTGATGTCCTTATCGACGCGTGAGGGAGATCTTGGTGTGCCCGCCCGCGGGCGCGTCTCTCATGAAAATGGGTATCAGTTGAATCCTCCCGCCGCTACCGCCTGAACGGTGCAGGCATGAGTTGCATATTGGCCTACAGTCGTATATCCGGCGCTCGTCATGGTGCTGAATGTGGGGATGGAAATGGCCTGGATGCTGCCATTGTTGTAGTTGGGTGCCGTGCAGTCGTCGACAACATAGAGGGTCTTGCCGTCCGCGCTCAAGGCGAGCCCGTAGGCGTTTGTAAAGTTCCCACTGATGACAGTCGGCGTGTAGCTCCAGGTGCTCGTGGCCGATTGCGGGTTCTGGCGCACGAACACATCCAATGCCCCGTTCTGCATGGCGACATAGAGCCGTCGCCCCTTGGGGCCCATGACAAGCCCGAGGGGCTTGAGGGCGGTGGTGGCCACGCCGTTATCGGAAGTCAGGCTGCCGTTCTGGGCGTTGATCGAAAAGATCGAGACCGCCCCCGAGGTCTGTGAACCGCCGTTGCCGTTATCGGACACATAGAGGTGGCGGCCGGACGGACCGATGACGATCGTCCAGGGGTTGGTGCCAGTCGCGGCCGCCGAGCCCATCCCGAGGCTGCCGCTCGCTGGCGCGAGGCTGCCGTTATCGGGGTTTATGGCGAAGGCGTCGACGAGGCTGCCGGCGAATTCCGAGGAATAGAGGAAGCGGCCCGTGGGGTCGATAGCAAGCAGCATCGGGTAGTTGCCATAGACCTGGGTGCTGTATCCCGTGCTGAAGGGGCTCGGCATGCCCTGGCTCAGCTGGTAGCCATCTATGGTGCCGCCCGTGCTCTGTCCGGTGCTGTCGTCGTAGTAGCTGTTGGCGACATAGAGGTAACGGCCCGAGGGATCGACCGCGACACCCATGGGGCTTTGACCGGCCGGGATCGAATTGGGTGCCCCCAGCGGGCCGTTGGCGAAGTTCATGGCGAAGGTCGTGACATCGCCCTGGCCGGCCTGTGCCCAATCGGAGGCGTACAAGTGCAGGCCATCGGGGCCAATTGCGGCGGCGCTCGGGCCCTGGTCGGCGATATTGGTGGTGCAGGCATTGCATGTGTAGGCGCTGGCCGGTGTCCCCAGTGTTCCGCCGGACTGGATGGGGTAGGCGGCGATCGAGGTCGTGGATTGGTTGACCACATAGAGGGTCTGGGGTTGCATGGTCACCGTGACCGGCACGCTCAGGGCGGCGGCCGGTGTGAGCCGTGTACGCAGCACCGCGCTTGATGTCAGGGTGGCCCCCGATGCGCTTGCCGACAGGGCATAGGCCAGCAGATCGGCGCGGGCCCCGTCGCTCACGAACACGTAGTTGCCGCCTGGAGATGCCGTAATCGCCGTGGCGGTGCCGCGGCCGGTGATGGGGGCCTCAGATGGGCCGCTTATGGTCCCGCCGCTTGCCGGATAGTAGGCGGTCTCGATGCCGCTCGACGTGTTCCCGGCGATCGCAAGTCCATTCCCGGTGGTCGTCAGGCCGACCGGGGTGAGGTCGCTTGGCAGCGGCTGCGAGTTTTGCGCATCGAGGGCGCCGCCGCTTGCAGCCGCAAAGCCATACACCCCGCCCGTCGTAAGCACATACAAATCCCCGCCGCCATCGGCGGCCCCGGCGACGATACTGTTCAGGGCGGTGGTGGAGAGCTCGGCGGGCACCCCACTGCCGGCGCTGAAGGTGGTGATGCCATTGCTGGCAAGCCCATAGAGCACCCCCGACCCGGCGATAAGCTGGG
>JAKBUS010000009.1 GCA_021841585.1 Pseudomonadota bacterium | reverse complement strand
GAAATGCGACTGGCGCCGGGGGGCCGGTCGGCGCGCGACGACCGCAGCCCTTGCAGGCAAGGTCGCAAGACGAGACGCGAGGCTTAGCGCCGCCGGATGAGGCGGCAAGACGACCATCGGCGCGCTTGCGCGTGGCACGGGTACGGTGTGGCGGGCCGGCGTGGGACGGACGACCGGGGCAGGGCGCGCGGCGCCCGCGTGGCTCGGACTGACATACCACCACGTCGCGACTACGGTCACGGCCAACACCACGAGCAGCCCGAAGACCCGCAAGAACCACCCGGATCGTCCATCGGTAGCCTTGGAGGCGGGCCGCAAATCGTCTAGGACCGGCCGCTTGGGCGGGGCCTGTTCGCCGCGCTCACGGGCCTCGAGGTCACGCAGCACCTTGTTGATGAGGCTCATCGATGCCCCCAAAACGCGAGCCCGAAGAACCCCCGGCGCACGCGCGCGGCCTCGGTATCGGCGCACGCCAGCCGCATGTGCCGGGCGCAGACCACGGGCGAGCCCTCGCCATAAGCGACCATGAGCGATTTGTGGGCAAGGATATTGGCAAGCCGCGGGATGCCTTTAGAGGCACGGTAAAGCACCCGCAAGGCGCGCCGCCCGAAAAGCGCCGGCCCCTCATAACCCGCCACATGAAGCCGGTGCCTCAAATAATCGTCGGTATCGCTGAGCGATAGGGGCGCAAGCCGGCACGAGAAGGCGATGCGCTGGCGCAGCTGGCGGATCGAGCGGTGCTCCAGGCGCGTATCGAGCTCCGGCTGGCCAAACAAGATGATCTGCAGGAGCTTGCGCTTCTCGGTCTCGAGATTGCTGATGAGGCGCAGGGCCTCCAGGGTCTCCGTGGGCATGGCCTGGACTTCATCCAGGCACAACACGACGCGCCGGCCCTGCGCGCAGCTCGCGATCAAATGTTCGGTGAGGGCGTGCGTGAGGGCATGAGGGCCTTGACCGGGGACTGAAGGCAACGCGAGCTCGGTGGCGATCGCTTCCATGAGGGCCAGAGGGTCGAGCGTGGGATTGGGGATATAGGCGGTCGTGAATTGGGCGTCGGCGGCAAGGACCGCCAGGAGCTTCCGGCACAACAGAGTCTTGCCGGTCCCGACCTCGCCTGTGACCTTGAGAAAACCCTCGCCCATGCGCACCGCCGCGAGCAGCGTGTTCAGGGCCTCTTGTTGGCTGGCGTGGGCAAAATAGTACTCGGTATCGGGCGTGAGTCCGAAGGGCAGTTCGCGAAGCCCGAAATAGCGCTCGTACATTTAATGGCCCGTTATGCGCGCGATCCGTCTCTGAGCACGTGTCAACTCCCGCCCCCAGGGGCCGCCGAGATCCACGACCGTCGGCTTCAGGAGGATCACGAGCTCCTTTTTGACCCTCACCACCTTCTTGTCCTTGAAGAGATTGCCGAGCAACGGAATATTGCCGAGCAGCGGCACGGAGGCGTTACTGTTAGTGGACCCTTCCTTCATCAAGCCGCCGATGACGATCACCTGACCGCTTTGGGCGCGCACCACCGAATCCGACTCCTGGATGGAGCTCGAGGCAAGCGGCAGATTGAACGCCTGCCCGGAGACGCTAAATTGCTGATTGACTTGCGTCACTTGGCTCACCGAGGGGTGGATATAAAGAATGATCGAACCATGACCGTCGATCTCGGGTGTGACATCAAGCGCGATCCCTGAAAAGAACGGCGAGAGCTGGACGGCCGGCGTGGTGATCGGGGAGATCCCGACCAGGGACTCGGTGTTGGTCACTCCGGTCACGAAAAACTGATCGCCCCCGACCTTGATGACCGCCTTCTGCTCGTTCACGGTCGATACCCGCGGGCTCGACAGCACCTGGACGCGCCCCTCGGTATTCAAAAGCTGGATAAAAGCGGCGAAATTCCCGGCATGCAGCGCGAGGCTGAAGATGCCGCCAAAGGCCGACACGGCGGTGTTGTTGATCGGCGAGTAACCGGTCGAACCGTAAGGGTTCGGGCTGCCGTATGCGGGATTGAGGTTGCCGGTGTTGCCGCCTATGGTCGACACCCCCGAGGACAGGAGCTGGCCGCCGCCGGTCTGCGCGCCTATCACCTGCGCCCCGGCGATATTCCCAAGCTTGGCCCAATCGATCCCGCTCTGATAGCCGCTCTTGAGATCGACCTCCAGGATCTTGGCGTCGATCACGACCTCGCGGTCGACACTCGCCTGGGTAAGCCGCAGGAAACGGCTCACGGTATGCAAAGTCCGCGGACCGGCGCGGACCACGAGCAGACCGGCCTCGGGATTGGCGACCACCTCACGGCCCGGCGCCTTGCCGACAAGCGCCGTGACGGTCTGGGCGAGGGTCTTCCAGAAGTCGCTGCGCGAGGTGGTCTTCACGGAGATCGTGGGGGCCATGCTTTGCTGCCCGGCCGCGGGCATCGGCACGCCACCGGTACTCTCGCCGGTGGTCCCGACGCTTGTCAGGCTTTCGCCGGTCAGGCGCGTCTCGGACACCCCCGTGCGCACGATATTCAAATAATGGACCCGGAACAGCCGCGTCCTGAGGCCCGGAGGCAGGATGTAGTACTGATGTCCACGTCGCCGATACTGGTAGCCGTTCTCGGTGCGAATGACCCGCATGGCCTCGGGCACCGTGACATTCTTCAAGTGCACGGTGATGCGTCCGGCGAGATGATCCGGCAGGGCGACGCTGTAGGACGTGCCGCGCACGAGCTCCGTGAACACCTGCGCGGCCGGCGCATTGCGGGTATTGAAATCGAAACGATTGGGCACCGCCAGCGTCCGCGCATGCGGTAACTGGATGGTGACCGGCGGGAGCAGGGCGTTTGCCACCGCCGCCGAGACGGCGGCGTGCTTTTGCGAATGCACGCCCGCGGCCAGATTGCGCTGCATGCGCGCGGTAAGTGATTTGTCGAATCCCCGTGGTGCGCATCCGGCAAGCGCGGCGGCGAGACCCGCCGCCAAAAGCCGTGATCGCCGCGAGCTCATGAGACCCCGTCCTTCAAGACCGCCGTCTTCCTCACAGAGCGGCCGGGGGCGAGAAACAGCCGACGCGCGCCATTGCGGCCGCGAATGACGACCGAGTCGTGATGGATGGCGATCAGGCGCGCCATCCCGACACGCGCCCCCACGGTGGCGACCCGGCCATCGATCAAGGCGAACCGCCGCGCGCCATCCCGCATGATCGCCTGGAGCCCGGGGGCGCGCGCACCAACCGTGCCCGCGGGATCGATCCATGGGGGACGCGTGGGATCCGTGAGACCGTAGGCGCTCGTCTGCTGCGCCAGCACGGCAAACGCCGCTGCCACAAGCCATTTTCTCTTCATACCCAATACCATACAAGGACCGTGCCAATCATTGGAGCAAGGCCTCATGGGTGCTCAGCGTATAAACCCGCAACCGCACCGTCGAAAACGGATAGCGATCGGTAGTCAGTATCACCCGCCCCCAGAGGACATGGCGCTTGGTGTGGGCGAGCACCGTAAGATAGCGCAACAGGGCGCCATACGTGCCGCGCACGATCAGCGTCATTTCATGACGATACAAAAATGGTTTGTCCTTGGGGCTGCGGCGTACCGCCGTCACCTGGCGATCCACGAGGGCCACGACCGTCACCCCCGGTGACCGCGCAAGGACCTGGCGCAGAAGGGCAGGCATGTCGCGGGCCGGCACCAGGCCTGCCGCGAGATGCGCGAGATGTGCCTTGAGCACGCGTACCTTGCGCGTAAGCGCCTTCAGTTCCGCGGCCTCGCGGGCGCGGGTCCCCGGCGCCAGAATGGCATCCAGCCGGGCATCGATCTGGCGGGTCTTGACGCGCAGGGAGTCAAGATCGGCGGTGACCGCGCGCGCGCGGTTTTCGAGCGGGCGGATCACGGCGATGATCATCAGACCATAGGTGACGGCCACGATCGCGGCAAACAGCAGGATGCGCTCGCGCAGCGTAAGCGCATCGATGCGCTCCTGGATGGAAACTATCTGCGCCCTGAGACTCATGTCGCACCCTTGACCGCGGCCGCGGCACGGGCCTTGGCGGCCGCGCTCGTCGTAGTGGCGTCGAAATTCACATAGGGTCTATAGCGCCCGGCGACACGCGCGCGCTTGATCACGAGTCCCCGGAAGCGGTAACCGGCAAGGCTTGGCCCGGCGACTACGCGATGCAGGAAGAGTGGCACCAGCGCCGGGTGCAGGCTGTGACCGGCGACCCTAAGGGCCCGGTGCCGGCGATCCAGGGAGAACTGCGTGATCCAGAGCCCGGGAAGGACGCCGTGGCTCATGGCGATAAGCACCGGTGCGGGCCCGATCTCGGCGCGGCGGCTTTGGCGCAGAAAACGGCCAAGCCCCTTCAATGTTTGCGCGCGGCGCTGCAAAGCGGCGAGCCGTGCGCGCGCACGGCCTACCCCAAAGACGTTGTCGGCCGATGCCAGGCGGGCGGCCGCGATCTGCTCCGTTTGTCGCGCATTGGCGAGCGCCCCGGAGAGGCTCTCGACCTGCCAGGCATCGAAGGCGGTGGCGACCAGCCCGAGCGCCGCCAGCGCGAGCCAGGCGCGCAGCATGACGCCGGCGGAAAACAGTTTGGGCTCGCGCCGGAAGATCGGATGATAGAGGTTGATCTGCTGATGGATCACAGCGCCACCTTGTCCTGACGTAGGGCCGCGCCCAGGGTCAGGAAACAGGCGTCCGGGACCGGCACATCCGCCTCGACGTCCCCGTAGCGGCCGGCCTCCCAGGGCGTGACAGATTGCGTGAGATTACTTCGCAGAAAGGCCACGAGCGCCTCGGTGCGCGCCGCGGCGGGCGCCACCACGACGTGCATGATGGGACTTTGCCGAAAAGAGCTCTCGAAATAATCGAGCGAGCGTTGCAGCTCGAGCAAGAGACGCTCGAATCCGCGCTCGTCGGCGAGCGCGGATGAGCCGTCGGCCACGGTGCGCGAGAGATAAAGCGCGCCGTCGCGGGTAATGGTGATGAATACTCCGTCTTCGGTCAACGTAAGCAGCGCCACGCCCTCCCGATCCTCGGGCAAGAGGTGCGCAAGATTGCGCTGCGCAAGCTCCGGGATGTCGATGATATCAAGGGCCGCGCCGGCATTGTGCATGAGGTCGGCGCGCGCGCGTATCGCCTCGTTGCGTCCGACCACCACGTACACGAGTGCCGCGCGCCCAGGCATCCGCACCGGAACGTCGAACACGTCGAGGGTAGCGTCGTTGACATGGAAATCGATCAAATCCTTGATGCGCCAGCGCAGCGCCGCGCGCAGCTCCTCGGACTTCACGTCCGGCGCCTCGGTCTGCAAAAGACGATATTCGCCCTCGCCAAGCAGGGTCGTGCAGGGTTGATGCCTGAGATCGTGGTCCTGGACGAGCCGCGCGAGGACCCGATCCGGCTTTACGCCGTCATAGGGCCGGAACTCGGCAATGGCGATCCGGGCCGACGCCTGGACATCGCGAACGACGCGCACGAAGGACAGCCCCGAGGCGTGTACGCCGATGCCGGCGAGACCCGCATCCCGGCGCGCGCGCCGCCAACGTCCCCACATACCTCCCCCCATATCCGTCACCCTCACGGCCTATCCATCGCTTTGGGCATGCCACGGCGGTAAGCTCTTTTGCCGACAGTAGCACGGGTGACCGCAAGCGTCACGCCCGCTCACCAGGGCCCGCTCGCGATCACAAGATCGTCCGCGCGCCCACGCGACGCCTTCGATCCATGACCACCGATGACCGAAGACACGCCACTAGACTTGGCCGCCATTTTGGTGGAAAGCGGCACTCGCCAGGTCCCACATCGGCAGAAACACCCCCAGCGCCAGGATCAGGACGAGGATCCCCATGGCTACCACGAGCAAGGGTTCGATGGCGGTACTGAGATTGCGCAGATCATAATCCACCTCGCGCTCGTAGTATTCCGCGACCTCGGTCATGAGGCTGTCGATCGCCCCGCTTTCCTCACCCACGGCAATCATCTGCAACACCAGCGGCGGAAAGAGCTGCGTGGCCTGTGCGGCGCGCGTCAGGGTCTCGCCGCGCTCTATGCTATCGCGCATCTGCAAGATGCGCGTGGCCACATACTCATTGTCGACCGCGCGGCTTATGACCGTGAGGCCCTGGATCAAGGGCACCCCGCTCTTTATGGTGATCGCCAGCGCCCGCGCGAAACGGCCGAGCAGCGCGCGCGTCAGAATCGGGCCTATGATAGGCAGGCGCAGGCGCAGGCGGTGCCAGCGATAGCGGCCACCGGTGGTGCGCACATAGGCGCGGACGCCGAGCACCGTCAGCACCACCGCGGCCACCGCATCGTACCAATAACGGACCGTGAGATGCGATGATGCAATCAGGATGCGCGTGGCGAGCGGCAGGCGGGCATGCAACCCGGCGTAGACATGCGCAAATGCCGGTATGACGAAGATATTGATGATAAAGACCGCGATGACGAGCGCCACCACGACGAAACTCGGGTAGCGGGTGGCCGACTTCACGCGCTGCTCGGTCTCGCGGTCACGCTCCAGATAACCCGCGAGCTGAAGGAAGGATTGATCGAGCGTGCCGCTCGTCTCCCCGATCTGCACCAAGGCCACGAACAGGGTCGAGAACACCTTGGGATGGCGCCTCACGGCGGCGGTAAGATCGAGACCCGCGTCCAGGGCCTCGTTTAGCTGTCCGATCACGCCCGCCAGCGTGCGGTTGTGGGTCGAATCGCGCAGACCCTTCAAAGACTGCATGATGGGCACGCCGGCCTTGAGCAGGGTATGCATTTGGCGGCAAAACAACACGAGGTCGGTCAGGTCGACGCGCGAACGCCCAAGCTCCCGCAGCCACATGGGGCGCGACCGCGCCTTAGCGCCGTGAATGTCGATCGGGGTGATGCCGAGATTGAAGAGCTGGGTGGCCACGGCATCGGTGCTCGCGCCCTCCATGAGACCCGCCACCGCCTCGCCGCGGCCATTACGCCCCTTGTAGCGAAACGACGCCATCAGCCACTCCCGTACACGGCGCGCACGGCCTCCTCGACCGTGGTGATGCCGCGCGCCGCCTGGGCGAGGGCCTCGCCACGCAGCCTTCGGTAATGGGGGGCGCTCAAGGCGGCGCGCTGGAAGGCCTCGGGGTCGCGCTTTTGAAGGGCGAACATCAGGGACTCGTCGATCTCCAGGATCTCATAGACCCCGATGCGTCCGCGAAAGCCCGTGTGCTGGCAAAAGGCGCAGCCGCGTCCGCGCTTTAAGGTGATGGGCACGTCGGCGCCAAGCTCCGCCGCCAAAAGCGCCTTCTCGGAGGCCGTGGGGTCGATAGGCTCGGCGCAGCTGTCGCAGACCCGGCGCACCAGTCTTTGGGCCACGACCCCACGCAGCGAGGCGGCCACGAGATAGGGCTCAGCGCCCATATCCATGAGCCGCAAGGCGCTCGATATCACGTCATGGGTGTGCAGACTCGACAGCACGAGGTGGCCGGTCATGGCCGCGCGCAGCCCGATCTCCACGGTCTCGGTATCGCGCATCTCGCCGATCAGGATGATGTCCGGGTCCTGGCGCAAAAAAGCGCGCAAGACGCGCGCGAAGCCGAGGTCGATCTTGGGGTTGACCTGGACCTGATTCACGCCCGCGAGCCGGTACTCGACCGGATCCTCGACCGACAAGACCTTCACGGAAGTGACATTCAGTTCCTTCAGGGCCCCATAGAGCGTCGTGGTCTTGCCGCTGCCCGTGGGGCCCGTGACCAGCACGAGGCCGTGGGGTTGATGGATCAAGGCGCGCAGACGCCCGAGGATATCGGCGGGCATGCCGAGCCGGTCGAGCTCCAGGATACCGTTCGATTGATTCAAGAGACGCATGGCCACCGATTCGCCGTGCTGCACCGGCACAGTCGACATGCGCACGTCGATCACGGTATCCCGAAACCGCACCTGGCAACGCCCGTCCTGCGGGAGCCTGCGCTCGGAGATGTCGAGCGCGGCCATGAGCTTCAGGCGCGAGACCAGGGCCTGGGCGATCTTGCGGTCGGCGGTCGTCTGCACCCGCAACTCGCCATCGATTCGAAAACGCACGCGCACCGCGCTTTCGTCGGGCTCGATATGGATGTCCGAGGCATTCACCTGGATTGCATCCTCGAACATGGTCTGCAAAAGCTTGACCACCGGGGCGTCGTTGGCGCCCTCGGCGACCCCAGGCGCCATCCCGAGATCGATGTCGTAGGCCGACACCTCCTGCTCGAGCTCGGCTGCAAGCCCGCTGATCTCCTCGGTGCGGCGGTAGATGACGTCCAGGACCTTCAAAAGATCGCTTTCCTTGACGACCGCGAGCTTCAAAGGTTTTTGGACGAGCCGCGCGATCTCGTCATGGGCGAATATATCGATCGGATCAGCAAGACCCACGAGGATGGCGTCGCCTTCCTCGCGCAGGGCAACCGCGCGAAAGCGCCGCGCATAGGCCTCCGGGATCAGGCGCACAACCTCCGGCACGAAGGTATAGCGACGCAGGTCGACATGAGGGATGCGCAGTTGGCGCGACAGGAAATCGAGCAGGGCATCTTCGGTGAGGTAGCCGTTTTCGATAAGGACGCGACCCAGGCGCCGCCCGCTCTTGCGCTGATCGGCGAGCGCCGTCTCGAGCTGCTCCTTTGAGATCACCTTGTTCTCGAGCAAGAGATCACCGAGGCGCGCCTTGCGCGGTCGAGCAGCTGCTGCGGATTCCGTCACCATTGTCTCAACCCCGTCATAGCCACACCATCTTTAGGTACAGAAACACTTGCAATATCAGTGCCGAATTACACGACGACCACTTCGCCTATTGCTGCGCCCAGGCGGTGACGGTGTATGTGATACGTCCGGGTTTTAACTGGCCCTTCTTGTTCTTCGGCTTCTTTTTCACTTGGGCCTGAACGGTACGCACCACCGTCCACTTGGCCGAAGAGCCCGCGCAGCTTGCTACCGAAGTAACGACATAGATGAGTTTGCCGCCCGCCGTGACCGTCACCGTCGGCGGGCAGGCGGGATCGGGGACCGACGGGGTCTGCGCGGGCAGCGTGAGCGGTGTGGGTGGCAACTGGGCCCAGTAGTTCGTTTCCAGATAATAGACCCCGTACTGATCGCCGCTCTCGGCGGCCGTGAAGGCCTGGCCGCCGCCGTTCTGCACCCCCTCGGCGCCGGTCGCGGTCCCGTACAGGAAGGCCATAGCGGCCAACAGCAGGACCCCCACGAGCACCAGGAAGATGAGCGCCACCAGGATGAAGCCGCGATCGCGGCGTGGGCTAGGAGTACGCATAGGCCGACAAGACCCCGTCCACGGCCAGCTTGCCCTGAGTGCTCGGGCCCTTGTAAAAAAAATCATAGACGATGGCGTAGGGGGAGGCAGGCGTGAATGGGCAGGCCCCTCCCGGACTCTGCAGGTTTCCCAGTATCAAGGCGTTGTTGCGGTACAGCTGGCCGCCCGCGTAATGGTAGTCCTCGAGGATCCGGCCCTTGGCATTCTCTAGATCGAGCGTGCAGGTATTCGTCACGACCATCTGGTAGGCGTTGCGCCCATCCCATTGCATGCGCGCGACCGCGGGACCCGCGGCGGTCGCCAGGTCCGCCCCCTGGGCGCCGGTCACATAACTCCTGATGAGATGCGTAAGCAGCGGGGCGGCCATGGCCATGAGGATCGCCGCAAGCACGATGGCGACCACCATCTCGATCAAGGTCATGCCGGCGTCAGGTCGAGTAGACATAGGAGGTAAAGACCATAGGGGTGCAGCCGCCAGAGGCACAGCTGACCGTGACCGTCACGAGATAGGCATAATAGGTCCCGGTCGCTACCTTCGTGGTCGCCGCGGTGGTATAGGTGGCGTTGGCCATATAGGGGCCAAACTGGGCATTACTTAAAGTGAACGGTGTCCCGGCGGCCGAGAGTTTGGTCTGCAGCAGTTCATACTCCATCACCCCCTGGGCCACCCAGGTCATGGGCGCGGTCTGCTCGCCCGCGGCATTGCGGCGCGTCACCTCCCCATACATGGCCATGAAGCCCGCGCCCAGGATCGCCAACAGCACGATGGCGACGATGAGCTCGATGAGGCTCAAGCCCGCCGCCCGGCGCCGGGCGGGGATGTGGTCACGGGCTCTCATGGCGGACAGGCCCCCTGTGATCCGCATTCATAGACATAACCGGTTGCGGTGACATAAATGCGGGCCGTGAAGCCGGTGCCGGCGACCGTGAAGGTCGGGGTGGCGCTCGGGACCCCCGGGCGCGTGAAGCTCACGGTGGTCTGCGGGCTGATCGTGACGCCAGCCGGCAACGGGACTGCGAAGCTCGCCGATTGCAGGGTGGGATTGGCCACCGCCACGCCATTTTGCGTGACCGAGAAGGAGTTGGCGCCGACTACGAGGGAGGTCGTCACCCCCTGATCTTGCGCCAGGGTCTCGGCATAACGCGCCGCCACCAGGAGCTTGTCAGCGGTCGTCTGCCCGGTGAACCCGGTGGCCCCCATGAAGCGGGGCGCCAGGACCGCCGCGAGGATCCCGACGATGACGAGGATCGCCACCATCTCAAGCAGTGTATACCCGGCCAGCGTTGTCCCCGGGCCACCCTGGCTGCGCGGCCCGCCATGAAATGTCTCGAGATCCCCGAATACCGTCATGACGAGATCACCGAAGATAACGGGCCCGCCTTTGAGGCAGGCCCGTTTGCACCTAACAGCCGCTGGTTACCGTGCCCACCGTGGGGGTGTCGCCCGCCGCCGCCGGCGCCTGATAGCTCGCCTCGCAGGTGTCATTGGCCGTGCCGCCCACCGCCGTGTAGGCGAAGGTCGCGGGCGCCGTGCTTGTGCCGGCCGTAAAGGTGAAGGGGAACGTCTGCGTGGGTGCGGTCGTGGCATCCTGCAAGGACGCCAGGATCCCGGTCGAGGTCCCGTCAGGATAGCCGTACGCGGTCGTGATTGTCGCTGTCCCGCCCGGCAGGGCAACCGTGCCCGTCGACCCCGTCTGGCCCTGCACCTCGGCCAGGGCATGGACCATATCGGCAGCCTCAGCCACCGAACCTGTCATGCCGCTCACCACCGACACCCGCGCGTCGGTGCTAAGCCCCATGAACTTCGGCAGGGCGACCGCCGCCAGGATGCCCAGGATAATGATGACCACCACCAATTCGATTAAGGTAAAGCCCGCCTGTTGCCGCTTCATGTCCAACCCCTCTCCATATGCTTCGTCATGAATCCCGCGTCGGCCGCAAAATTGGCCTGATGACCGCGCCCGCTCAAACACCCTGCCCCCTCGCTGCAGGAAATATGCCGGAGCGATGTCGTGGGATTTTTTTGGCGGTCTTGCGAAGGATTCGTGGTACGCCCCCGCGTAACTCTAGCACAGCTCGCCTAAGGAACGGGCGATGCGCGAAGGACCATGGTTGGCCGCGCGGACCGGTATGATAGCGTCATGGCGTCGTCACGGTCCGGGCCCCATCCCGACGGCCGTCCCGACAGGGTCGATGTTGTTAATTTATAACGATAGTGTGTGCTCATGACTGCATCCGACACGACATTTCATGTGGTGCTCTTTGAACCCGAGATCCCGCCCAATACCGGCAACGTCATAAGGCTCTGCGCCAACACCGGGGCCACGCTTCACCTGATTGAGCCGCTGGGCTTTCGTCTCGAGGATCGGCTGTTGCGCCGCGCCGGACTCGATTATCACGAATGGGTGACGCTTAACGTCCATCGGGACCTGGCGACCTTTCGGAAAGATGCCGCTCCACGGCGTATCTGGGCGTTCTCGACACGCGCCGACCGTCTCTACACAGAGGCCTGCTATGAACCCGGCGACGCGCTGCTCTTCGGTCCCGAGACCCGCGGCCTGCCCGAGGAGGTGTTGACCTCGGTCGCGCCCGAACAGCGCCTGCGGCTGCCGATGCGTCCGGGCAACCGCAGCCTGAACCTTTCGAACAGCGTCGCGGTGGCGATGTTCGAGGCCTGGCGCCAACACGGATTCGCGGGCGGCCGCTAAACTACTGGAAAGCGCAAGGTCCCGGCCCCATATAAGCGGCAGGAATTTTGTGGTCTGGAGGAGCACCCGTGTCGATCAAGCAGCTGGTGTGCCCGCACTGTGGGCAAAAAAACCGCGTCCCGGCGGAACGTCTGGCCCAGAATCCCCGATGCGGGGCCTGTCACAACCCGCTCATCACCGGCGAGCCGATCAATGTCGACGAGCGCGGATTCACCGAACACATCGCCGGCAATGATCTCCCGGTCCTGGTGGATTTCTGGGCCCCATGGTGCGGGCCGTGCCGCATGATGGCCCCGGCATTCGCGCAGGCGGCCGCCGACCTCAAACTAAAGGCGCGCTTCATCAAGGTCAACACCGAGGACCAACAAGGGCTTGCGGGCCGTCATGACGTACGCAGCATCCCCACGCTCGCGGTCTTCAAAGGCGGCCGCGAGGTCGCGCGCGTGGCCGGGGCCATGGACGCCGGCCGCCTCAAGGCGTGGATCGCCCCCCATCTCTAGCCGATCGGGCGCACGTGGACCGGTGATGGGGGGATGCGGCGTGGCGGCGACCACGGGACTTATCAAAAACAGCAGGCCCGAAACCTCAAGACGCGATACGCGGAGCAAAGCACCGGGACCGGAAGGGTGCTGGGTGTCCCCCGATTTATAGACCCGGAAGGGGCCATCGGCCGCTGGGCGCTAAGGCGCCCATCAGGCGCCGGTCACAACCACGAGGGTGCGTCCCGTACGCGCCCCCTGCAGCAGCGTCATGGCCGCCGGACCCAGGCCTTGGCGATCCACCACCCTCTCGATATCCGCGAGATGCGAGGGCCGCCATGGGCCGGCCAGGCGCGCCCATAGGTCTTCGCGGACGGCGCGCGGGCACTGCACGGAGTCGATCCCAAGCAGCCGCACGCCGCGCAGAATGAACGGGAAGACCGAGCCCTGAAAGCGGGTGCCGGCGGCCATGCCGCAGGTCGCCACCGCCCCGCCATACGCGACGGCCTTGAGGACCTGAGCCAAGACCTCGCCGCCGACCGTATCGACCACCCCGGCCCACTGCGCCCTGTGCAAGGCCTTGTCGGAGGCATCCCCATCCGCGGGCGCCATGACCCGCGCCGCGCCCAGACCCCGCAGGTAGGTCTGTTCGGCGGGCTTGCGGGTCATGGCCACCACCGTGAAGCCGAGATTCGCGAGCAACGCAACGGCAAGTGTGCCGACCCCGCCGGTGGCCCCGGTGACCAGAATCTCGCCCCCGTCAGGCTCGAGACCGGCCTGCAACAGGGCATCGACGCTCAAGGCCGCAGTGAGGCCGGCGGTGCCGAGGACCATGCTGTCACGGGCCGTGAGGCCCGCGGGGATGGGAATGATCCAGTCGTCGGGGACCCGGATATAATCGCCGTAACCACCCCACACCTCCGTGCCCAGACCATGGCCGGTCACGAGCACCGGAGCCGCCGTGGGGTCGTCGGCGAGCACGCCCGCAGCATCGATACCGGGCACATGCGGGAAGCGCTTGACGATACCCGGCTCGCCGCGCATGGCGAGCGCGTCTTTGTAGTTGAGGCTCGAGTACTGGACGCGGATGAGGACGCCCGGCGATCTCAGTTCATGGACATGGCGCCGCGCAAGACCGGCGGTTATGAGCCCGCGCCCATCCTGGTCGACGACATAGGCATCGAAGGCGTCCATAGCCACCTTCTCCGGGATCCGGCGCCCTAGGACAGGCGACGCACGCCGCTCGCGGTCCCCAGCAACAGCACGTCGGCGCCGCGCCTAGCGAACAGACCATTGGTGACTACGCCCGTGATCTGGTTCAGACGCCCCTCCAGGGTTACGGGATCGAGGATCTTCAATCCATGCACGTCCAGGATGACGTTGCCGTTGTCGGTCTTGAACCCCTGACGCAGGACCGGCTCGCCGCCGAGCGCCGTGATCTCGCGAGCCACCAGGCTGCGCGCCATCGGGATTACCTCGATGGGCAGCGGAAAGTGGCCCAGGACCTCGACCAGCTTGCCTTCATCGGCGATACAGACGAATGACCGGCTCGCCGCCGCCACGATCTTCTCGCGCGTCAGCGCCCCGCCACCGCCTTTGATCAGGGCGCGATGCACAGTGGCCTCGTCGGCGCCATCGACATAGACGGCCAGCGTTCCGGCCTCGTTCAGGTCCACGACCGGGATGCCGTGTTTCTTCAGCCGCTCGGCGGTCGCCACCGAACTCGCCACCGCGCCGTCCAGGCGGCCCTTCATGGTGGCAAGAAAGTCGATGAAGTAATTGGCCGTGCTCCCCGTGCCCACACCGATGATGCCGCCGTTGGGAACGAACTCCAGGGCAGCCTCGGCCGCCGCCTTCTTCATGTCATCTTGGGTCATGGGCGCAGGATACCTGGGCCCCGGAGGGAAGAAAAGACCAGGCCGCGAGGGCCGGCCTGCGCCCATGGACGGCGCGCCATTGGTGGAAAGGGGGGGCGTCTTTCGGAAACCACGGGCGGGCGCATCCGGTCAAAGGCCCTGTTCGCCACTCACAAAACTGGTTGAAATCCCAGCATTTAGGAGTCACGCATGCATGAGCGCACCCATATCGTTAGTTTGCTATATAATATTTATCGTGTGCTAACGAATGCGGCGGTGCAAATGAAGCCTCAAGCGGGACCTATCGGCAAAGCTCGTCAACAGGGGCGGGTGGGTGTATGGCTGTTCTCATGGCTGGCGGGCACCCTGCCGGCACACGCCGCGCTGGTATTTGCCGGCGGTCTTGGCATTGCCAATGAACCCGGGCCGAAGTTCGGTGCGGCGGCCATGACCTACTATGCGGGGACTCATTGGGAGGCCGGCTATTTGAATGAGGGCGTAAACCACGGGACCGATGGCGTCTTCGCCCAGTACCGGCTCACCCGTCGCATCACGAAACGACTGCTCGCGGCCCTGGCCCTCGGCCCCGAGGTCCTCAACACCACCTATGACATCCGTCCCGGGGTGCGGACCAACGGCTACCACCCGTCGCTGCTTGTCTCGCTATCGGCCTCCTATCGCCTGAGCAAGCGATGGCGGATCGGCATGCGCTGGAATCACATCACCTTCCAGCAATCGGCGCGGTTTGGCTATCGCGACGCCGACATGGTGGTCTTGACGCTCGGCTACGGCCGTTAGCGGGCCCTGGCCGTCACAGGTGTTTTTGCCGCCACGCGTCGAAGGCCTCCGCATCCATGGGCCGGGCGAGATGGAAGCCTTGCGCGTAATCGCAGCCGAGGCTCGCCAGGACCGCCATCGTGTCGGCGGTCTCGACCCCTTCCCCCACGACCTTAAGTCCCAGGGAGTGGCTGAGATCGATAATGGAGCGCACGATGACGCTGTCGTTGGAGCTGACGCCCATGTCCATGACAAACGACTTGTCGATCTTGATGTTCGCGACCGCAAGCTTGCGCAGATAGCTCATGGACGAATAGCCGGTGCCGAAATCATCGATGGCCACATGCACCCCGAAGCCACTGAGCGCCTGGATCGCGGCCCGCGCGCGCTCCGGGTCACGCATGAGCGCGGTCTCGGTGACCTCAAGCTCGATTTGGCTGGCCGCGACACCCGCGTCCTTCAGGATACGCTCCACGCTATCCACGAATTCGCCGTCATCGAGATCGACGGCCGAGACGTTGACCGCGATCGGCAACGGCCACCCCTGTTCCGCCCAGGCGCGGGCCTGCGTGGCGGCGAGACGCAGCACATGGAAAGTCAATGGCTTTATGAGGTGCGTGCGCTCGGCCAAGGGCACGAAGCGGGCCGGGGGGAGCATCCCGAGCACGGGGTGTTGCCAGCGGACCAGGGCCTCGGCCCCCGAGATCTTGCCGGTGACGAGATCGATCTTGGGCTGATAATGCAGCACCAGATCCCCGTGCCGGATGGCGTGGTCCAGATCGACCTGCAACCGCAGGCGGTCATCCCCTTCCTCATCCATGGCCGATGCAAAAAGCAGGAATCCGCGCCGGCCGCGCTTGGCCTCGTACATGGCGCGATCGGCATGGCGCAGGAGCACGCCGACCTCATCACCATGCGTCGGGAACAAGGCCGCGCCGCAGCTTGCCGTGACGCACACGCGACGATCCCCCAGGAGGACCGGCTCTTCCAGCGCGCGCAGGATCTTGCGCGCCACGACTTCGGTATCCTCGGCATTCGCGACACCCGGCAGCAACACGGCGAACTCGTCCCCACCGAGACGGACGGCGGTGTCCGACTGGCGCAAGCGGGCGACAAGCCGCGCGGCCGTCTCGCGCAATAAGTGATCACCGGCCTGGTGGCCCAGACTGTCATTGACCTCCTTGAAGCCGTCGAGATCGAGGACCATGAGGGCAAATGGCGCGTTCTCCCGATGCCCGAGGCGAATCGCCTGAAGCAGACGATCTTGCAATAGGATACGGTTGGGCAGGCCGGTCAAGGGGTCGTGCATGGCCAGATATTCGAGCTCGCGGTTGGCAAGCGCCAGCGCCTCGGTGCGTTCGTGGACGCGCTCCTCGAGCCTCTCGTTGATCGCCAGGACCTGCTGGTGCTCACGCGCCGCTTCATCTTGCAGGGCCTTCAATTGCGCTGACATCGCATTGAAGCCTTCAATCATGCGCGCCAATTCGTCGCTGCCCGCGACCGGGAGCTGAAAGCCGAATTCCCCGCGGGCGATGCGCGCGGTGCCGGCCTCAATAGCGGCGATGTGGCGCATGAGATAGCTCCCGAACAGCCAGGATACGAACCCCACCAGCAGCATTTCGCCCAAGGCGATGGCCACGATCCGGCGGCTAGCCTGCGCCAAAATCGGCGCGAAGCCGCGATCGGTCACCTCGACCTCGACCCGGCCATAAGACGTCCCATCGACCACAACGGAGGCCGCCGCGCGATAAGTGTGCGCGGAGTCGACGGCATGTCCGGCGCGCGCCAAGAGCCGGCCGCTGCCATCCCGTGCGACCGCATAGGTGATCCCATGGTTACGCATGACCTGACGCAGGATGCGATGCAGGGCGCCGATATCGTCGCTCACGAGCGCATTGGCGGCGGCGGTCGCGAACAGGCGCACATCGCTCGTGGCGCGCGTCACCAGCGCCTGCTTGCGGGACTGTGACAAGATCCCGAGGCTGCTCATCAGGATCGCGAATAGAAACAGCCCCTCGATGAGCGCTATCCCCGTGATCATTTTTGTGCGAAAGGACATCAACATTCGGGTGGCATCAGTGCACCACAGCGCCGGGGCGCGTGTAATCGCGGTCGCGCGCCGCTTGGAAACCGGTAAACCCAAGCCGCTTTATGGCGCCGGGCACCACCCGCGGCAGCCGCAGCAGGGCTACCGTCAGGCGCCGCACCAGGGAGGTCGGCAGGGTCCGCCGCGCGGCGAACGGGAGCGGCAGACCCTTGGGCCCGGACCACAACACCCGCAGGTGGCGACGTATGTGGGCCGGAAGGCTATCGTAGGTCTGACACACGCCGCCGCCGGCGATAAAGAGACCGGCGGCCACTGCGCGATAAACGGCATCATGGGAACCGACGTAGCGTATCGCGAACGGGATGCCGTGGGCCTGCAGAAAGCGCCGCGGCTCAATCGAGGCCGCAAACGCGTGGCGGGCCGGAAACGCGATCACGTGATGCGCGAGCCCATCGATTGTCCGCACGGGCCCCTTGCGGCGGACGATGAGAATGCCTTGCAGCCACCCCTGCCCGCGGGCGAACGCCCGGTAGCGCCCCCGGTTACGGAGGTAATCCACCGGATTTAAGTAGACTAGGTCATAATCGCCGCGCGCGACGCGCCGCTCGAAACGGCGGATCGTGGGCGCCGTGCGCAACACAATACGCACACCGACGGCCGCCGACCACGCCTCCAGGACCGGGGTCCAGCGGCGCGCGAGCGTCCATGGCGACATCTGCGGGACGATGCCGAACGTAAGCATGCGTGGCGCGGCAAAGGCGCCGGGGCCCGCGGCCACGGCGGCCAGCAAGGCGCTTCCTCCGATAATCAGGGCCATGCGATGCATCATCCTGTCACCCCCACAAAATTACTATAGATCATGCCCCACGATACGTCATAGCGACGGACGACCGCGGCGCCGCCGGGCAAGACCGCGGCTCAGCGTGTTGACAGACGCGGGGGCGCGGGATCATAGGGCGCATGGCGTCTTCCCGAACGCGCGGCGCTTTACGGCAAGCGCACGTGGCGATCCGGCCAGCAGGCCCTGTCCGGTAGCGAACCAGAGCGGCCGCCGGTGGCCGAAACCCGCCCGCCTCTGCTATGCTCGCGCGAAGACCGCCCGATGACACGCGACTACCTCAAACGCATCCTGAAGGCCCGCGTCTATGACGTGGCCATCGAAAGCCCGCTATCGGAAGCGGCGGGATTGTCGCGTCGGCTGCGCCGCCAGGTGCTCTTGAAGCGCGAAGACATGCAGCCGGTGTTTTCCTTCAAGCTGCGCGGCGCCTACAACAAGATTGCGTGCCTGACCGAAGAGGAGCGGGCTTTAGGGGTCCTTACCGCCTCCGCCGGCAATCACGCCCAGGGGGTTGCACTCGCCGCGCAACGCCTTGGGATCCGCGCGGTCATCGTGATGCCCACCGTGGCGCCGCGCATCAAGATCGAGGCGGTGCGCGCCCGCGGTGCCGAGGTGGTGCTCGAGGGAGACAATTACGACGCGGCCTATGCCCATGCCCGGCGCTTGAGTGAAACGCAGGGCCTGCCCTTCATACACCCCTACGACGACCCCGACGTCATCGCCGGTCAAGGCACGATCGGCATGGAAATCTTGAAGCAACATCCCTCCGATGTCGAGGCGATCTTCGTGCCGGTCGGTGGTGGTGGGCTGATCGCGGGCATCGCGCTCTACGTCAAGTCCCTGCGGCCCGACATCCGCATCATAGGCGTCGAACCGTCCGACGCCGATGCCCTCGCGCGCTCCCTCAAGGCCGGCAGCCGCGTGCTCCTCAACCATGTGGGCACGTTCGCCGATGGGGTCGCGGTGCGCCAGGTCGGCCGCGAGCCCTTTCGCATCGCGCGACGCCTAGTCGACGAGGTCCTGGTGGTGAGCAACGACGCGATCTGCGCGGCCATCAAGGATGTTTTCGAGGATACTCGCTCGATCGTGGAGCCGTCAGGGGCGCTTGCGGTTGCGGGACTCAAGGTTTATGCCGCCGCGCACCCGGGAGACCGGCCGCTCATCGCCATCGCCTCGGGCGCGAACATGAACTTCGACCGGCTGCGGCACGTCGCTGAGCGCGCCGAGCTCGGTGAGCGTCGCGAGGTCGTGTTCGCCGCCACCATCCCCGAGATCCCCGGGAGCTTTCGGAAATTCTGCGGCCTGATCGGTGAGCGCAACATCAGCGAGTTTAATTACCGCTACGCCGGACCGGCGCTCGCCCACGTCTTTGTCGGAATACAGGTTGCGGAGGGCGACGATGCGCACGAGCTCTTCACGACCCTCACGCACGCCGGCTACGACATACTCGATCTTACCGACAACGAAATGGCCAAACTCCATGTGCGCCATCTCGTCGGCGGCCGCTGCCCGGTGGACGACGAGATCGTCTACCGCTTCGAGTTCCCGGACCGGCCTGGCGCGCTGATGGCCTTCCTGAACGCCATGGGCCGCGCATGGAACATCAGCCTCTTCCATTACCGCAATCACGGCGCCGACTATGGCCGGGTCTTGATCGGCATGCAGGTGCCCGCATTTGAACGGGAGCGGCTTCCGGCGTTCCTCGAAACGCTTGGCATGGATTACCAGGAAGAGACGGAAAACCCTGCCTACCGGCTGTTTCTGCGCTGACGCAAGCGGCCCACCGCTTAACGGCAAGCCGCGTCTAGGACTTGCGCGCCGCCAGCGCCTCGTCGTTGAACGCACCGTCTATGGCGTGCACCGTGCGCTCCATGCGCCTTAGCTCATGACCCGAGACATCGTCGCGCATCGCCTTCAGGCGCAAGGGCCCGAGCGCGGTCGTCGCCTGGGCGCGGAGTATGGGGACGGCGGCCGTGGTGGCGTCCACGCTCGCGGCCATGGCCGCCACGATCTGCCCCGCGAGGACGTCCTTGTGGCTACCGGCCACGGCCTTCCGGATCGTTTCCTCGCAATCCCCATCGAGCACGGCATAACCGGACTCCCGGTCCAGGTAGATCAAAAGCTCGCATAAGGTCATGGTCCCTCCCGCAATCAACCGCCAATGAGGCCGTCGCGCAGGTCGACCCCGCAGACGTCCTGCACGCGCTCGAAATAATACATGATGTCGATCGGCAGCGTGATGCCGTCTTGAAGCTGCAGCGCAAAGAGATCCGCGGCAAGCAGCACGTCCGCCGCCGAGAACCTCCCCGCATAAAACCGATGCTGGGCCAGGAAGGCCCCCAAATCCTTGAACTGGGTCAAGGCGTCGAGTTGCGCATAGGCCCCATAGCGGTCGTTGGCAAGCTCCTCCAGGGTCGCGCCGAAACGAGCCACCACCGAGGCCTTGTACGAGGCGAGATGGGAGGGGTGATCGCCGAGGCCCCGGTACGCCGGACGCACCGGGGCATGGAGCCTTTCGAGAAGGCGCGCGGCCTTCGTGCGCCATGCCCGCAAGGCCTGCCACTGCGCGTCCTGCAAGGGACCAAAAAGCGCCGGGTCGGGCCGGTGCGCATCGAGCGCGCGCAGAATCATTTCTGAATCGGTCTCGACGCGCCCGTCATCCCACACGAGCACCGGCGCCTGCCGGGCCACGCCGATTTCAAAAAAGGTCTCGTCATCATCGTAGTCGGGGATGATACGCTCGTGCTCGATCCCCTTGGCCCCGAGCGCAAGCCGTACGCGCTCGGAGGCCGGCTCGAACCAGAAGTGATAGAACCTCATGCGGCGCGCACGAGCCCCTGGATGATTTGCCATTCGTCTTCAGTCACGGGCAGGACCGACAATCGGTTGCCGCGCGCCAGCAGACGCATGCCGGCAAGCGCCGGACAATCCTTGAGGCGGGCCAAGGTCACCGGCACCGGATAGCGCTCGCAAAAGGCGACGTCGACCATCGACCAGAGCCCCGGGTTTTTGACCGCCCGCGGATCATAGTGGTGGTCGTCGGGGTCCAGGGCGGTATGGTCTGGATAAGCGGCGCGCGCGACCTCGACCTCGCCCACGATGGCGGGCACAGCGCAGCTCGAATGATAAAAGAACCCGAGATCGCCCGGCCGCATGGCGCGCATGAAGTTGCGCGCCTGAAAATTCCGCACCCCGCTCCACGGCTCGGGGGCACCGCGCGCCATCAGGTCTTCGAGGGAAAACGAGCTTGGCTCGCTCTTGAACAGCCAATAGGCCATCAGTCTTCGCGCACGCTCAGGCGCTGGATGCCACGGCTATGGCCGGTCTTGGTGTCGACGTCTATGACGACCCCGCACAGCGTCGCCCGGCCGTCGGCGGCCTCGAGCCGCTCGGGCAGCTTCTGGACCATGCGTCGCAGCACCTTGTCCTTGTTCATGCCGATCACGGAGTCATAGCAACCGGTCATGCCGACATCCGAGATATAGGCCGTGCCGGCGGGCAAGACGCGCTCATCGGCGGTCGGGACATGGGTGTGCGTGCCCACCACCGCGCTCACCTGGCCGTCCAGAAACCAGCCCATGGCCATCTTCTCGCTGGTCGTTTCGGCGTGGCAATCCACGAGCACCGCCTTCACCCCCTCGGGCCTTGTCTCGAGTGCGGTCCTGGCGCACGCAAATGGACAATCGAGCACCGGATGCATGAATGCCGTGCCCATCACGTTCAGCACGGCGAACGGCTCGCCGCCCCGCGTCTTTCCCACATACCAACCACTCCCCGGGGTGCCCACCGGATAGTTGTGAGGCCGCAACAGCCGCGGCTCGCGGGCCACCAGCTCCACCGCCTCGCGCTTGTCGAAGACGTGGTTCCCGGTACTCAAAACATCGATCTTGTGAGCGAGACACTCGCGCAGGATCTTGTCGGTCACCCCAAAACCACCGGCGGCGTTCTCGATGTTCACGATCGTGAGATCGATCCTCAAGCGCTCCTGGAGGACCGGAAGCCTCGCCAACAATACCCGGCGTCCGGCATCGCCGACGACATCGCCGATAAACAAGATATTCATACCACTGCGTCCTGCGCGCGGTACAGTCGCCTTTCGGTCAGCACCGCATGGAGGCGCACATCGTGCCCCTCGCGCGGCGCCTGGGTCAGGCGCTGGCATTCGTAAGCTAATCCAATCAAGACAGGGCGCCCTCGGGCCTTGCGCACAAAACCAAAAGTCCGGTCGTAATGGCCGCCGCCTTGACCCAGACGCCACCCGCGGGCATCAAACCCGACCAGCGGCACCAGTACGGCGTCGAGCCGCCGCGCGCGCACCCTGCGGCCCCAACGCGGCTCTGGTATGCGCAGCGGCCCCGGCACGAACGGGGGCCGCCAGGGGACGAATGCCAGGGGACGTCCGGGACGGTGGTCCGTGACCGGCAGATAGACGGCGCGATGGGCGCGCATGAGGGCGCGCGCCAGTGGCCGTGGATCGAGCTCCGAACCGACCGGCCAATAGATCCCGACATGGTGCGCCCCGCGCAACAGTGGCAGACCGCGCCGCGCCACCTGTCGCGCGCTCGTCGCGCGCGCACGCGCGCCCACCGCCCTGCGGCATTCACGCAAAGTGCGCCGCAAATCGTGCTTGTCATGCATGGGACATGGGACCGGTACTGCAAGATAGAGGCGCCCTCCGCCTGTGCCGTAACCATTCTTTGCCTCGAACCAAAGGTTCAAGTGGGACACGTCCGGATACTTCAGGCTTTCCGTTCGAGACGGACATGCACAACAGTACCCGAGATCGCGGTTCCCGAGGCAAGAGTTATAGGTTCAGGGGCACGGAATGGCTACGAACACCGCAGGGGGCGCCAAACCCGCAAAACGACCTCAATGATTCTCAAGGCCGCTCCTTTAACTCGTCTCGTAAAACCTGCTCCACCTTGTCGGTAAGTACCTCGACGCGCTTGATCCACTCCGCCGACGTCGACACCGACTGTTCCCGCAACCGCAGCAGCTCATAAGCCATGTTGAGTGCCGCCATGACGGCGTGCCGCTCCATGTTGACCGTCCGGCCACCACGCTGGCCTTCCTGCATACGCAGATCGACATAGCGGGCCGCCTTGACCAAGGCCTCCCGCTCGTCCTCCGGGCAGGACACCGCGAACTCCTTGCCGAGCACGGAGATATGAATCGTCTCCTTAGTACCCGCCATCACCGGTCCTCGCGGGTCAAGGCCGCAACACGTCCTATCATCTCCTCGACGCGGCTGCGTGCGGCGCGCGTGCGTTCGTTCAACCGCACATACTCCGCCGACAACGCCTGATGGCGCGCACGCCAATTCGCATTGTCTTCCTGGAGTCGCCTGCACATCGCGACCAAATCCTCGATCCGACGCTCCAAGCGGGCGAGGGCGTCGGCATCGGGGGGAGATTCGCCGCTCATGTCGGCCACTATAGAACTCGCGGGCGTCGGGGTCAACGTCCGCCATGGGGGGCTTGTGGATCACGCAATGGGGTGCGCGCGCGGGCCTCGGGCCCCGGGAAAATACCGGCTTTGTGACACCAAAGTACGGCGGCATGAGATAGAATGCCGGCATGCACGATGACCTTTCGTACGACACGTGGGCAATGATGCTGGAGCAGGCCGACGCGACGCTTGGGGCGTCGGAGGCCCATGGCGTCGTGGTCGGCCTGATATGCGCGGGGGTCGCCGATAACGACGCGGCGATCGCGGCACTGGGGGCCGACGAAACCGACCCCGACCTGCGCTGCGGCCTCGAGACCACGCGCCGCCGGATCGCCGAGGCCCTCGCCGAGGGCGCACTCGGAGTCGAGCCCTTGCTTCCAAGCGATGAACGCCCGGCTGTGCAACGCAGCCGCGCGCTCATCGAATGGTGTCGTGGCTTCATGGCCGGCTTTCATTTTCATGGTCGTGACATGGAGGGCGGCGATCGCCCCGAGATCTTGGCCGAGGCCCTGACCGACATCGGTGACCTCGCGCGGGCCAGCGGGACCGCCGGCGAGTCGGACCTGAGCGAGCTCGTTGAATACCTGCGGGTCGCGGTGCAATTAATCTACGACGAGATCGCCGAATGAGTAGGTCCATCATGCGGGCCGCGCGGGCATGGCGCGGCCGTCGACTTCGGGCATAATGATCCCCATGGATAAAAATGCCTTCAGGCGTCGGCGTGCCGAATTCATGGGGCTCATGGGCGAGGCCGTGGCGATCATACCGACGTCGCCCGTGCGCGCGCGCAACGGCGACGTTGAATACCTCTTTCGCCCCGATAGCGACTTTTATTATTTGACGCACTTTCCCGAGCCCGAGGCCGTGGCGGTCCTGATCCCCGGGCGCGCCCAAGGCGAGTTTCTGCTTTTTTGCCGGGACCGAGACCCGGACAAGGAACAATGGCAAGGGCGACGCGCCGGCCCCGAAGGGGCGGTCTCCCAATACGGGGCCGATGACGCCTTTCCCATAGACGATATCGACGACATCCTTCCAGGTCTTCTTGAGGATCGGCGCCGCGTCTACTACAGCATGGGCCGCCATCCGGAATTCGATGGCCACGTCCTGGAGTGGGTCAACGAGGTCCGCGCCAAGGCGCGCTCGGGGATCGCGGCGCCCGAGGAGTTCGTCGACCCAAACCATATCCTTCATGAGATGCGACTCACGAAGCGCCCCGAGGAGATTGGGCTCATGCGGCGCGCGGCGGCGGTGGGCGCCGAGGGCCACAAGCGCGCCATAAGGGGATGCGCCCCGGGGCTTTATGAATACGAGCTCGAGGCCGAGCTTCTCTATGCCTTCCGCAAGGGCGGCTCTCAATATCCGTCGTACCCGCCGATCGTGGCGAGCGGGGCCAACGCCTGCATACTCCATTACACCGAGAACGACGCACCGCTCAAGGATGGCACGCTCGTGTTGATCGATGCCGGCTGCGAGATCGACGGATACGCGTCGGATATCACGCGAACATTCCCGGTGGGGCCCAGATTTAGTCCCGAGCAGCGCGCGCTTTACGAGATCGTGCTTGCCGCGCATGCCGCGGCGCTGACCGCCATCGGACCAGGCCGCGAGTGGCCGGCCGCGCATGAGGCGGCGGTCAAGGTCCTGACACAAGGCCTGCTCGACCTGAAGCTTTTACGCGGCACCGTTGATGGCCTGATCGAAAATGGCGGCTACAAGCGCTTTTACATGCATAGAACTGGCCATTGGCTGGGTCTTGACGTGCATGACGTAGGGGATTACAAGGTCGGCGGCGCGCCTCGCGTCCTGGAAGCGGGGATGGTCACGACGGTCGAGCCAGGCCTTTATATTCCGGGGAGCGACGATATACCGGAACGCTTCCGGAATACCGGGATCCGCATCGAGGATGATGTCCTGGTCACGAAAAACGGCTACGAGATCCTAAGCTGCGACCTGCCAAGGGGCGCCGGGGACATCGAGGCATTACGGGCCGAAGGCTTGTGAGCATGCAAAGGCACGACATCGTGATCTGCGGTGGCGGCCTCGTGGGAGCGAGCCTCGCGCTTGCGCTTGCGCATCTGCCACTCGATATATGCCTTCTCGACCCGGCGCCGTTCGCGCCGGCACCGCGCCCCGACGATCGCACCTTTACGATCGCCCAAGGTTCCAAGCGGGCCCTTACAGCGCTCGGCGCGTGGCCCAGACTCTCTCGCGCCGACTTTCAGCCCATCACCGAGATCGAGGTGTCGGACCGCTCGGGACGCTTCGGCCTTGCGCATATTGTCGCCTCGGAGCAGGGCGTGGACGCGCTCGGCTTTGTCACTGGCAACGCCGCGCTGCTCGCGGCCTTGTATGACGAGCTTGCCACGACCACGGTGACCTTGCGCCAGGGACGCCTCGGCGGGCTTGCCGGGGACGCGGATGAGATTACGGTCACGCTTGCCGACGCACACGAGCCTGAGCGCATCGCATGCCGGCTCCTGGTAGGCGCCGATGGCACGAACTCGGCGGTGCGCGCGGCATGTGGCATAGGCGTCGATCGTTACGACTACGAGCGCTGGGCCATTGTGAGCAATTGCCGGGTGTCGAGGCCGCGCCCACACACGGCGTTCGAGCGCTTCACCGCCAACGGGCCCATTGCCGCGCTTCCGATCGGCGACGACCGCTACACCTTCGTCATAAGCCGCCCCGACGGCGAGCAATGGCAGAACCTCGACGACACAGATTTCTTAGATCGCCTGGCTGACGCCTTCGGCGACCGGCTCGGCCGGTTGCTCGCGGCAAGCCCACGCCTGCGCTTTCCGTTGATTCGGCAGCATGCCCGGGAATGGGTGGCGCCGCGGGTCGTGCTCATCGGCAACGCCGCGCACACCCTCCATCCGGTCGCGGGGCAAGGCTTCAACCTGGGACTGCGCGACGTCGCGGTGCTCGCTGAACGCATTGCGCAGGCCTGCCGCACGCAAACCGACTATGGGGACCGCGCCTGGCTTGGCGATTACGCGCGGGCGCGGCAGGCGGATGTCGCCAACACCACGCGCTTTACCGACGGCCTGGTGCGGCTTTTTACGCCGCGCCTGCTACCGCTCGCCGCCGCCCGCGCTCTGGCACTGAACCTGGTCGATGCCCTGCCGGGACTGAAGCAGGCGCTCGCGGTGCGCACCATGGGGCTAAAGACACCCTTGCCTAGACTGTTTCGGGAGCTGAAACCATGACCGACCGGCGCAACCTGGATATCGTCATCGCCGGCGCGGGAGCGGTAGGTGCGCTCCTCGGCCATGCCCTGGCCATGCGTGGCTTTGAAATTGCCATCATCGACGCCGGGAGCGGCGATCAGCAGGCATCGGTACGCACAAGCGCACTGAGCCGCGCGTCACTGCGGGGGCTCTCCGATCTTGGCCTGTGGCCGCTCGAGGGGGTCGAGGCCGCGCCGCTACGGGCCCTGCGCGTCGTCGATCACAGTGGACATGGCCGACTGTCCTTCGACAGCGCGGATATCGGCGAGGCAGACCTCGGCGTCATCGTCAACCACGGCCGGCTCGAGTCGGCGCTACGCGCCAAGGCGCAGGTACGCGGCGTCTCCTGGCATCGCGATCACGCCGACGGGGTCGAATTGGGGGATGCGCACATCGAGGTGATCATGAAGGGTGGCGGGCGCCTGCGCGCGCCGCTATTGATCGCCGCCGACGGCGCGCAATCGGTGATCCGCGAGCGGCTTGGGGTGGCGGTCCTTCAGTACCGCTACGGACAGACCGCGGTATGCGCCGATATTCGCCTCGAACATGCGCACGAGGGCGTGGCCTGGCAGCGCTTCCTGCCCCACGGGCCCTGCGCGCTCTTGCCCCTGCCGGATGCCGATCGCGCCTCGCTGATCTGGTCGACGGCGGATTACGAGGCACGGCGACTGCAGGATCTCTCCGACACGGAATTCACCACGGCCTTGAACGAGGCCTTCGGAGACCACCTCGGCCGGCTCGAGGTCGATGGCGAGCGGGCCTATTTCCCGCTCGTAGCCTCGCATGCGCAACACTATGTGGGGGCGCGCTTTGCCCTCGTGGGCGACGCCGCCCACCGCGTCCACCCACTGGCGGGCCAAGGGGTCAACCTCGGGTTTGCCGACGCCGGCGCCCTGATCGCGGCACTGAATGCCGGCCGCGCGCGATCGGCGGATCTCGGCCGCCGACGGACCCTGCGCCCCTACGAGCGCGAGCGCAAGGCCGACAACCTGGCCATGCTGGCCGCGACCGACCTGCTCAATCGCGCGTTTCGCGACGACCGCGCGTGGGTACGCGCGGCACTGCGCACGGGCCTGAACATCACCGATACCCTGCCTCTTTTCAAGACGCTGTTCATGCGCGCAGCGGGCGCCAGCGCTTCGCGAGTCGCCTATGATGGCCACCCTGGGCCTTGATATGATGCCTACGCAACGGAATGGACGAGGATAGCGCCACGAGCGAAGAGGCCAGCAAGCCCCAAGACGGCCGACCGGCGATGGCCGGGCACTTCGAGCCCGCCAGCTACCATACGCTTCGCGACGAACACGGCCGAACGATCGTGGCGCTGACGGGGTATTGGACCCTGCGCGGCATCGACGGGCGCGCGGATGCCCTGGTGAGTAGCCTGGGCCGGCTCGGGCGCGGCAACGATAAGGTCGTCTGGGATTGCCGCGAGGTACAGGGCCTGGACAACGTGGGGGCGCTCATTCTGTGGCGTTTGCGCGGGTTTGCGCGCGGCAACATGATCGAGGTCCGCCCCGAACATGCCGCACTTTGCGAGCGGTGGTCACAACGCCAGGCACCTCCCGAGGAGGCACGCGCGCCCGGCATGCGGCCGCTCGCGGCCCTGTCATCCCTGGAGCGCGGGCTTCGCTCGCACATGGTCGACTTCACGGCGCTCGTAGGCCAGATCGTTCTCGACGGCGGCCTGCTGCTGCGCAGGCCCGACCGCATACCCTGGAAGGACATCTCGGCCTCGATATACGAAGCGGGCGTGCGCGCGCTCGGCATAACCGCCTTGGTCGGCGCGCTGGTGGGTATCGTCATGAGTTATTTGTCGTCGCTCGAGCTGCGGACCTTCGGCGCGCCATCCTACATCGTCAACGTGCTTGGGCTTAGCATCATGCGCGAACTTGGTCCGCTGCTCGCGGCGATCCTGGTCGCGGGCCGATCCGGGTCGGCCATAGCCGCGGAGTTTGGTGTAATGCGCCTCACCGAGGAACTCGACGCGCTGTCGGCCATGGGCGTCTCCTGGACCACGCGATTGGTCCTGCCAAACATCGTCGCGCTTGCCGTGGTGCTCCCGCTGCTCGTCATATGGACAGACGCGATCGCACTGCTCGGCGGCATGCTGGCCGCGCATATCACCCTTGGGATCGGTATACTGGAATTCATTCACGCCATCCCGAGCGCGGTTCCCGTGATCAATCTTTTGCTCGGCATCATGAAGGGCTCGGTTTTTGGTGTCGTCATCGCGCTCATCGCCTGCCATTTCGGCCTGCGCATCGAGCCCAATACCCAGAGCCTGGGGGTCGAGACCACCAATGCCGTGGTGACGGGCATCAGCGCCGTCATATTCGTCGATGCCGTATTCGCAATCGGCTTTCGCGGGATCGGCCTGCCGTGAATTCGGACCGCATAATCGAAATGGAGAATGTCTCGACACGCTTCGGGCAACATATCGTTCATGAGGATATCAGCCTGACGGTGGCTCGGGGAGAGATCCTTGGGCTCGTCGGCGGATCGGGGAGCGGCAAGACGACGCTGGTGCGCGAGATGATAGGTCTCGATCAGCCGACCGCCGGGCATGTGAGCCTTTTCGGGCAACGCCTTGACCGGATCGGTATGGAGGCCCTGGCCGAGCTGCGCAATCGCTGTGGCGTTCTGTTTCAGGGAGGGGCGCTGTTCAGCGCCTTCACGGTCTTTGAAAATATCGCGTTTCCGCTTCAGGAGAACCGCACCATCGAGCGCGCACTAATTCGTGATCTCGTGTATATGAAGCTCGCGCAGGTGGGCCTCGGCCCGGAGGTGGCGTCGCGCCTGCCAGCGGAGCTGTCCGGGGGCATGATCAAGCGCGCGGCGCTGGCGCGGGCGCTGGCTCTGGAACCCGAACTCTTGTTTCTCGACGAGCCCACCTCCGGGCTCGACCCGGTCGCCGCGCAAGCCTTCGTGCATCACATCCAGAATCTCCACGACGAGCTCAAGTTCACCGCAGTCGTGATCACTCACGATCTCGACCTCATGCACGACCTCTGCACGGCGCTTGCGATCCTCGCAGACCGCCACATCGTGGCCCTGGGTGCGCCGACCGAGGTTGCGATGAGTACACATCCATTCGTGCGGGCCATGTTCTCGGGTGAGCGGGGACAGCGCGTATTTGGAGCAATGGCATCATGAACAGCCGCTCACACGCCTTACGCACGGGCATTTTTATCGCGGTCTTCACGGCTGCAATCCTGGTTGCGACGCTGTGGATCAGCGGCGCCCACCAGCATAGGCGTCCCTATGTCGTGGTCACCAGAGGCAGCGTGTTCGGCTTGAGGGCCGAGTCCACGGTCTTCTATCGGGGCATCACGGCAGGCATCGTCAAGCATATCGCCGTGGACCCGCAAGACCCCCAAGAGATACTGATTTCCATAGCTGTCGAGCGGAGAATACCGATCACGCGTGGCACCTATGCGCAGCTGAAGATGCAGGGCGTAACAGGCCTGACGGCGCTTGAATTGAATACCACCGCGGACATGAGTCCGCTCGCGACTTCGAGCGCCCATCCCGCGCGCATCCCCATGCGCACGTCGTTCTTGACACGCCTCGCGCACGCCGGCACGCGCGTGGCGCGGCAATTGAGCGCTTTGAGCGCCGATCTCACAAAGACCCTGAACGCGACCAATCGCCGCCATCTGGCGGCGCTACTGGCGCACGCCGCGCAGGCAAGCCAGCAATGGACAGCGCTTGGCGCGCGACTAAACCGCGCCACCGCCCGGTTGCCGGCCATGGAGGCTGCCGCCAACGTCGCGCTTGCGCGCATGGCCGGGGTCGAAAAACAGGTGCAGGCCCTAAGCCGCCGCCTGCAAAATCTGAGCAAATCCGCGCAGGGAGTGAGTGACGCGGTAGTGGCGCGGACGCTGCCCAAGGTCGACCGCGCCCTTGACCGACTGACGAGCGCGGCCGCCGACGTCGAGCGCCTCAGCCGCTCACTGCGCCATCACCCCCGCGAACTGTTACTCGGCGCGCGCCCGCTTCCCCCGGGACCCGGAGAAAAAGGCTACAAGGAGACCCCCTGAGCCATGGCCAAGACCTTGAGGTTTTTTGCCCTCATGCTCGCCGTAACCGGCTTTGCTGGCGGCAGTCTGTTTCCCACGCGCGCGCCAGAGATACTGACTGATCACGATTTCGGACCGCTGCACACGCACCCGCCGATAGCCAATATCGCACCGGTCATCGTACACGCAAGGAGCGTGGCGTGGCTTTCCGGGACAACCATTCATTATCGTCTGCTCTATCAGGACCCCACCGCCGTCCATGTCTATGCGCAGAACCGCTGGATCGCGCCACCTGCCTCCCTGCTCAAGGCGCGCGTTCGCTGGCGATTGGGCATGGGTCCCACGCTCGGCGCGCGCCCGAGCGCGCCTATCGAACGCCTGGTGATCGTGCTTTCGCGTTTCGATCAGGACTTCACGGCGCCGCATCGCGCCTTTGTGCGGCTCGAGGCCACGGCACGCCTCTACGACGTGGCGACCACCCGGGTACTCGCGCAAAAGACCGTCGACCTAAAGGCCCGCTGCGCACCGGATGCGCGGGGCGCGGTGATCGGCCTAAGCGATCTTGCGCGCAAGGCAAGCCGCGCCTTCGCGCATCTTGTCACGCGCCGCGCCGGCGTCAAAGGTTGAGCTCCTTTAGCTTGCGCGTCAGGGTATTGCGCCCAAGCCCCAGGCGCTTGGCGGCATCCTGTTTGCGTCCGCCCGTATGGTGCAAGGCGGCCTCGATCAGGGTGCGCTCGAATTCGATGCTCAAATCCGTGTAGACCGCCTTTTCGCCAAGCGCCAATCTCTGCTCGACCACGCCGCGCAAGCCGGCACGCCAGTCGACACCGGCCGGCGCCGGGTCCACTTCCTTCAGCTCCGGGGCCAGATCGGCGATGCGGATGGTGCGTCCCGCGGCCATAACCGTGAGCCAGCGGCAGGTATTCTCCAGTTGCCGCACATTGCCCGGCCACGGCAGCTTGCAGAGGTACTGCTCGGCCTCGGGCGCGAGGCGCTTGGCCTCCACACTGAGCTCGGCGGCCGCGGCTGCCAGGAAATGGCGCGCAAGGATCGGTATGTCTTGGCGGCGTTCGCGCAACGGCGGGACATGGATGCGGATGACATTGAGCCTGTGGAACAGGTCCTCGCGGAAGAGTCCGTCGGCCACGCGCTGCTCCAGGTTCTGATGGGTGGCGGCAATGACGCGCACGTTGGTCCGGATCTTTTCGCAGCCACCGACACGGTAGAATTGGCCATCGGACAGGACCCGCAGGAGTCGTGTCTGGAGATCGGCCGGCATGTCGCCGATCTCGTCTAGGAACAAGGTCCCGCCATCGGCCTGCTCGAATCGTCCGCGCCGCTGCGTCAAGGCCCCGGTGAACGCGCCGCGCTCATGACCGAACAGCTCCGATTCGAGGAGCCCCGCCGGGATCGCGGCGATATTGAGGGCGATGAAGGCATTGCGCGCCCGCGGGCTGTGGTTGTGTAGCGCCCGCGCCACGAGTTCCTTGCCGGTCCCGGACTCGCCGTTGATGAGGACCGTAATGTGCGATCCCGATAGACGGCCGATGGCGCGAAAGACCTCCTGCATGGCGGGCGCCGCGCCCAGGATCTCGGGGGCGGACTCGGCATGCTCGGCGTGCGCGACCTGCCCCTGGCGCCTATGCTCGATCGCATAACGCGCCAGCCCCACCGCGTGATCCACATCGAATGGCTTCGGCAAATATTCGAAAGCGCCCCCCTGATAGGCGGCGACCGCGCTGTCCAGGTCGGAATGGGCGGTCATGACGATCACGGGGAGCGTCGGCAGGGTATGGCTTATGGTCTCAAGCAGCTTAAGCCCCGAAAGGCCGCTCATGCGGATGTCGGTAATCACGACATCGGGGGTCTCCTCACGCAGCTCGTCCAAGGCACTCCCGGCCCCGCTAAAACAACGGGCCGTCATGCCGGCCTGCTGGAATGCCTTTTCCAGCACCCAGCGGATCGATTCATCATCGTCGATGATCCACACACTATCCTGTCGGGTCATATTCCTGCCTCAGGGGGAGAAATAACGTAAAGACCGTCCGTGCTGGCCGGCTAGTATATTCGATAAGGCCGCCGTGGCGGCGGGCAATGTCCTGGGCGATCGATAGCCCAAGCCCGGTGCCGGCGGCATGGCCTGTGACCATGGGATAAAAGAGGGTGTCTCGCAAGGCCTGCGGCACGCCCGGCCCGTCGTCTTCCACCTCGGCGCGCAGCACGAGCTTATGCCGCCGCTGGCCGATGGTGAACTGGCGCTCGATGCGCGATCGCAAGACGATCAGGCGGCTTGGGGCCTGTACCGCATTGCGCACCAGATTCAAGACCGCCTGCACGAGCTGATCCGGGTCACCGGCGAACTCGGGGATGCTTGGATCATAGTCGCGCTTCAAGATGAACCCCTCGCCGACCTCCGCAAGAATCAAGGATCGCACATGCTCCAAGACCTGATGGATATTGACCTGCACCGGCAGATACGGGCGGGTCGGTCCGGCCAGGCGATCCACGAGCCCCTGTAGGCGATCGGCCTCGCGGATGATGATGCGCGTATATTCCCGTTCGCTCTCGGAGAGCTTGCGCTCAAGGAGCTGCGCGGCGCCGCGCAGCCCGCCGAGGGGATTTTTGATCTCGTGCGCGAGACCGCGCACCACGGCCCTCTGCGCCAAATGGCGATCCACGAGTTCCTCCTCGTGGGCCAGACGCCGCAAGCGGTCGACCTGATTGAGCTCGAACAATAAGGCCGCCTCCCGCACCCCCGGCTCGGCGCCCGGCAGAATCGCCGTCACGGTCATGTCGACGAGCACCTCGCGGCCAGGCAGCGACAAGGGCAGGCCGCGGCGCGTGACCGAATGCGCGCCCTGCAGGGTGTCGGCGAACAGGCTCGCAAGCGGCGCCGTCTGCGGCCAAAGCCGTTCGAGCGTTTGCCCCACCATTTGTTTGGCGCTCAACTCGAACAATATTTCACCCGCCGGATTCACGGCCTTGAGGCGCAGGGAGGCATCCGCGACCACGACTGCGGTCGTCAGGTTCTCCACGATACTTTCAGCATGACTCGCCACGGTATTCCCCAAGGCAAGATCCGGGCCAACGACCTCTGCCCAAAATACGCCATTCTGGTGCGTCCAGGCCAGCCCATGACGAGGCGTATGCACCATTATAGTGCATCGTCCCTCCGCTTGCATCAAATGACAATGACTCTTATTATTGTTAACGACTATAGGGGGTCTTTTACATGTCCTTGTCACGTCGGCGCTCCGACACATGGTCCAGGCCATGGCGCGCCCTTCTGGCCGTGCTTGGGCCGGGTCTCGTGGTGATGTTGGCCGATACCGATGCCGGCAGCGTCATCACCGCCGCGCAGAGCGGCGCCCAATGGGGTTACCAGCTGTTGCTGCTGCAGGTGGTGCTGATCCCCATTCTCTATATCGTCCAGGAATTAACGGTTCGCCTCGGGATCGTGACCGGCGAGGGCCATGGCGAACTGATCGCCAGGCGATTCGGCCGGGGCTGGGCATGGCTGTCGGTCGCGACCCTGGCACTGTCCTGCCTCGGGGCGCTTCTCACCGAACTAAGCGGCATGGCCGGCGTCGGGCTCTTGTTCGGTGTCCCGCGGTGGGTGACCATGGTCATTCTTGTGGGCGGTCTCATCGTCATGGTCTGGACCGCGTCCTATGCCGGCGTGGAGCGGGTGGCGCTGGCCGTCGGGGCCTTTGAGTTTGCATTCCTGCTGGTGGCCCTGCGTACCCATCAGGCCCTGGGACCGCTCATACGCCAGAGCCTGCATATCCCGTTTCAGGACCCCGGCTACCTCTACCTGGCGGCCGCCAATGTGGGGGCCGTGATCATGCCCTGGATGGTCTTCTATCAACAGTCGGCGGTGGTCGATAAACGGCTGCGCGTCGAGCACCTCACCATGGCGCGCGTCGACACCGCCATAGGCGCGGTCGTGACCCAGCTGATCATGGCCGCGGTCCTGGTCGCGACCGCGGCCACCATAGGGCGCGGCAACCCTCACGCGCCCCTCAATACCGTCCAGCAGATCGCCGATGCCCTGACGCCGTTTCTGGGACAGCACACCGGACGGTTGTTGTTCGCCTTGGGGATGAGCGGGGCGGCGACGGTGGCGACGATCGTAGTCTCGCTTACCGCCGCCCGTGGCGTGGGCGAGGTCATGGGCTTCAAGCACTCCCTCGAGCATCACCCGCGCGAGGCCCCCTGGTTCTACGGGATCTATACCGCCCTGCTCGTGCTCGGCGGCCTGCTGGTGGCATCCGACGTCAATCTGGTCACGCTCGGGGTCGCGATGGAGGTGATGAACGCCATCTTGCTCCCCATTGTCCTCGGTTTCCTGTACCTATTGGCGCGCCACGCCCTCTCGGGGCCTTTGCGCCTCCAGGGACCTTACGCGGGGTTCGTGCTTGGCATCATCGTCCTGACCGCCGGATTTGGCCTTTATGCCGCAATTAACGGCATCGCCGTGGGCTGACCCCCGTCTTTAGGTCCCTCCCTGGCAGCCCTCGGGACCCTTAACCTGTCATCCCCATAAGGCAGGCAGCGCTCCTCCAAGGAGCAGGCCCGCGATGACCCCCTGGTGGGTCTTGGCCGAATAGGCCAGCAGGGACGCCGGGGCCGCCGGCATCCCGACCTAATGGGCGCGCGCTAAAACCCCGGCGCCTCATCCTTCAGGGGCCTGCTGGACGCCGCGACAAAGAGCGCCACGTAAAGAACGCGACCCAGGCCTCCCAACCAGCCCACGGGGCGGCCAGGGCGCGCGTCTGCGCCTCGCTCAAGGGCGCGCTTGCGCCCAACGCCCGGGCCAGGGCCTTGCGCAGGCCGAGATCCGCCGCCGGCCACACCGACCGGACCCCGAGGCCGCGCATCAGCACCACACCGGCGGTCCATGGCCCGATCCCCGGAAGCCCTGTGAGCACCGCCGTGGCCTCGGCGGGCGGCATGGCGGCGAGCCGCGGCCAGTCGAGGATGTGGCTCGTTACGGCCTGGGCCGCGAGGCGTAATGCCCGGACCTTGGCACGACTGAAATGCGCCGCGCGCAAGGAGTCCTCGTCGATATCCGCAACCCGACACGCCTCCGGCATGATCGGGAACCGGGACGACCCGAAGACCGCCTCCTCGCCGGCGATGCTTACGAGCGCGCCGCGCAGGCTGCGGGCAAATCCCACCCCCACTTGCTGGCCGATGATGGCCCATACGAGCGACTCGAAGGGGTCGGCGGCCAAGACCGGCCGCGCGTGAAGCCCATCGCCCACGAGGCCGGCGACGATCGGATCGGTCCCCACCAACTCCTGGAACCCCCTGGTATCGACATCGAGCGAGAAGATATGGCGGACCCTGTCGATTGCCCAGGCGAGCGACTGGTCGTCGGCGCGCGGACCCTCCACAGACACGCGCAGCTGCGGCCTGGAGGGCGAGGTCGCAGAGGTTACGCTCACGAGCTCGGGCCCGCGATCGGTCCGCCAGGCGCGGCGATAGGTCTCGCCTTCTATGGACTCGAGGACCGCCGACGGCGACCCTCGCAAAAACGAAAGCGCCGCGGCAAAATCATAGAAAGGGGGGACGGTGATGCGCGTTGTGCGGCTCGGCATCTAGCGAGGTTAACGTAATTTTGCCCCAGCGCAAGTACGCGTCGACGCGGGGCGGCGGCCGTCGGTCCCGCCCTCATCACCAACACGCAAGAGCGTCTGTCCTCGATCAGTGATGGCCACCACCGGACTTGTGCCGGCCGACGAAATGGCGGCGCGCGACATGCGCCATGGTTTTGGTCGCTGTGAAATTCCAACTCCCCCCAAGAATAATGGAAACCACGGGGATCGTGGCGTTGACGAGCTGCCGCTTAAGGAGGCGCACACCGGCCTTTGCGGCTATGCGCTTTAATGCGGCAAGGGTTTCTTTCTTGAAGGTCTCCTTCACGCCGTACCCCGCAAGCCTCCCCCCGATCTTCATGCCGGCGTTGCCCGCGGCTTCAGCGGCCGCCCCGCCTAGCGCAAAGGCAATAATCGTCAGGATGTCTTCCGGGTCATTGGGGTCCAAAGGGACGCCATAGATCTTGCCGAGATTCGCAAGAAGCTGAAGCTGGAGTCGCATCAGCAGTATGGCCTCGCCACCGATGACAGTCGCTGCCACGGCGAGATTCGCAGGCAAACCGACACCTCCCTCGGCGCCGGTAACAAGGGCGGTAATCTCGTCTGCGGAGACCAGGGCGCCCGCGGCGCCACCCAGAAGAGCGGCGTTCTTCGCAGCCACGGAGGTCAATTTTCTGGCCAGAGCGTCCGGGTCCATTGTGCCGTACTTTTGCTGGAAGTACTCGGCATTAGCGCGCTCCCAGTAATTGGTGAAGGATTTGCGGATGAGCATAAAAAGCCATTCGCCAGATCGAAAGGCCGCCCAGCCGCCGAGCTCTTGGTACTCCCGGCCCGCCGCGCCCAGTTGACTCTTTATGCTCTCTTCTTCGTTCATGACCGATCTCCTCGCTGCCTGCCCGTTCGTAAAAACTAGGTTCACGCACGTCTAGTGGAGCCACTTTGTCAGCACAAAGATCGTGAGCCCCACGAGGCCGCCCACGAGCGCGCCGTTTAGCCGAATGTATTGCAGGTCGGGGCCGATATAGCCCTCGATCTCTTCGACCAAGTGCTTGGCGTTCCAGCTTTTGACCTCGCGGGCGATGAAGTCGCCGATCTTTGTCCGATAGGTCCCGATGAGGTCGGGCGCCGCGGCCAGGATCGCCCCATCAAGCCACGCGATGAACGCGGCGTTCCCTGAAAGGCCTTGCGCGATCCGATCGGCGGCATCGGCCACGCGGGTGCGTATGAGCGATTCGCTACGGCCCAGGTCGGCGCGAACCCAATCACGCACGGTCGGCCACAATGCGCCGATATAGGCCTGCATGTCGGCATGCTGTACCCACCGGCCCAGGGCCTCACTCAGGCTAGCCCTGAGGGGGCCATCGTGCCCGAGGTCACGCATGAGTTCATCGACGGTCTCGGAGAGCCACTGGCGCATGGGGTGATCGTGATGCGCGCGGACCTCCTGCAGTCCCTGCTCGATCGTTGAGTAAAGCTTTTTCTGGGCGTAGGAGCTAAAAATGACATCGATGCCGGCCGGGACAAGCGTGAGCGCCTTCGCGATATTCGTGATTACGGCCCGGCGCACGGAGTCTTTGGCAAGAAGCGCCTGGAGCCGATCCATGCCTGCGTCGAGGAGCGCCTGATGTTCGTCGCTCGCTTTCATGGCGGCAAGCCCGCGGGCGGCGACCGCGGCGAGGTCCAGTTTGGCAAGTTGCTCAGTCGCGAAGGCGCGCAGGTCATTCTGAACGCGCGGTTCGTCCAGGGTGTCGATCACATAGGAGATGAGCTGGCCGGCGGTATGGGCGATCGCCTGTTGATTTCCCGCTTTTAGCAACCACCGAATCGCATGGCCGGTCGGCCCAAAGGCCTTGATGGCATCCACGATCTTATCGGTCGCGAGAAAGCGACTTTGAATGAACGCCCCCAGATTGTCGCCCAGCCGTTCCTGGTTTCGTGGCAGGATGCGCGTGTGTGGGATCTTCAGGCCGAGGGGATGACGAAATAGCGCCTCGACCGCGAACCAGTCCGCAAGCGCGCCGACCATAGCGGCCTCGCTCAAGGCTTTGAGATAGGATAGGTTCGGGTAATGCGCTACGAATGTCACCGCGGCTCCGTAGAGAACGGCGGCGATGATCAAGACACCGAGCGCCAAGCGCTTGGTCTTTTGGAGTTCGACTTGCCGGTGGCGGTCCTGCATAGCGGACTGATCAGTCGCGATTGTGCTCATGTCTTCCACCCCCTTTGTACAAAAAATGTCTGGTATTATTTTTGGGTCTGCGTTTTGCGCTTGCTGAGAATGCAAGGACACGGGTGTCTCGGCGCGAGTTTTCTTGTCGTTACTGCAGCGAGGTACCCGGCGCGGCCTCCTCTTCGGCCTTCTGTCTGTCAGCCTCTTGCATGACCTCCAGCACGGTGCGCTCGCTGAAGGCCACTTTCATGATTTCGGAGACCGAGCCGTCTATGACATGTAAGGCGGCAAGCAGGTTGGACCGAACGATATCGGTCGTGGCAAGGGAGTCCCCGAGTAGCGCGCCGAGGCGAAATTGGACGTTCCCGTCATCGAGGTCGAGGTGAAAGGCGCCGAGCTTCAGCCCGAAGTTTCTTCGGAGGATCCATTCAGACACCTCCGCGAAACGGGTCTTGGGTACGTGGGTCGGTAAGGCGACGGTGACCCCGAGAATCCGCCAGTCCTTTTCATCATCGGCCTGTATCTCGCACTCCAGGGTGCCGCTGTCGCCTGCCACAAGGAAAAAGGTGCGTCCGGCCTCTTTTACGCGATAAGGGATCTCCAGTTCCTCCAAGATTTCCACCACCATATATTGCAGTCCCGGATAGTTTTCCATGCTGCTGGCATTCATGGCGCCTCCCCTTCAGATTGTCTTATTTTATTTTGATCGCGCACCTGTCGGCTGGGTGCGTGACTTACCCATGCCATCCGCATTTCCGGCATAGGTGTCCGGAGTCGAAGAGCCCTCCGACCGCCTCACCGGCCTTTGTGCCTAGCGTCAAGCCGGCGAGGCCCCCTCCGATGACGCCTATCGCCGCTCCAATGAGCGTGCCGGCCACGGGGACCACGGAGCCCATTGCGGCGCCGAGGGCCGCGCCATCAACGGCGCCGGTTGCCACCCCGGCCACCCCGACGAGGCCACCTACCACTCCACCGATGCGCCGTCCCTTATCGCGCGCAGTCCTATTTTCGGTAACGTGATCACTAGTATGGCAACGAGGGCATGTCAATGTGTTCATGGTCGATTCATTCTCCAAAGGATTCAATAAGTCCGGGGCGCGGTGCAAGCCGCAAGGCCTGTGACGCTCGCCGATAACGGCTGCGACTGCCACAGCCATTCAGGCCACCTTAAAAACTACGATTGATGGATTTTTTGGTACTGATGGCCGCATGTGATGACCGAGCCACTGGCCGTGTCAAGCACGGCAAAGGCGTTCCAGCATTCGTGGAGCCGCGCCACCGCGGTGCGGCCGACCTCGTGCGCAACCCGCTGGCGTGCCTTGTTGTCGAAAGACGGATGCACCGCACCATGATGATCGAAAGTCCGCCGCCCAGATCGCTTGAGCAGGTCCAGGATGAGCGGCGGGAGGCCGCGTTGGTGGCTGCGGATTTGGGCGCGTGCCTTGTCATGTTTTTCATACGGATGTCGCTCCCTGGTCGTTGGATCTGGAGCGGACTATACAACATATTTGCAGCACATGCATGTCTGTCATTAGTACGTAATTATCAGATTTTATAAGATTCCCAATTTTTGCTATATTGCATTCTTTGCTGGTTTGTAGGACGGGCTATGGGCGAAGATACGGGATCCCATCAGAATCCGAGGATGGCGACGACATCGAACGCCGTTCTAGGGCATCTTTTGGCGCTGATCCGCCGCCGGCGCCACCTCACCCAGGCGCAGGTCGCCGAGGCGCTCGGCCTGGCCGGGTCGACATGGTCAAGGGTGGAGAAGGGTGAAACGCCGATTACGGTCGAGCAGCTGCGCGTGGTGGCCGATAAGCTCGACGTCGACGCAGCGACCCTCTTGGTGTTGGCAAGGCAAGCCGAGGAGGCATTAAAGGGCAGCGGTTTTCTCGTTGGCGGCGGATTTGCGGCGGGGGCCGTGTCGGGGCAGGCTCAGTTGGGCCTTACGGGGCTGACCGCCGTGTCGCGGGGCGCTACTGGCTTGTGGGGCGGCATCCTTCCTTTGGTCGGGACCGCGCTCGGGGCCTTCCTGGGCAGTAACCTCGGATCGGCCTTGGAAAAGGCCTTGTCCGGGCAGGCTCGCTCGAAACCGGCTGCCGACAAGGATTGAGGCCTTCAGGGCGCCTAGCCTGCCGCTGGCGGCGCGAGCCTCATGAGGGAGGAGCAGGGACGCGAATAGGGGAGCGCACGACCCAGGTCTTTTCAGGAAAACGAGGCGACGTTGACGCCTTCCCAAGCCAATAGCCGGCGCTTCATACCCGGCCCGCCGTCCGAATAGTGCCCGAGGCGGCGGCCGGCGCCCACGACCCGATGGCAGGGGATCAAAAGAGGCAAAGGGTTGGCGGCAAGCGCACTGCCGACCGCGCGCGCCGACCGCGGACGCCCAATGGCCGCCGCCACCTCACCATAAGTGCGCGTCTCGCCGCGAGGGATGGCACGGGTGGCCGCCAACACCGCCTGCTGAAAGGGTGTCTGGCGTACGACACCAACAGGTCCTGCGTAATGCTGGCCACGGTCGACGACCGCCTGCAGCGCGGTGCGCAAGGCGCGAGGGGCCTCGGGGTCCTCTATTAGGGGGGCGATGGCAAGCCGTTGTGCCCAGGCACGCACCTCTTCGAAGGCGCCGAGCGCCACAAAAAAGGGGCACGCGCCGATATACGCGACAAAAACGGCACCGAGCCCGCGGGTCGTGACTGACGACCACCGCATTGGTCCCTCCCCGGCAGCAAGCCGTCGCGAGGACTTGCGCGCCCGGTCAGTCATCGTCGCGTGCAAACAAGAGATCCAGCGCCGGCCTATCCGCGCGCCCTTGCCAGGCCCAATAAAGCCAGGCACCGAGCATGAGATAGACGAGAAAACCGTAAGCTGCCGCCAACGCCATGCCGCTCGCCCCCCAGAAGTTCTCGCCAAAGACATAGACCAGGAGCGGGGCGGCGAGCACGAACGCCGCGCGCGCCAGCCATGGCACCCGCTGCCTGCGGCGCCGGTGCAGCACGGGGACCGCGATCAACGCAAACAGATAGATCATGATGAATCCGAGCGCGGTAAATACGCCGAACAGATCGACGATCGCAAGCGGCGGCCAGCGAAACCGCGCGGCCAGGACCACAAATCCGCAGGCCAGCGCACCAAGCCCGTGCAAGGCCACAGAAGGCGTGCCGTGCGCCCCGATTTCGCCCAGGGCCGCCGGAAGCACCTTATGCCGCCCCATCGAATACAACACGCGCCCCAGGCTGTTCATGGTCGCGATGGTGGCACTGAAGGCGGCGATGGCCATGGCGATATCCGAGGAGAAGGCAAGCGCCGGCAGGCCCCGCCTAAGCGCCAGCACGCTGAGCGGGGCCGATGTGCGCGCCAACTGGCTAGCATGGCCCCCAAAGCCCGCCACCTCAGCGTAGGCCATGAAGACATAAAAGCCGAGACTCACCAGCACTGCGGCAAAGATCGCCCTGGGGATGTCGCGATTCGGGGCATGGGCCTCGCGCCCGAAATTGGCGGCCGTCTCGAAACCGCCATAAGCGAGAATGCTCAAGGTCATCGCCTGAAAGAACGGCGCAGCCTTGAACGCGCCGGGCCACGGGATGGGTTGCACCCATGAGGCATGCGCGAGCGTCCACACCCCGATCACCAGGATGATGAGTAGCGACAGGGCCTCGACAATGAGGCTATAGCGCGTCGCGAGCTCGACATCCCGGACCGTGAGCGCCCACGAGAGGCCCGCGAACGGCAAGGCCGCCGCTGGCCAGGGAAGCTCCACGCCCGCGATGCGCAGCGCCTTAGCGACGAACAGCCCGCCGACGACGGGGGCCGCGAGCAGTGCCCCGAGATAGCCGCCGGTCATGGCCCAGCCACTCAGCACCCCGGCAACCGGATGGAGGCCGCGACTCACGGACACAAACAACGAGCCGGCGGCCGGCACCTCGCGCGCGAGCGTCGCCACTTGCGCGGCCACGAGCAGCATAACGAGACCTACCGCGAGATAGACCGCCCAGGTCAAGACCCCGCCTTCGGCCACAACGAGAGAGATCGTTACGGTCGCCATCGCCGACGGCGTGATGTTGGCGAGCGCGTGACCGAAGATTTCGATAAAGGATACGCGGTCGGCGGCGAGCCGCGGCTTGGGCATCTCGGGCATAGGCCATTGTGCCGGGGATCGTCGGTGAGCGCCAGAATGCCGCTTGGGCATGCCAATGCGGGAAGTGTTTGCGCGCCGTCAGGAACGAAGCTTGAGCAAGGCCATGAGCGTCTCCTTCATGGCCACCCGCTGCCCCTGGGGCAGCTCCATCCACAACCGCGCCACGGTGACCGCCTCGTCACTCAAGGCGACCTCCCCTTCGTAGCCGGCACGCGTCTCGCGGATGGCTACGTCGATTGCCCCCTCACCGAGCAGCAGCCATTCGGCATTGACCCCGAGGACGCGGGCGATCTCCACTACGCTGCGCGGCCTGCGCACATGGCCCGCCTCGATGAACTGAATGGCCTGCGGCCGAAGCTTCACGCGCCTCGCGAGCTCGGATTGGGTAAGGCCCATCCGCTCCCGGGCGTAGCGCAGGCGCTTGGCCAGTGTGTCCATGGCGTGAGTCTACAAAAAGGCGCCCGGGCGAGCCTTGCCAATACACTTGCATCTACAATAGACTTTGTTAAATGACGCGCAACATCGAGCGGGTTTACCTTGCCATCAACCTGCGACGGGCCCGACATGCCCGGGGACTCACGCAAGACGATATCGCCACCATGAGCGGCGTGAACCGCGCGTATGTCAGCGATCTGGAGCGGGGTCGGCGTAACATCGGAATCGACTGCATAGGGCGAATCGCGGCGGCCCTCGACGTCTCGGCCGCCTCGCTGCTGCTGCCCACTGAAAAAAGCCCGACGCCTGGGAGCGACCGGCCGGTGTAGGCTTTGCCCGCGCGCGACGCGAGGGATGCCTCGAGGACCGAGGCATCCCTGTTTTCAAATCAGCGCGCCGTCTTGGCGGCGATCTCCTCGAGCCTGTGGGCGCGTATGATCTGCCCGTTCAGGCCCGCCTCCTTGGCGCTGCCGCCGTAGGCCACGGCCATCAACTGACTGTAATAGGTCACGGGGATGTTGAACTTGGTCCCGTAGCGCTTGTTGATCTGCCCCTGATAGACCTCGACGTTCATCTGGCACACGGGACACGGGGTCACGATCATGTCGGCGCCATGGTCATAGGCGGACTCGATGATCTTTTTGATCTGGGCCTGGCTCTTCTCGGGCTCCGAGAACGCGAGCGCCCCGCCGCAACAGGTCACCTTTTGGTCATACTTCTCGATTGGCTCCCCGCCCACGATCTCGACAAGCCGGTCGAGGTACTTCGGGTTCTCAAACGACTCGCCGGCGATCCCAAAGGGGCGATTCGTCTGGCACCCCACGTAGCCCGCGAACTTGATGCCCTCGAGTGACTTTACCACCGGCTTTTTCAGCTCGTCGTAGCCCAGATCCTCGATCAGGACCTCCACCATGTGGCGCACTTCCTGCTCGCCCTTGTACTGGAGATTCATGCCGGCCTCGCGCAAGGCCTCGTTGGTCTCGGCCAGCAGACTGCTATCCTCGGCAAGGCGATCCTTGGTCTCCTTCGCCCCGAGCCAGCAGGCCGCGCACGTGGCCACGACATCCTGGCCCTTGTTGGCCTGCTCGGAGATGGCGAGATTGCGCGCATTCATCACGTGGCGCGGCAATTCACCACCCTCGGCGTAACCAATGGACGCGCCACAGCAATTCCAGTCGGGGATCTCGTTTAGCTTGACGTCGAGCTTCTTGCACATCGCCTCCACCGACACCATGTAATTCGAGGCGGATGTCAGCCGCTCCGACGAGCAGCCTGGGTAGAACGAATACTCTTTTCTGGCCATACGAACACCTCTTAGGCGGCAAAGCCCTTGCGCCGATCCTCGATCTCCCGGGCCTTCTTTAGCATCTTATGAATGCCATTCTTGTCCTTGCAACCCTTGTGGTTCACGAAACCCAAGGGATTCAGGCGGCCGGTCTTCAGCATGCCAAGGCCGATATCCTTCATGGCCCATGCCCGCGCCACCCCGGTCTTGAATCCGTCCATGAAATAAAGCCCCACGGATAGCTGGATCTCGTTCACACGCCCCGACTTCGTCAAGTTCTTCCAGAACATCTTGGCAAAGCGCCGGGTCGGGTTCATCTTGGGGGCGAGCCCAAGCCTGTGCGCGTAGTTGGCAAGGCCATGCATGATGTGCGTGATCGGCAGCTCGCGCGGGCAGCGCACGATGCAGTTGTAGCAAGAGGTGCACATCCACATCGATTCACTCTTCAACACCTCATCCCGGCGCCCGGCGCGGATCATCATAAAGATTTCCTGCGGAGGGTGCTCCCAGGCGGGGCCGAGCGGGCACGAGCCGGAGCAGACCCCGCACTGCATGCACATCTTGACCCATTGGCCTTCCTCGACGTTCGCCTCCACTTCCTTCAGGAAGTCGTTGCGATACTGCTCCGTCATTGCCGTATTGATATCGCCCATTTGTGCCTCCTAGAAACCCTTGAACGGACTCATGCCGATTTCCTGGATCTTGGCGGCGTAATCATTGATGAGCTCCGGAACCCTCTTGATATCGGCGATGGCGACCTCGAGTAGCCGGACACGGTCCTTCTCAAGGTTCAGATTCTTCAGGGTATCGTCGATCTTGCTCATTCGATAGCTCGCAAGCTCCGATCCCTTCACAAAATGGCACTGATATTCGTCGCCATGCCGGCACCCCATCATCATCACCCCATCATAGCCGCTGTTCAGGGCGTCGGTGATCCAGATCATGTTGACAGAACCAAGGCAGCGCACAGGTATGGTCCGGATGAACGCGCTCGAGGTATGTCCCGACACCCCGGCCATGTCGAGCGCGGGATAGGCATCGTTTTCGCAGGCGAGCAGAAGGATGCGTGGTTTTTCCGAAAACTCGTCGGGGACATCCACGGCCTTGATCTGCGAGCCTACACTGTCGACTGAGTAGTTTTCAAACGATATGACACGCACCGGGCACGCGCCCATGCAGGTGCCACAGCGCCGGCAGCGGCTTTCGTTGAACTGCGGGTAGCGCTGCTCGTCTTCGTCGATCGCCCCAAATGGGCACTCGACCGTACAGCGCTTGCACTGCGTGCAGCCCTCGCGGCGAAAGGTCGGATAGCTCAAGTCGCCCGAGCGAGGATGCGCCGCGCGCCCGAGACCGGCGTTCTCGACCGCCTGTATCGCCTTCAGGGCCGCCCCGGTGGCATCCTCCACCGCCTGCGCGATATCCATGGGCCGGCGTACCGGTCCAGCGGTATAAATGCCGGTCCGGCGGGTCTCGTACGGGAAGCAGATGAAGTGCGAATCCGTAAAGCCATACCGGAGCTGCGGGACGTCCGGACCCTGGCGATAGGTAAGATTCAAGACCGACACAGACTGCTCAGCCGCCTTGGCCACATCGACGTCTTCGGCACCGGCAGGGATATCGATATTGACCCCGGAATTCGGCACCTGGCCCGTGGCGAGAACGACCAGATCGACGTCCTTCATGGTCGCCGCCTTGTCGTCCAAAATAAGATCGTGGAAATGAACGGTGGCCGCGCCGCTCGAATTGACATCCACCGACGCCACCTTGCCCTTGGTGAAGATCACGCCCTTTCTTTGGGCGCTGCGGTAGAAATCCTCGCCATTGCCAGGCGTGCGCAGATCCGTATAGATGATGGCGGTGTCGATGTCGGGGTTCTGTTCCTTGAAGTACATCGCCTGCTTCATGCTGGTATTGCAGCAATGGCCGGAACAGTACTTGAGGTGCGTCCCGGTCGCATCGCGCTGACCGGCGCACTGGACGAAGACCACACTCTTGATGTCTTTCCCGTCGGAAGGTCGGCGCATCGGCTCGCCCTTGGCGGCGGCGGCGCGCGCCAATGCCTCGAGACCCGCCTGGTCGACGACGTTTTGGCTCTTGCCGTAGCCGAACTCCGGGAGCTTCGCCGCGTCATAGGGCGTAAAGCCGCTCGCCATGACGATGGCGCCCACATTCTCAGTCTGCGTCTGGCCGCTTTCGGTGGTGATATCGACACTGAAGCGGCCTGGGGCGCCACTCGTACGCGTGGTGGTGGAATTGAGGAACACCGTGATGCGGGACTCCTGCGCCACGGCCGCCGCCAAGGCCTCCACGCCGGTTGCCTGCGGATCGGCGAATGGCTCGCGGTACGGAATCCGCTTGTGGAGCTTGGCCATGAAGCCACCCAAGGCCCCGGTCTTTTCCACCAGCAGGACATCATAGCCGGCGCGCGCGGCCTCGAGCGCCGCGGTCATGCCGGTAATGCCGCCGCCGACCACCAGCACGCGCCGATTGGTGCCGTGCTCGGGATTCGGGATCGGGGCCTGGACCTTTTTCGCCTCGGCGCAGCCCATGCGCATGTAATCGGCGGCCATCTCCTGGGTCAGTTCGCGCGCCTCTTCAGTGGCGGGTTGCGACCATATGACCTGTTCGCGCAGATTCACGCGCGCCACCGCGACATTCTCGAAGCTGAAGGCCTCGGCCTTGGCGCGGCGCGAGCACGCGCCGATCACGACGCGGTTTACGCCCTCGTCGATGTCCTTTTGGATCATCGCCACGCCCTGGCCATTGCACAGGAATTCGTGCTCGCGCACGACGTGCGCCTTGCCCTCTTTTTGCGCGACCAGGGTGAGGGCCTTGGTATCTAGACGCTCACCCAGGCCGCAGCCCTGACATACGTAAGCGCCGATCTTCATGTCCGCCATGTCCTAACCCTCCGCCTTCGCCACGCGGTTCACCACCTGCACGGCGCGCAAGACACTTGCCGTGGCACTTTGCACCGATCGGTTTACATCGAGCGCGTTGGTCGCGCACCCGGCACCGAACAGGCCGCCATCCGTCGCACCCATCTCGATAAAGCCGCTGGCATCGACCGCGACATCGGCGATAGTCCTCACGTCCACGCTTGGCTCCATACCAACCGCCAGTACGCACAGGTCATGGCGATTGTCATAGCGGTGGTAACCCTCGGTATCGACGCCATGCAATATGACGTCACCCGTCACCTCGTCCTCGGTGATATTCGCCACCTTGGACTTCACGAATCGCACCGTCGAATCGGCCTGCACCTTCTGATAAAAATCCTCGAAGCGGTCGATGGCGCGGATGTCGATGTAATAAACCGTGGATTGCGCCTCGTCGCCGAAACGCTCACGCATGTAGGTCGTCTGTTTCAGGGATGCCATGCAGCATATGCGCGAGCAGTGCTTTAAGTGATTGCGGTCGCGAGACCCGGCGCACTGAATAAACGCCACATTCTTGGCCTCTTTGCCATCGGACGGACGGACGATGCGCCCTCCCGTGGGACCACGCGGATCCGACAGCCGCTCGAACTCGACGCTCGTAATGACGTTATCGAAGCGATCATAGCCGTACGGCTGAATCTTTCCGGCGTCATAGGGGCGCCAGCCTGTTGCCCACACCACCGCGCCGGCGCTCAAGGTAAGTTCTTCGGCCTTCATGTCGAGATCAACCGCGCCATACTTGCAGGCCTCTTTGGCCTTCTCGGCGTCGGGAGTTCCCAGTATGGATGGGTCGATGACGTAGCGCTGGGGATAAGCCATCAGCGAAGGCAGATAGGCGGCCTTCATGCGGCTCATTCCATAGTTGAAGGGGTTGGGAATTTCGGCGGAAACCGCTGCGCCGCAGGCTCCGCAGGCGGTGCAATGATCATTCACGTAGCGGGGATGGAGGGTAACGGAGATCTTGTAATCACCGGCGCGCCCCTCCACCTTGGAGACCTCGGCCAGGGTCAGGACCTTGATGCGCTTGTTGGCGCGTAGGCGGCGGAGGTTGATCTCCATGCCGCAGGTCGGATGGCATAACTTCGGGAAATACTTATAAAGCTGGTTGACGCGGCCCCCGAGAGAGGGCGTTCGTTCGAGCAGAATGACGTTCTTGCCGGTTTCGGCGGCCTCGACGGCCGCGGTCATCCCGCTGATGCCGCCACCGACCACCACGATGGTCTCATGTGTTGCAACTACGTCCGCCATTAAGCGATCTCCTCAGGGGTGGCGTTCGCTAAAGCCAGCCACGGCTCGCGCCGGGAGGGGCCGTCCACGTTATACGCCGAAGAAGCCCGTAAGAGCTAGGGCCATGGTTAGAAACTTTCTATGGCGCCATAAGATGCCGCGTAGACGAGTGCCGGCTCGGCCGGCCGTGCTGCCCCGCGCGGGTGGGACCCCACGCTCTCGTAATAAACAAATATGTTCGATTGCATTGTGGAGAGAGATGCCGCGATCGTCAACCGCAATTCTCAAGGACAAGCGATGAATCCCGGATCAGCCCCGGGGCGGAGCGAAGGTCCCCATGCCTTAAATGCGTGCGCCCCCTGAATATTGCGCGCCTACTGGCGTAGGCGTATGTGACAAGGGACTCATGGCCGATGGCGCATGGACGGTGACCGGGCCGTCAATGGCTTTTTGGATTGTCGGATGCTTTTGGCATACTGTAGCCGTATCACTGCCGCGAAGAACGAGGGATATGTGGAACGAGGTGCCGTGAAATCTGAAGCCCTTCTCGTGACGAAGGAGCCATACTATGAGCCGCAAGGCGACGAGATTCTTTTGTTCGAGAGCGCCTACCGCAATCAGATCCCTGTTTTGCTGAAGGGTCCCACGGGCTGCGGAAAGACGCGCTTCATGGAGCATATGGCATGGCGCCTGAAGCGTCCGCTCGTGACCGTCTCCTGTCATGACGATCTCACCGCCTCCGACCTCGTGGGGCGCTATCTGATCACCGCCGGAGACACGACGTGGGTCGATGGTCCGCTTGCGCGGGCGGTACGCATCGGCGGCCTTTGCTATCTGGACGAGATCGTCGAGGCCCGCAAGGATACGACGGTCGTCATCCACCCCCTCGCCGATGACCGACGGGTGCTGCCCGTCGAGAAGACCGGAGAGGTATTGTCCGCGCCCCCGGAATTTGCCTTGGCGATCTCTTACAACCCCGGCTATCAGAGTGTACTCAAGGACTTAAAGCAGAGCACCCGCCAGCGTTTCGTGGCGCTCGAATTCGACTACCCATCCGCCGATCTTGAGAAGCGCATAGTGGATCACGAAAGCGGCGTGGGGGACGAGATTGCCGGCAAGCTCGTCAAGTTTGCCGCGATGACGCGCAATCTCAAGGGCAGCGGGTTAGAGGAGGGCGCGAGCACGCGCCTGCTCGTGCATGCCGCCAAGCTCATGGTGTCGGGTATAAGCCCGGTCGCCGCGTGCCGGGGCGCGATCGCCCAAGCCCTCACCGACGACCCGGAGATGCTGGCCGCCATCCATGAACTCAGTGCCTCGCTTTTTTAGCGGCCGCAGCCCGGCGCACGGCGTCCTCATCGAGGCGATAACAGCAGATCTCGATGCCGTCATGAACCAATACCGGGACCTTGAGGCCATAGCGCGCCTCGAGGTTCGGGTCGCTTTCGATGTCGATCGTGTGGACGATCAAACCGAGCTCGGCCGCAAGGGGCGCCAAGGCGCGCGCCATGTCCTCGCAGAGGTGGCAATCGGGACGATGATAGAGATCGATATCCATGCGCTAAAGAGTAGCAGAAAAGGACCCGAAAGGCCGATGGGTGCCGCGACCCATGCGGGTGATTGCCATGACCGGTCCTGAGGCCTTCAGCGCCTCGGAACTCGAGGACTGGCTGGACGAAGAGCTCGATGCCGCGTTGTCATTACGCCGCACCAGCCGCGCGGCCGCGGTCACGCTGGCAGCGCTCGCCCGCGACCAGCAGGATTTTGCCCGCCATTGGATCGCCATCATCGCCAAGACCAACCCCGAGCTCGCCTATCATTTTGCCAACCGCGCGGCCGAGGGCCTAAAACGCATGGCCCTGGACGATGCCGAGGCCTGGATCATCCAGGCCATGGACGTCTACGACAAAATGGGGCTATACCCGGCGATCACCGCCTTGAGCGAGGTCGAGGCGTTTGCCGCGGTACGCGCGCAGCGCGCCCGCGCCGTGACCCTCGAGGAGGTCGGGCCGATCCTCGAACTTTTTCTCCAGGCGCTTTCCGGAAGGCCGCTCAAACTCGAAACCGGGGAGCCTGCCTTTACCGACACCACGCGCATTTATCTCCCGGCGATGATCGCAGCATTGCCGACGCGCGCCGGGAACTTGCGCCTCTACAAAGTCTTGGCCGCCCACCTCTGGGCACAGTCCTGGTTCGGGACGTTTCCAGGCGACGATCCCGCGCGCCTCCAGGAACGCTGTCAGTCCTTGCCGGACGCAACCTATGCCCGCGACCTCTTTCATGCCCTGGAGACCATCCGCCTCGACGCCTGCCTCGCGCGCGAGCTGCCTGGGCTCTACCGGGAACTCTGCGCCCTCGAGGCTCGCCCATCGGCGCCCGCCTCGTGGACACCCTGGATCGCCCGGCTCGAGGCAGCCGGCGCCACCGTTGACGATACCTACGAGGCCGTGGCCGCCCTTTACGGTGAACCCCTGCCCAAGCCTCGCCTCTATCAGGGCGTGCTCGACCCGGCGGCGGTGGCCACGGCGCTTACCGAACGCCTGGAACAGGAGCGCGTGGCGCTGCAAAATGCCTTGAAGACCATCCTGAATGGCAAAACGACCACCCCCGATGAGCGGCGGTTTGCTGTCCACAAAGACGAGACCGGCCGCAACGATCTCACCCTCCTCCTGGATGGTCAGGCACTAGTGCCACCACCGGACGTGCGCACTTTGATGCAATCGATCGTCCAGGACCTCGGCGATATCCCGGACGAATACCTGGTGGCGGCCGGCGATGGGGGCTACGCGACGGAAAACACCCGGAAACCGGAAGACGTCTGGAAGGGGACCTACCACGAAGAAGGCGCATTTCATTACAACGAATGGGATTACAAGCGCCAGCATTACCGCAAGGAGTGGTGCGTCTTGCGTGAACTCGATGTCCATCCCGTAAACGAGCCGTTCGTCGCGGATACCTTGCGGAAATATGCCGGCCTCGCCGCGCGGCTACGCAAGACATTCGAGGCGCTGCGTGGGGAAAACGCTACCCAGAGACGCCAGAAGCACGGGGACGACATCGATTTCGACGCCCTGGTCCAGGGGTTCGCGGAGCTGCGTTCGGGTCGCGAACTTCCTGACGGGCTGTTTCTGCGTAACCGGCGTTTCGCGCGCAATATCGCCGTCATGTTCATGGTCGATATGAGCGGGTCGACGAAGGGCTGGATCAATGATGCCGAGCGCGAGTCACTGGTGCTGCTGTGCGAGGCCCTGGAGATCCTCGGGGACCGTTACGCCATTTACGGGTTCTCGGGGATCACACGCAAGCGCTGTGAGATGTACCGCGTGAAGCGCTTCGAAGACCCCTACGACGACCGGGTCCGCGCGCGCATCACCGGCATGAAGCCCCAGGACTATACCCGCATGGGGGTTGCGATCCGCCACCTCTGCGGCCTGCTAAACGGCGTGGAGGCGCGCACCAAGCTGCTCATCACCCTGTCGGACGGCAAGCCCGATGATTATGACGGCTATCGGGGCGATTATGGGATAGAGGACACGCGTCAGGCGCTGCTCGAGGCCAAACGCGACGGCATCCACGCCTTTTGCATCACCATCGACACCGATGCGCGCGACTATCTGCCGCACATGTACGGCGCCGCCAACTACGCGCAGATCGATGACGTGCGCAAGCTTCCCTTGAAGATATCCGACATCTATCGCCACCTCACGAGCTGAAGGGCGCGGCCAATGAGTGGGTCCCGGGACGCGTCCGGCTGCATGCCTCATGGTCGCGACGTGCGCGCATCAAGGCACACTTCGGGCGTTTACGTAAGGCACGCGAACAGGCATGCGCCGATCCCCTCGAGACCGCGAACCTCGCCTCGCATGATCCATGGGCGGCGGATCGCCCGTGATACATCTTGTAGCAATGAGGCGGCCCGCCGCTTCGATCTTGCGCCGTGCCCTTTGTCAGTCACATTCCGGCCGCCCGAAGTGATAACCCTGCCCCCATGAAACGCCAAGGGCCGCCACGGCCTGGGCGCTCGCCGCAGACTCTATGCCCTCGGCGATGGTGGTGATGCCGAGCTCGCCCGCGAGACACACGATGCTCTGAATCATGGCATCGATACGCGCATCGCGCCCGGCGCGGGCGACCAAGGCCCGCTCGATCTTGAGAAAGGAGATGGGGAGATCGGCGAGATACAGAAATGAAGAATAGCCGCTGCCGAAATCATCGAGCGCCAGGCGCACGCCGGCCGTGAGCAGCGGGTGCAGCATGCCCGCCAAGACCGCAAGCTGCGGGATGGGTTCGCGCTCGGTGATTTCGACCACGAGCGAGCGCAACCGCGGGTCGTCCGTGGCAATGGGTGTCAGATCGG